>NZ_QXMN01000028.1:0-88444 GCF_003581445.1 Acidovorax cavernicola | reverse complement strand
AAGCCTTCGATTATGCACTGTTTTTTCAAACCGCGTCAACTTTCGAAGACTTTCTTCACTATCCACAACCAGCACTCCTGAGAGCCCCGATCGCTTCGAACACCAGAGGTATTCAGTAGCGAAGCCCTCTAGTGTATGTCATTTTGGCGCCGCAGCCAGCACAAGATGAAAAGAATCTGCAGAAGCAACCGTCCTTCGCCTTAGAGACGCGCCAAGCAACGCCCGATCTCGCTCAGCGCTTCCCAGGAACCGGACTCACTCCAGCCCTTCTACATATATAGAGATAGAGGCGACACCCTCAAGGCGTAGGGCGCTATCGAGCAACTCCCGCAGCGCCTCAGTCAAACCTCTTCGGCATCAGAGGCGCTCATCAA
The DNA here is from genome assembly GCF_003581445.1 of Acidovorax cavernicola. NCBI lineage: Bacteria > Pseudomonadati > Pseudomonadota > Betaproteobacteria > Burkholderiales > Comamonadaceae > Acidovorax > Acidovorax cavernicola. The sequence goes on along the minus strand of NZ_QXMN01000028.1, from coordinate 88,070 downwards.
CCTGCGCCGCCTGAGCCCCAAACGATAAGTGCCCGGCAGACATACGTCTGACGGGCACCGAAACCAACTCGAGGCGGCCGAGAACTTCCGCGCTCGGCTCAGCCTTCTTGCTTAGTAGTAGCGCGAGCTGTTCATGCGACGCATCGCTTCGTACAGCGTCGGCATGCGCACCTCTTGCGAGCGACGGTTCATGCGGGCCAGTGCGTCGACCTTCGCGACGGCTTCGACCGGCGCGACGCCGTCCGACTGCTGGCGCCAGACCGCAGCCTGCAGCTCTTGCATGATGCGCGGGTCACTCTGGGCCGTCGCCAGGAAGCGGGCGTCTGCGCGCGCTTCGGCGCGGCGCTCTGCGGCTTCGCGCCACATCGTGGCAAGGCTGCTCTGGCGCACCGAACCGACAAACAGCGCGAACAAGGCAATGGCGGCGACACAGAACACAGTCCATGCGGCGAGCAACGCGCCTTCGTCCCAGTTGGAGACGATCTTGTCGGCAACCACCAGCACGGCGGCCGCGAGGGCCAGCACGAGCAGGGCGATCAGCGGACGGGCGCCATTGGCGCCGGCACGGGCGGCCTGGATCTGGCCGAAGAGAACTTCAGCGCGACGGACGCCGGGATGTTCGGTGGGTTGGTCAACGTGGACAAAGCTGGTCATGATGCATCCCTCCTGGGGACAAGTGGTAATCAGTGGTGGCGAACAAGGCCGATGTCCTGATATTAGGGATTACCCCAGTGTTTGGCTACTTTATCTTTCTGATGTTTATCATTCACACGACTGATGGACGTCAATTTCCGCACATTCGATCTCAACCTCCTGCGCGTCTTCGACGAGGTGATGGCAGAGCGCAACCTCACGCGCGCCGCACGCAACCTGTCGATCACGCAGCCCGCCGTGAGCAATTCGCTGCGCCGCCTTCGCGAGTTGCTGGGCGACGAGTTGGTGCGACGCTCTGGCGCGGGCGTGGAACCGACGCCGCGCGCCCAAGCGCTCTGGCCGACCGTGCGCGACGCGTTGCGCCAGCTGCAGCACACGCTGGCACCGGGCGAATTCGACGCCGGCACCGCTGACACGACCTTTCTGCTGGCCATGGCCGACGCCACGGCCGCCGAACTCATGCCGGGACTGGTGAAGATCGCCGAAAAAGAAGCGCCGGCCATTTCGCTGCGCGTGCTGCCGCTGACCACGCGCGACCCGCGCCGCATGCTGGAGCACGAAGAGGTCGACATGGCGATCGGCTACTTTCCGGCCGTGATTGCGAGCCTGGCGGCGCGCGGCCAGTCGGGGGTGGGAGTGCCGTTCGAGACCCAACGCCTCTACCTAGGCCAATATGTATGTGTGATGCGGCGCGGCCATCCGCTGGCGGCCGAACCGCTGACGCTCGACAGCTACTGCACCGCGCGGCACCTGCTGGTGAGCTTTTCGGGGCGGCCCTACGGTTTCATCGACCAGACGCTGGGCGCCATGGGTCGCGAGCGACGGATCGCGGTGACGGTGAACCAGTTCTTCACCGCCGGACGGGTGGTCTCGAACTCCGACCTGCTGGCGGTGCTGCCGCGTCACTTCGTGAGCGTGACCGGCATCGAGGAGCAACTGGTGGTGCGCGATCTGCCATTCGATCAGCCACCGGTGCACGTGGATGCCATCTGGCACCGGCGCGCCCAGCATGGACATTCCCATGAATGGTTGCGAACGGCGTTGCTGCGCTCGGCGGCCGCGGCGTTCACGGGCTCGGTCCACGGACAGGTGGGGCCGACCCTTTGATTCAAGAGGCGTGCACGAGGCGGCGCCTCCCCGTCAGTTACCTGACGACGCTGAGCCAGGCCGAAGCCGCGGCGCGCAGCTCCTGGGCGTGGTGCGCACCACGACCGGCACGGCTGTCGGCGCTTTCCATCAGCGCGGCAGCGTGGCTGGCGGGGGTCTGGGTCGACGACGAACGGAAGAAGCGGGCCACTTGGGCGAAAAGACTGAACATGACGGTGCGCGGCTCGTGGCTGCGACGGGGTGATTGATGATGGTTCTAGATTAAGGGTAATCCCTAGTAAAGCAAGCCCCAAGTTATGCATCTCATGCATGGTGCGATTCACCTAGACTGATCCGACGATGAAGCTCCAACTGCTCTCCGACCTGCACCTGGAATCCCACCCGCGCTTCCATGCCGATCCCATCCCCGGCGCCGACCTGCTGGTACTCGGGGGCGACATCGGCTCCTACCAGCAAGGTTCCCGCCTGACGGACACCGACTTCGGCCTGGGCCGGTTTTCGCCACGCAAGGGCTGGCCGACGCCAGTGATCTATGTGCCGGGCAACCACGAGTACGACAACCTCGACTTCGACGCCACGCATGCCCGCCTGCGATCGCTGTGCGACGAGCTCGACATCCTCTGGCTCGAGCGCGAAACCCTGGTCATCGAAGGCATCCGCTTCATCGGCACCACGCTGTGGGCCGACTTCGACGCCTTGGTCGAGCCCCGCGACGGCCTGGCCGAAGCGCTCAAGAAGCAAGGCAAGGCGATGCGCGCAGCCGATTTCTATCTGGAGAAGATGGCCACCACGCGCAACGGCAAGCCTTTCATGGCGGCCGAAATGAGAGAGCAAGCGCTCACCTGTCAGGCCTGGCTGCGCGATGCCCTGGCTCAGCCGTATGACGGCACGACCGTGGCCATCACCCATTTCGCGCCCAGCCTGGCGAGCGCCGATCCCCGCTACGGACTCACGCCTGGCACCGCGGGGTTCTGCAATTCGCTCGACGAGTTGCTGCCGCATGCACAGCTGTGGCTGCACGGCCACCTGCACTGCCCGTTCGACTATGTGAAAGACGGCTGCCGGGTGGTGGCCAATCCGCTGGGCTACCGCAGCAACGGGGAGCAGGAGGGGTACCAGCCCCAACTGCTGATCGAGATCAACTGATCCTCGGACGGGCGCCGCCGCTCAGGCGGTGCGCCCCTTGGCCACGAGGCGGATGCCGGGCATGAGTTCGGCCGCGAGCTCGGGCCGCTCCAGGGCGTAGTCGAGGTTCATGCGGGCGATCTCGACGTGCTCTTCACCCAGCGCCTGGGCGCGCGACCCCTGGCCGCGCTCGATGGCCTGCACCATCGCGTGGTGCGTGCGATGCGCCTGCCGCATCCATTGCTGACCCTCTTCCATCGACGACTGCATCGGCAGCATCGCGCTGGGCGCGGCGAAGGGCTGGCCGCCGAGCATGTCCATCACCCGCTTGAGCGCGAGGTTGCCGCAGCCCTCGAGGATCAGCTTGTGGAAGCGGTCGTTCATCTCGACGTAGGCGGCGTAATCGTCGATCTCCATGCTGGGCTTGTTGACGGCGCGGTCGCCGTCTTCCAGGCAGTCCTTCAGGTCGCGCAGCAGTTGGCGCGACACGCCGTCTTCCGCCAGCAGGCGGGCCGCAAAGCCTTCGATGACGCCGCGCACGCGAATCGCATCGGCCACTTCCTGCGAGGTGAAGCGGCGCATCTGGTAGCCGCCGCTGGGCGACTGCTCGATCAGGCCTTCGTGCTCCAGGCTGGCCAGCGCCAGGCGCACCGGCGTGCGCGAGGCGCCGAGCTTCTCGGCCAACGGGATCTCGGCCAACCGCTCTCCGGGCACGAATTCGCCCTTGAGGATCAGGTCGCGCAGTTGCACGAGCACGCGGGATTGTTGGGAGTCCATCGGAAGGCGCCAGGGCAGCAGAGGGGGATGAATGAGCGGATTCTAGGAGACCCGCCCGCCACTGCACGCAGCATAGCCAAACGGGCGCGGTTGTTGCATGCACTCGAATTGAATATGTGTCAAAAACACACAAGCATCCTAGAGTTAACCCTATATATGGCCGCTTCAAGCCCCAAAACGGGGCAAACAAGTCGATGAAAGTTTGACCTTTGTCAAACATCACCAAGACAATGCATACAACTGCATGCAATGCCTGCAGGCCTTCTGACAAAGACCTCTCGATGGAGCCCGCACGATGATCAGCGCCGAGCAAAACGATTTCATCACCCGCGTCGGACCCGGCGCGCCCGCCGGCAAGCTGCTGCGCCGCTACTGGCAGCCGGTGGCCCTGGCCGACGAACTGGCGGGCCCGCGCCCGGTCAAGCCCGTGAAGCTCATGGGCCAGGACTTCGTGCTGTTCCGCGACGAGAGCGGTCAGCTCGGCATGCTCGACCGCGATTGCCCGCACCGCGGCGCCGACCTCGCCTTCGGCCGGCTGGAAAACGGCGGCATCCGCTGCGCCTTCCACGGCTGGCTGTTCGACGCCAAGGGCAACTGCCTGGAAACCCCCGCCGAGCCCGCCACCAGCAAGCTGTGCAGTCGCATCAAGCAGTCGGCCTATCCGGTGGTCGAGAAGGCCGGCATGATCTTCGCGTACATCGGCGAGGGCGAGCCCCCGGCCTTCCCCGACTTCGACTGCTTCGTCGCGCCCGACACCCACACCTTCGCGTTCAAGGGCCTGTTCGAGTGCAACTGGCTGCAGGCGCTCGAAGTGGGCATCGACCCCGCGCACGCCTCGTACCTGCACCGCTTCTTCGAGGATGAGGACACGTCGGAAAGCTACGGCAAGCAGTTCCGCGGCGCCTCGGCCGACTCCGACATGCCGATCACCAAGGTGCTGCGCGAGTACGACCGGCCCGACATCAGCGTGGAGCCCACCGACTACGGCTTCCGCCTGAAGGCGCTGCGCAAGCTGAGCGAAGACACCACGCACGTGCGCGTGACCAACGTGGTGTTCCCCCAGGCCTTCGTGATCCCGATGAGCGCCGAGATGACCATCTCGCAATGGCACGTGCCCGTGGACGACACGCACTGCTACTGGTATGCCGTGTTCACCAGCTTCACCGGCCCGGTCGACAAGCAGCAGATGCGCGACCAGCGCCTGAAGCTGTACGAGCTGCCCGACTACACCTCGCGCAAGAACAAGCGCAACAACTACGGCTACAGCATCGAAGAGCAGCTCACCGAGACCTACACCGGCATGGGCGACGACATCAACGTGCATGACCAGTGGGCGGTGGAGTCGCAGGGCGCCATCCAGGACCGCACGCGCGAGCACCTGGGCAGCACCGACAAGGGCATCATTGCCTACCGCCGCGTGCTGGTGAAGGCGATCGAGGCCACGCTGGCCGGCGAGACCGCGCCGATGCTCATCGACGCCGCGCAGGCCAGCGCCATGACCGGGCCGCCGTCGATCGACGGCATCGGCAAGGTCGTCGATGAAGCCGCCACCGAGGCCTACTGGCAGGACGCCGACCGCGCGCGACGCCTGAAGTCCGACTGGGCCTCCGCCCGCCTGGCTGCCTGAGCACGGCCATGAGCAGCAGCCACACATTCGTCGACCGCTTCGGTCTCTGGTCCGACGATCAGCACGCGCAGGCCAGGGAACTGGTGCGCCGCATCGACAGCGGCGAGGTAGACTTGGTCCGCTTCGCCTGGCCCGACCAGCACGGCATCCTGCGCGGCAAGACGCTGGTGGCCACCGAGGCGCGTTCGGCCTTGTGGGAGGGCGTGAACCTCACCTCCACGCTGCTGGCCAAGGACACCTCGCACAAGACCGTGTTCCCCGTGTTCACGCAGGGCGGCGGCTTCGCCATCGAGGGCCTGCAGGGCGGCGCGGACTTCACCATCGTCGCCGACCCCGCCACCTTCAAGGTCCTGCCGTGGTCGCCGCGCACCGGCTGGATTCTTTGCGACGCGTACATGGCCGACGGCCGGCCCTGCCCCTTCGCAACGCGGCAGATCCTGCAGCGCGCGGTGACGCAGCTCGACGAGCTCGGGCTGGACTTCATCGCCGGCCTCGAGGTCGAGTTCCACGTCTTCAAGCTCGACGACGCGCGCATGGGCCTGGCCGACTCGGGCCAGCCCGGCGAGCCGCCGCGCGTGTCGCTGCTCTCGCACGGCCACCAGTACCTCACCGAGCTGCGCTACGACCGCGTCGACACGCTGATGGAGCTGCTGCGCTCGCAACTCATCGCGCTCGGCCTGCCGCTGCGCTCGCTGGAGATCGAGTTCGGCCCGAGCCAGTTCGAGCTGACCTTCGGCCCCACAGCCGGCGTGATGCCCGCCGACACCATGGTGCTGCTGCGCAGCGCGATCAAGCAGATCTGCCAGCGCGCCGGCCTGCACGCCACCTTCATGTGCCGTCCGAAGATCCCGAACGTGATGTCCAGCGGCTGGCACCTGCACCAGTCGCTGCGCCGCAAGAGCGACGGCGTGAATGCCTTCATGCCCGAGCCGGGCGGGCGCGACCTCAGCGAGATCGGCATGCACTACCTCGGCGGCCTGAAGGCCCATGCCCTGGGTGCGGCTGCACTGGCCAGCCCGACGATCAACGGCTACCGCCGCTACCGCCCCTTCTCGCTCGCGCCGGACCGCGCGATCTGGGCGCGCGACAACCGCGGCGCGATGCTGCGCGTGCTCGGCGGTGCGGGGCAGAACGCCACGCGCATCGAGAACCGCGTGGGCGAACCGACGGCCAACCCGTACCTGTACCTCGCGTCGCAGCTCTTCTCGGGCCTGGACGGCATCCGCCACAAGACCGACCCCGGTCCTTCGGCCGACGCGCCGTATGAAACGCCGGCCGAACAGCTGCCGCGTTCGCTGAGCGACGCCCTCGCGCGCCTGCGCCAGGACGAGATGCTCAACGCACAGATGGGCAAGGTCTTCATCGACTACCTGTGCCACATCAAGGAAGCGGAAATCGCCCGCTTCAACCTCGAAGTCTCGGAGTGGGAACACCGCGAGTACTTCGACATGTTCTGAGCCCTGCCTTCATGCCCACGATCCACTACATCCTCAAGGACGGCACCACGCGCGCTGTCGACGCCAAGATCGGCGCCAGCGTGATGGAGACCGCCATCCGCGGCAACGTGCGCGGCATCGACGCCGAGTGCGGCGGCTGCTGTTCGTGCGCGACCTGCCATGTCTACGTCGACGACGCGTTCCTCGAACTGCTGCCGCCGCCCGACGACATGGAAAGCGCGTTGCTCGACGCCGTCGCGTCCGAGCGCCAGCCCAGTTCACGCCTGAGTTGCCAGCTCAACGTGAGCGCGGCCCTCGATGGCCTCACGGTGCGTGTGCCCGATACACAGGTCTGACCAACGCGTCGGGCATCATCGCCCGCTGCCAAACATCCGGTTACAAGCCAGCGGCGCCCGAGCGGCGCATTCCACTCCCACTGAAAGGCGTTTTTCATGATGACGATGACCAAGAGAACCCTCCTCTCGACCCTGCTGCTCGCCGGCTTCGGCATGGCGGGTGCCGCCCAGGCTCAAAGCGCCGAGCCGCTGCGCATCGGCCTCATCGCGACCTACTCCGGCCCCTACGCCGACTACGGCCGCCAGTTCGACGCCGGCATCGCGCTGTACCTGAAGGAGCACGGCGGCAAGGTGGGCGGGCGCACCGTCGAGATCATCAAGAAGGACACCGCCGGCCCCGCGCCCGATGCCGCCAAGCGCATCGCGCAGGAACTGATCGTGCGCGACAAGGTGAACGTGCTCACCGGCCTGGACTTCAGCCCCAACGCCTACGCCGTGGGCGCGATCGCCACGCAGGCCAAGATCCCCACGCTGGTGATGAATGCCGCCTCCTCGGCCATCACGACCAGCTCGCCCTATGTGGCGCGCCTGTCGTTCACCGTGCAGCAGGTCACCGACCCGATGGCGCGCTACATGCTCAAGCAGGGCGTGAAGGACGCCTACACCGTGGTCGCCGACTACGCCTCGGGCGTCGACGCCGAGACCGCGTTCAAGAAGGCCTTCACCGCCGGTGGCGGCAAGGTTTCGGGCGAGGTGCGCACGCCGATGAACAACCCCGACTTCTCGGCCTACGTGCAGCGCATCAAGGACGCCAAGCCCCAGGCCGTGTTCTTCTTCTTCCCCTCGGGCGTGATGCCGCCGGCCTTCCTCAAGGTGTGGAAGGAGCGCGGCATGGAGCAGGCCGGCATCAAGCTCTTCGCCACCGGTGAGGCCACCGACGACAGCTACCTGGACGCCACCGGCGACGTGGCGCTGGGCCTCGTGACCAGCCACCACTACTCGTTCGCGCACAACTCGCCGAAGAACCAGAAGTTCGTGAAGGACTTCGCCGCCGACAACGGCGCCAAGCTGCGCCCGAGCTACTTCGCCGTGACCGCCTACGACACCATGGCCGCCATCGACCTGGCGCTGGCCAAGACCAAGGGCGACACCGCCGGCGACAAGTTCATGGACGCGCTCAAAGGCCTGAGCTTCGAGAGCCCGCGCGGCCCGATCGAGATCGATGCGGCCACGCGCGACATCGTGCAGACCGTCTACATCCGCAAGACCGAGCGTGCCAACGGCCAGCTCGTGAACGTGGAGTTCGACAAGTTCGAGCGCGTGAAGGACCCGGCCAAGGAAGCCGCTCCCAAGTAAGCAAGCCAACGCCAGCCAGCACGCAGCAAGCAGGAAATTCATGGGTATCGTGATCTTCGATGGAGTGGCCTACGGCATGCTCCTGTTTCTCATCGGCGTGGGCCTGTCCATCACGATGGGACTCATGAATTTCGTCAACCTCGCGCACGGCAGTTTCGCGATGGTGGGCGGCTACGCGGCCGCCGTGCTGATGAACCAGTGGGGCCTGGGCTTCGGGCTCTCGCTGGCCGCGGCCTTCATCGCGGCTGCGCTGGCGGGTGCGGTGCTGGAGTTCGTGTTCTACCGGCGGCTGTACCGCGCGCATCCGCTCGATCAGGTGCTGCTGTCGATCGGCGTGGTGTTCGTCTCGATCGCCGCGTTCACCTACTTCTTCGGCCCGACGATGCAGCCCTTCACGCTGCCGAAGGCGCTCGAAGGCCAGGTGTCGCTGCTCGGCCTCGAGGTGGGCCGCTATCGCCTCTTCCTGATCGGCTGCGGCGTGGCCGTGCTGGTCGCGCTGCTGCTGGGCCTGGGCAAGACGCGCTACGGCGCGATGGTGCGCGCCGCCGTCGACAACCAGCGCGTGGCGGGCGGCACGGGCATCCACGTGCAGCGCCTGTTCTTCCTGACCTTCTCGCTGGGCTGCGGCCTCGCGGGCCTGGGCGGCGCGCTGAGCCTGGGCATGCTGGGGCTGGAGCCGTCGTTCCCGCTCAAGTACCTCGTCTACTTCCTGATGGTGGTGTGCGTGGGCGGCGCGGGCACCGTCACCGGGCCGTTCATCGCGGCGCTGCTGGTCGGCATCGTCGACGTGGCGGGCAAGTACTACCTGCCCGAGACGGGCGCCTTTCTCATCTACGTGTTCATGATCGTCATGCTGCTGGTGCGCCCGAACGGCATCGTCGCCAAGAAGGGGCTGGCATGAAGCCGCTGAGCCTCTCGCCCACGCAATTGCGCGTGGCCGAAATCGCCTTCTGGCTCGCGCTCGCGGCCAGCTTCTTCCTGTTGCCCGACAAGCTCACGCTGATGAGCCAGATCATGATCTTCGGGCTCTTCGCCGTGTCGCTGGACATGGCGCTGGGCTACGCGGGCATCCTCACCGTGGGCCACGCCGCCTTCTTCGGCGCGGGCGCCTATGCGGCCGGCCTGCTCGCCAAGTACGGCTGGAGCGAGCCCTTCACCGGCCTGCTGTTCGCCCTCGCCGTGTGCGGCCTGCTCGGCTACGTGCTGAGCTACCTCGTGGTGCGCGGCGCCGACCTCACGCGGCTGATGATCACCATCGGCGTGTGCGTGCTGCTGTTCGAGCTGGCCAACCGCCTCTCGGGCATCACGGGCGGCACCGACGGCCTGCAGGGCGTGGTGATCGCGCCGGTGCTGGGCCTGTTCGAGTTCGACCTCTACGGCAAGACCGCGTTCGGCTATGCCTTCGGCGTGGTGCTCGCGATGTTCCTGCTCGTGCGGCTGGTGCTGCGCTCGCCCTTCGGCCTGGCACTGCGCGGCATCCACGACAGCCGCAAGCGCATGACGGCCATCGGCTCGCCGGTGGAAGCCCGCCTGCGCATGGCCTATGCGATGTCGGCCGCGGTGGCCGGCGTGGCGGGCGCGCTGCTGGCGCAGACCACGCAGTTCGTCGGCATCGAGTCGATCAGCTTCAACCGCTCGGCCGAGGTGCTGATCATCCTGGTGCTCGGCGGCACCGGGCGGCTGTACGGCGGGCTCATCGGCGCCATCGTCTACATGCTGGTGCACGACTGGTTCGCCGACATGAACCCGCAGTACTGGATGTTCTGGCTCGGCATCTTCCTGATCGCGGCCGTCATGCTGGGGCGCGGCGGGATCATGGGCGCGCTCTCGCGCGTGGTCCGCACGGGGAAGGCGCGATGACATCCAGCACCACGCACGCGCTGCGCACGCAGAACCTAGGCATCCGCTTCGGCGCCTTCCAGGCCGTGAGCGACGTGAACCTGTCGCTCGAACCCGGTGCGCGGCAGGCGCTGATCGGGCCCAACGGCGCCGGCAAGACCACGCTCATCAACCTGCTCACGGGCGTGTTCAAGCCCACCAGCGGCAGCGTCCACCTCGGCGAGCGCGACATCACGCGCCTGCCCGGCGACAAGCGTGCCCGCATGGGGCTGGCGCGCACCTTCCAGATCAACACGCTGTTCCCCAGCCTCACGCCGCTCCTGTCGGTGGTGCTGGCGATCAGCGAGCGCGAAGGCCTGGGCGCCACCTGGTGGCGACCGCTCAAGGGCTGCACCGCCGTCTTCGACGAGGCGCATGCGCTGCTCGCCACGCTGAAGCTCGACAGCCTCGCCGACGTGCCCGTGGCCGAGCTGGCCTATGGCAAGCAGCGGCTGCTGGAGATCGCGCTGGCGCTCGCCGCCAGGCCCCGCATCCTGCTGCTCGACGAGCCCGCCGCCGGCGTGCCGGAAGACGAGAGCGGCGAACTCTTCGAAGCCATCGCCGCGCTGCCGGCCGACATCAGCGTGCTCTTCATCGAACACGACATGAAGCTCGTGTTCCGCTTCGCGCGCCGCATCTCGGTGCTGGTGGGCGGACGCATCCTCACCGAAGGCACGCCCGCCGAGATCGGCGCCGACCCGCGCGTGCGCGAGGTCTACCTGGGAAGCTCGCATCACCATGGCTGAAGCTGCACTCGCTTTCGACCGCGTCACCGCCGGCTACGGCAACGCCGTGGTCCTCGACCGCCTCGACTTCTCGCTGCGGCCCGGCGAAAGCCTGGCCATCCTCGGGCGCAACGGCGTGGGCAAGACCACGCTGCTCGAAACGCTGATGGGCAACACCCGCGTGATGCAGGGCGCGATCCGCTGGCAGGGCACCGACATCACGCGCTGGCCTTCGCACCAGCGCGTGCGCGCGGGGCTGGGCTGGGTGCCGCAGGAGCGCGAGGTGTTCCCCTCGCTCACGGTGGAAGAGAACCTCACGGTCATCGCCCGCCCCGGCAGCTGGACCTTGCAGCGGGTCTACGAGTTCTTTCCGCGCCTGCGCGAGCGACGCGGCAACTACGGCAACCAGCTCTCGGGCGGCGAGCAGCAGATGCTCGCCATCGGCCGCGCGCTGATGACCAACCCGAAGCTACTGCTGCTCGACGAGCCGATGGAAGGCCTCGCGCCGATCATCGTGGAAGAACTGGCGGCGGCGATCCGGCGCCTGTGCGAATCGGAAGGCCTGGCCTCGATCGTGGTGGAACAGCACCCGGTGCTGGCGCTCGACATGACGCACCAGGCGATCGTGCTGGAGCGCGGCACCGTCGTGCATGCGGGCCCGAGCGCGGCGCTCGCGGCCGACAAGGACCTGCTCGAAGGCCTGCTGGGCGTCGGCATCGCCGAAGCGCCGGCCGGCTGAGCACTCAGTTCAGAAGGCCGACCCGCCTCGCCCCCGCGAAGAAGCGCCAGGAGGCCAGGCCGCCAGCGATCACGCTCGCGCCCCACGACAGGCACAGGCAGACCCACAGGAGGAAGGTGAGGCCGATGTCCACCGCGGGTGCGAGGAAGGTCGTGTTCCGCCCCAGCAGCACGTAGGTGCCGAGGTTCCACCACACGGTGTACGGCACCAGGGCCAGGCACAGGCCGTAGACAAGGCTGGCCGCTAGCGGGCCGAGGTGTTCGCGCAGCACCGCCCAGCGCACGAGGAAGAACAGGGCCAGGTCCAGCAGCACCAGCGTCAGCAGGGCGAGGGCCATGATGAGTTCGAAGGTCATGGCCGCACTGTAAGGAGTGCCACGCGCGAAACGACCCGCTGCGTGCCGGCGTACCGGCAGGCGCTACCGCGCGCCGCGGCGCGCGGTACGCATCGCCGGCATCAGCTCAGCATCTGGCCGCGGCTGCCGATCACGGCCACGTCCACGAACTGGCCACCTTCGCGGTTGGAGCGGCCGTAGTTGATCTTCACGCCGCCGAGATCGAAGCTCTCGATGCTCGCCATGCCGGCGAGCACCGCGACGCGCGTCGGCGAAGGGCCGGCGCGGCGCAGGCCTTCGGCCAGCACGGCGGCGTTCATGTAGCCCTCCAGGCTGGTGAGCGAGAAGTCCTTGGTGCCGTTGGCCAGCATGTCGGCCTGGTAGCGACGCACGATCTCGAACTTGGTCGAGTACGGCGACGGCACCACGATCACGAAGCCCAGGCCCTTGGCGAGATCGCCCATGGCCGACAGCGCGCTCGCGGTGATCGACAGGCCGTAGGCCGAGCTGCTGTTGCCCGCGCCGCGCAGCGCCTTCAGGAACACGGGCGCCGTGCCCGCCAGGCCGACCACCACCACCTGCGGCTTGGCCTTGGCGATGGCCTCGGCGGCCGGGCCCACTTCCATGCTCGTGGTATTGGGCGTGGTGGCGATCACCGCCGGCTCCAGCTTGGCCTTGGCCAGCGCGTTCTTGAACGCCGCCAGCACCGACTGGCCCAGCGGGTCGTTCGAGTGCACGAGGCCGATGCGGGTCTGGCCCAGCACGGCGGCCGTGCTCACCAGCTTGTCGACCTCCTGGTCGTAGTTGGCGCGCACCCAGAAGGTGTTGGGCGAGGTCTTCTTGCGCAGCGCGATGGTGCCGGTGATGGGGCCCACCACGGCCATGCCGGGCACCGCGTCCATCACCTCGGCCGTCTGGCGCGTGCCCAGCGGGTGCACCAGCGCGAGCACGCTGCTGTCCTTCTCGAAAGCCAGCGCGTTGGCCTTGGCCACTTCAGGCTTGAAGGTGTCGTCGGCCATCACGAGCTCGACCTTGCTGCCGTGCAGGCCGCCGGCCTTGTTCAGCGCGTTGAAGAACGCGCTGGAGCCCTGGTACAGCCCCTGGCCGTTGGCCTTTTCCACGCTGCTGTTGTCGAAGGTCGTCCCGATGCGGATCGCACGGTTCTGCGCGAACGCCGGAAATCCCAGCCCGGCGCCGGCTGCGGCGGCCGTGGCGGCCAGCCCGGACAGGGCGCGGCGGCGGCTGGTGGAAAGCGGCGCGGTCGACTCGCGCGGCACGGGGACGGTCATGATCAAAGCCTCCAGAGTTCGGTGACAAAAGTTCACATTTCAAATAGAAATGTAACGCACCTCGCCGGACAGCTCATGACAAACCCGAAGGTCTACAACAACTCCTCGCCCACGATGGGCAGCAACAGCCAGTTCTTGAAGCGCAGCCAGAGGAATTCGCCGGGCTCGTCCTCGTGCACGATGTCGCCGCCGGCGTCGTCGTATTCCAGCCACTGCACGCGCCGCCCGCCCGGCGCGAGCCGCAGCCGGTAGCCCAGGTTGACGCGCTCGCCGCCCATGAGCTTGTCGTAGTCCTTCACCAGCAGCGGGCTGTCGATCACGAGCCCCATCTCGGTGTTGACCGCGGCCGAGCGGTGGTCGAGGTTCATCGAGCCGACGAAGAAGCGCTCGTCGTCGATGATGGCCAGCTTGGCATGCAGCCGGCTGATCGACTTGCCGAAATCGCCGAAGCGCCCCGAGCGCCCGCTGAGCGTGGGCGCGATCTCGTAGATGGTGACGCCGATCTTCAGCATGTCGGCGCGGTAGCGCTCGTAGCCCGCGTAGGCCAGCGGCTCGTCGGTGGCACCCAGCGAATTGGTGACGACCGTGATGCGCCCGCCTTGCTCGATGGCCGTCTTCATCATCGCCATGCCGCGCGGGCCCGGAATGAAGTAGGGCGAGCCGATCTTCACCTCGTGCTTCGCCGCCTGGATCACGCCCAGCGCGCCCTCGGTCACGCTGCCGCCGTAGGCCGCCTCGGGCTTGCGCGTGATCTTGTCGGGGTCGTCCACGAACAGCGTGGCCGGCGCCCAGTAGCGGTCGATGCGGCCGGTGGTGAGCTGCTCGCCGACCGGCGACTTGCCCAGCACGTCGCGCTGCTGCATGGGCACGTCGGGCACGGCCGCGCGCGCCAGCACGTCGAAGCGCCGCTGCGCCTCTTCCAGCGGCAGGCGCTGCGGCACGATGCGCTCGATGGGCCACGCATGGTCGCTGTTCCAGTAGCGGTCGAAGCCCTCGGACATGCGGCGCACGATCGGCCCGCTGGAGAGCACGTCCATGTCGATGAAGTTCGCCGCCGTGCTGCGCATGAAGTACTCGTTGGCGATGTTGCGCCCGCCCGAGACCGCGAAGCTGTTGTCGGCCACCAGCAGCTTGTTGTGCATGCGATGGTTGATGCGCCTGAAGTCGCCCAGCGAGAACAGCAGCCGCGCGGGCAGCGAGCCCGCGCGCGAAGGCAGCGGGTTGAACAGCCGCACCTCGATGTTCGGGAAGGCCGAGAGGGTGCTGAACACCTCGTCCTCGCCCGCCGTGTACAGGTCGTCCACCAGCAGCCGCACACGCACGCCGCGCGCCGCGGCCTCGCGCAGTTCCTTGAGGAACAGCAGGCCGACGTCGTCGTTGCTGATGAGGTAGTACTGCACGTCGAGCGACTTCTCGGCATGCCGCGCCAGCGAGATGCGCGCGTCGAACGCGAACGCGGCCTCGGGCAGCAGACGGAAACCCGAAAGTGGCACCGTGCTGCCCTGCGGCGCGTCCTTGGCGGCCAGCCGGCCCAGGTCGGTGTCGGCCACGTCGGTGATCGCGTTCGTGAGCACCGGGTGCGCCTGCGGCGGCGGCAGGCTGGCGCAGCCCGCGAGCCAGGCGATGGCCAGCCCGCTCGACATCAGGACGACGAAGCGACGGAGGCGGGACAAGGCGGCGGCCATGGGTCGCACTGTAGCGCCGCCCTATGATCGGCGGCGCACACAGCAGCAAACGAAAAGAAGGAAAAGACGCGTGCTCAACGGGTTGTGGCTGGGGTTCTTCGGGGTGGCGGCGCTCGCAGCGCTGGGACGGTGGCTCGTCGGCGGCGACCCGACCGTGTTCGCGGCGCTGATCGAGAGCCTGTTCGCGATGGCGCGGCTGGCCGTCGAGGTGATGGTGCTGCTGTTCGGCACGCTCACGCTGTGGCTGGGTTTCCTGCGCATCGCGGAGGCCGCCGGCCTGGTCGGCTGGCTCGCGCGCCTGCTCGGGCCGCTGTTCCGGCGGCTGATGCCGGGCGTGCCGGCGGGGCATCCGGCGCTCGGGCTCATCACGATGAACTTCGCGGCCAATGCACTGGGGCTGGACAACGCCGCCACGCCGATCGGCCTGAAGGCGATGCGGGAGCTGCAGCGCCTGAACCCCGACCCCGTGACGGCCACCAACGCGCAGATCCTGTTCCTGGTGCTGAACGCCTCGTCACTGACCTTGCTTCCCGTCACCATCTTCATGTACCGGGCGCAGCAAGGCGCGAGCGACCCGACGCTGGTGTTCCTGCCGATCCTGCTGGCCACGAGCGCCTCGACGCTGGTGGGCCTGCTCACGGTGGCGGTGGCGCAGCGCCTGCGGCTGTGGGACCCGGTGGTGCTGGCCTACCTGGTGCCGGGCGCGCTGGCGCTGGGCGGCTTCATGGCGCTGCTGGGCACGCTGTCGGCTGCGGCCATCGCGTCGCTGTCGTCGCTCTTGGGCAACCTCACGCTGTTCGGCGTGATCATCGTGTTCCTGGCGGCCGGGGCGATCCGGCGCATCAAGGTCTACGAATGCTTCATCGAGGGCGCGAAGGAAGGCTTCGACATCGCCAAGAGCCTGCTGCCCTACCTCGTCGCGATGCTGTGCGCCGTGGGCGTGCTGCGCGCCTCGGGCGCCCTCGATGTCGCGCTCGACGGCCTGCGCTGGCTGGTGCAGGCGGGCGGCTGGGACACGCGCTTCGTCGACGCCATGCCGACGGCCCTCGTCAAACCCTTCTCGGGCAGCGCGGCGCGCGCGATGCTCATCGAGACCATGAAGACGCAGGGCGTCGACAGCTTTCCCGCGCTGGTGGCCGCCACCATCCAGGGCAGCACCGAGACCACCTTCTACGTGCTGGCCGTGTACTTCGGCGCCGTGGGCATCCAGCGCGCGCGGCACACCGTGTCCTGCGCGCTGCTGGCCGAGCTGGCGGGCGTGGTGGCCGCCATTGCGGTCTGCTACTGGTTCTTCGGCTGAGCGCGGGGCTCGACCACCGGGAACATCGGCTCGAAGGTGTCGAACATCGACATCAGCTCCGCCAGCTTCGCGCGGTCGCCGTCGACTTTCACCTTGCCCGTGAGCATCGCCGCGGGAAAGCTCGTTTCCTTCAACGTGACGGCATCGAGCGTGGCGCGGCTGAGCGTCACGGTGGCGTCGGCGTCCGGCTGCCGGCCGGCGATGTGGGTCAGCGCCGAGTTCTCCAGCGTCAGCACGAACTGCTGGTTCGAATCGGTGAAGTTCCAGTTGATGACCAGCTTCTTGCCCTCCGCCTTGGCCGCGTCGAGCCGCACGCCGAGGAAGTCGAAGAACAGTTCGTTGCTCACCGCCTTGAGCGTGTCGGCGTTGGCGCTGCTGCCGCCTGCAATCTTCGGCACGCCGTTGCGCAGCTCCATTGCGCCCACCAGGTAGGCGCTGCGCCAGGTGCCCGCCTCCGACTGGTAGCCGAGCTGCTCGAGCGCATCGGCGCCGAGTTCGCGCGCCGCGCGGTTCGCCGGGTCGGCGTACACCACCTGGCTCATCGCGCTGGCCACCCAGCGGTACTCGCCCTTCTTGAAGTCCTCGCGCGCACGGGCCACCACCGCGTCGGCCCCGCCCATGTACTCGACCGTCTTCTTCGCCTGCGCCACCGGCGGCAGCGGATTCAGGTTGGCCGGGTTGGCGTCGTACCAGCCCAGGTACTTCTGGTAGACCGCCTTCGCGTTGTGGCGCAGCGTGCCGTAGTAGCCGCGCGTGGACCATTCCTGCTCCAGGCTCGCGGGCATGCGCAGCGTCTCGGCGATCTCGGACGCCGTGTAGCCGTGGTTGAGCAGGCGCAGCGACTGGTCGTTGATGAACTTGTACATGTCGCGCTGCTTCTTGAGCAGGTCGACGACGCGCGCGCTGCCCGTGGTGGGCCAGTGGTGCTGCGCGATGAGCACGTCGGTCTTGTCGCCGAAGGCCACGCGCGCCTCGTCGATGTATTTGGCCCACAGGTTCCCGTCGCGCACCTCGGCGCCGCGGATCGTGTAGAGGTTGTGCATGTTGTGCGTCACGTCCTCGGCCATGTTGAGCACGCGGAACTGCGGCAGGTACATGAGCATCTCGGACGGCGCCTCGGAGCCCGGCACCAGCTGGAACACGATCTGCACGCCGTCGATGGTGCGTTCCTCGGTGGTCTTCTCGACCGTCGAGGTGGGCGCGATCAGCGTCACGCTGCCGCGCGCCAGCGCCTTGCCCAGGCCCGTGTCGACCTGCCCGCGCGGGCCCGGCGGCAGCAGCGTGCCGAACTGGTACTGCGAACGCCGGTTCATCGCGTTGCCCGCGAGGATGTTCTCGGCCACCGCCGACTCCATGAAGCCCGAGGGCGCGATCACCTGCACCTTGCCGGCGGCCACGTCGGCCTCGCTGACCACGCCCTTCACGCCGCCGAAATGGTCGGCATGGCCGTGCGTGTAGATCACCGTGCCCACCGGCTTCTTCGGGCGGTGCTGGTAGTACAGCTCGAGCGCGGCGCGCGCGGTCTCGGCGGCCAGCAATGGGTCGATCACGATCAGCGAGGTGTCGCCTTCGACGATGGTGACGTTCGCCAGGTCGAAGCCGCGCACCTGGTAGACCCGGTCGGTCACCTTGAACAGGCCATGGATGGCATTGAGCTGCGCCTGCCGCCACAGGCTCGGGTTGACCGTGTCGGCCGCCTCGTTCGCCTTCAGGAAGTCGTAGGGCTTCATGTTCCAGACCGGGCGCGGGCCGCTGCCGGTCACCAGCGCATCGGGCACGGTGCCGATGAAGCCGCGCATCGCGTCCTCGAAGTCCTGCCGGTTGGCAAAGGGCAGCGTCTTCGCCATGTCGGCATTGGCCTTCAGCGTGACGGGCTCGGCCGCCTTGGGCGCCACCGCCGGCTGCGCCGTGGCGGTGAAGGCGCAGGCCCAGGCGACGAGGGCCAGGGAGAAACGGGCGGGGAAAGCAGGAGCAATGCGGGTCATCGATGTCTCGGGGTTGTGGTCTGTCGGACGACCGGGCGCAGGGACGCACCGGGAGGCGGTGGCCGATTCTCGGAAGCGCTCAACCCCTTGGCAAATGCAAAATGTGATCTTGCTTTTTAACCAAAACGCAAAATGCAGCTGCGCCACCTCCAGCACCTGATCGCCCTTGCCGAGCAAGGCAGCTTCGGGCGCGCCGCGCAGGCGGTGCACCTGTCGCAGCCCGCGCTGTCGCGCAGCATCGACGCGCTGGAGCAGGCGCTGAAGGCCCGCCTCGTCGACCGCGCCTACGGCACCGTGCGCTTCACGCAGGCCGGCGAGCTGGTGCTGGCGCGGGCCCGCGAGCTGGTCGCCGACGCGCGGCAGATCCAGCAGGAAGTGCAGCAGCTCGAAGACCTGTCCCTCGGCTCGCTCGCCGTCGGCCTGGGGCCGTTCGCGGCCGGCACGCTGGGGCGCTCGGCGCTGTCGCTGATGACCCGGCAGCACCCGCGGCTGCGGGTGCGCATGGAAGTGGCCGACACCGCCACGCTGTGCGAGCGCCTGCACCGGCGTCAGCTCGACCTGTTCGTCGCCGACACGCGCGATCTGCAGGCGCAGTCGGGCCTGACACTCACGCGACTGCCCGACCTGCCCGTGGCCTTCTTCGTGCGACCGCGGCACCCGTTGCTGGACACGCCCGGCAAGGTCACCCTGGCACAGGTCATGGAACACCCCGTGGCCGGCCCGCGCCTGCCGATCGAGGTGGCGGCGCTGTTCGAGCGGCAGCTGGACCACCGCGGCGATCGCGGCGTCTTCAACCTGACCTGCGACGACCTGGGCACGCTGCGGCACCTGGCGCTGACCGCCAACGCCGTGATCCTTGCGCCTCACGCACCCCATGCGCCGGGGCTCGACGCCGAGACGGAAGCCCTCGTGCCGCTCGCCGTGACCGGCCTGTCGCGCATGCGCACCCACTACAGCCTGGTGACGCTGGCGGGGCGCACGCCCTCGCCTGCGGCCACGGTCTATGCCCGCCTCGTGACCGAGCTGATGGACCCGTTCCAACGCGGCGATGGTGGCTGAGCCAAAATGTCCCTTCCTCCGCCGCTCACCGCCTTGCCGTCAGTTCTCCCGTGACCACCTCCCGCCGGGCCCAGCCCCCCACCTTCTCGCCCGGCGAATTCCGCAAGGCACTCGGCATGTTCGCCACCGGCGTGACCATCGTCACCGCGCGCGCGGCCGACGGCAGCCTGGTCGGGCTCACGGCCAACTCGTTCAACTCGGTGTCGCTCGCGCCGCCGCTGGTGCTGTGGAGCCTGGCGCGCGCGGCCGCCTCGATGTCGGCGCTGAGCGCCGGCTCGCACTACGCGGTCAACATCCTGGCGGCCAACCAGAAGACGCTGGCGGAGCGCTTCGCCACCAAGAACATCGACCGCTGGGCCGACGTGGCCTACACCGAAGGCCTGGGCGGCGCGCCGGTGCTGCAGGGCGCGGCTGCGAGCTTCGAGTGCTTCAACCGCAGCCGCTACGACGAGGGCGACCACGTGATCTTCGTGGGCGAGGTGGAGCGCTGCACGCACGACGCCGACGCCTCGCCGCTGCTGTTCCACGGCGGGCGCTTCTATACCGAGCATCCCTTGTGAAGCACCCCGCGCTGCTGGCCGTCCTGCTGC
This sequence comes from Acidovorax cavernicola, assembly GCF_003581445.1. Classification (NCBI taxonomy): domain Bacteria; kingdom Pseudomonadati; phylum Pseudomonadota; class Betaproteobacteria; order Burkholderiales; family Comamonadaceae; genus Acidovorax; species Acidovorax cavernicola. Next base: position 68,108 of record NZ_QXMN01000028.1, on the reverse strand, counting down.
TCGCCGCGCGGATCGCCACGGCGCAGGGCACGTCCGAGCCGCCATCGCCGCTGCGGCAGAACTGGTTCGACGATCCGTTCTTCCAGGTGTCGGCCGGCCTGCCCGCCTGCGCCATGCCGCAGGGCCCCTACTACACCGCCGAGGAGCGCCGCGCGCAAACCCATTCGCGGCTGGAGCGCGGCACCAGTTGCTGGCTCGCCGGCAAGTGCACCGACAGCAACGCCTACCGCTACGACAAGCCGCTCGCACCCAAGGTGCGCGCCGCCCTGCAGGCGGTGCCGGGCGTGCGCCGGGGCAGCGTGTGGGTCACCATCCAGCGCCGCTGGGTCTACCTTCAGGGCTGCGTGCCCGATGCCGCGCTGGCCCGCAGGCTCGAACGCGCGGCGCGCACCGTGCCCGACGTCGAGACCGTGGTGCCCGACCTGATGGTGGGCACGCGCGGCCAGCCGCCCTACCCGCAGGCCGGACACTGAGCGACGCCGCACGGCGATTGCGCCGACGGGATACGATCATCGGATGAATTCGGCGGCCCTTTTGCCGCCGCTGTCGCCACCGATTGACCGCGAATGATCCAGCGCAAGACCCACCTCGACTCCCTGGCCATCGGCCTGCTCATCGTCTGCTGCGCGTTCTGGGGCCTGCAGCAGATCCTCATCAAGACCACCGTGACCGAGGTGCCGCCGCTGTGGCAGGCCTCGATCCGCATGGTCGGCGCCGTCACGCTGCTGTGGCTGTGGTGCGCGGTGCGGCGCGTGCCGCTGTTCGAGCGCGACGGCACGCTGTGGCCCGGGCTGCTGGCCGGCCTGCTGTTCGCGGGCGAATTCGCCGGCATCTACCTGGGCCTGCAGCACACCAGCGCCTCGCGGCTCACGGTGTTCCTCTACACCGCTCCCTTCTGGGTGTCGCTGCTGCTGCCGCGCTGGGTGCCGGCCGAGCGGCTGCGCGGCTTCCAGTGGCTGGGCCTGTTCATCGCCTTCGCGGGCGTGGTGCTGGCCTTCAGCGAGGGCTTCGGCCACATGAGCTCGTCGCAGCTCATCGGCGACGGCATGGCCCTGGCGGCCGGCATGCTCTGGGGCCTGACCACGCTCACGCTGCGCACCACGCGCCTGGCCACGGCCAGCGCCGAGAAGACGCTCTTCTACCAGGTGGCCGTGACCGCCGCCGTGTGCCCCGTGCTGTCGCTCGCGCTGGGCGAGAGCTGGGGCTTCTCGTACTCCGCCTGGGCCTGGACCTCCATCGCGCTGCAGACGGTGGTGGGCGCCTTCGCGAGCTACCTCACGTGGATGTGGCTGCTGCGGCACTACCCGGCCACGCAGATGTCGTCCTTCACCTTTCTCACCCCGCTGTTCGCGCTGATCTTCGGCGTGGCGCTGCTGAAGGAGCCGCTGACGCTGCAGCTGGTGGTGGCGCTGATCGGCGTGGCGCTGGGCATCGTGCTGGTGAACCGGCGGCCTGCGGTACAACGCTTGGCATGAGCACGAAGACCCCGACCCGATTCCAGCCCGTCCTCGACGAGATCGTCGCCATCCTGCGGCCCCAGCTCGGCCAGGGCGGCACCGTGGCCAGCTACATCCCCGCGCTGGCGCGCATCGACGCGCGGCAGTTCGGCATCGCGCTGCGCACCTGCGACGGCGAGGAAGCCGGCGCGGGCGACTTCGAGACGCCCTTCTCGATCCAGAGCGTGTCCAAGCTCTTCACGCTGACGCTCGCCATGCAACGCATGGGCGACGCGCTGTGGGAGCGCATCGGGCGCGAACCCTCGGGCAACCCGTTCAACTCGCTGGTGCAGCTGGAGAACGAGCAGGGCAAGCCGCGCAACCCCTTCATCAATGCCGGCGCCATCGCGGTGGCCGACCGGCTCGTGAGCCAGGCGAAAGCCAAGGGCGGGAGTGCCAAAACGGACATCCTCCGGCTCATGAGCAGCCTGTGCGGCGAGCCCATCGCCTTCGACGGCGAGGTGGCGCAGTCGGAGGCCGACACGGGCTTTCGCAACGTCGCGCTGGCCAACTTCATGAAGAGCTTCGGCAAAATCGACAACGACGTGGCCGAGGTGCTCGACACCTACTTTCACCAGTGCGCGCTGCGCATGAGCTGCCGCCAGCTCGCGCGCGCCGCGGCCTTCCTGTGCCGCGACGGCGCGCACCCGATTGCCGGCGAGCCCGAGGTCACGGGCGAGCGGCAGACGCGGCGCATCAACTCGCTCATGCTCACCTGCGGCACCTACGACGCCGCCGGCGACGTGGCCTTCTCGATCGGCCTGCCCTGCAAGAGCGGCGTGGGCGGCGGCATCGTCGCGGTGGTGCCCGACCAGCTCACGCTGTGCGTGTGGTCGCCGGCGCTCGACGCGACCGGCAATTCGCTGCTGGGCATGAAGGCCCTGGAGCTGTTCGTGGCGCGCACCGGCCTGTCGGTGTTCTGAGACTTACGCGGTCACAGCCACCGGCGGGGCGCTGAGACAGCCCATGCCCTCCAGCGCAGCCTCGACGGCCTCGTCGAGCGGCGTGTGCGGTTCGCGTCCGAGAAAGGCCACCAGCTTCGCGTTGTCCATGCCCACGGGCGTGCGCCACAGGTAGCGCATCTCGCGCAGCTCACGCAAGGTCGGCACGAAGGGCGCTGCCAGCGCCGTGAGCCCCCACGGAAAGGCTCGCACAGGCACCTCGGCGCCGGTGCGGCGCGCCACGACCCGGCGGATCGCATCGCTCATGCGCGTGCCATCGGCGTCCCAGTGGCCGGCCATGTGGAAGCACGCGAAGGCCTCGAGCCGGTCGCGCCGCGCCAGCAGCTCGACCATCGTGCGCGCCACGTCCGGCAGGTACGACCAGAGGTGGCCGACGCCGGGGCTGCCCGGATAACTCACGGCCTTCACCGGCTCTCCCGCCTTCACCAGCCCCTGCGAGAACCAGTTGTTGCCGGCCTTGGGGCCGAAGAAGTCGCCGGAGCGCACGATCAGCACACGCGCGCCTTCGCGGCTCGCGGCCTCCAGCCGCCGCTCCGCCTCGACACGGATCGCACCCTTGCGCGTGACGGGATGCTGCGGCGCATCTTCGGCCAGCACCGGGAAGGCATCGGGTCCGAAGTTGTAGACGTTGCCGGGCAATACGAGCGTTGCGCCTTCCGCCTTGGCGGCGGCGATGCTGTGGTCGAGCATCGGCAGCACCAGTTCCGACCAGCGGCGGTAGCCCGGCGGATTGACCGCATGCACGATGACCGCGCAGCCCTTCGCGGCCTGCCGCACGGACTGCGCGTCCATCGCGTCGCCGGCCAGCCAGGTGATGCCGTCGCGCCGGCCTTCGGTGGCGCCGCGCTTCAGCGCGCGCACCTGCCAGCCTGCATCGCGCAGCTGGCGAGCCACCCCGCCGCCGATGCCGCCCGTGGCGCCGAGCACCAGAACTGTGTTGTCGTTGCGTGCCATGAGATGCTCCTGAACAGTGGTCGATGGACGAATTCTGGGCAGGACGGGGTTCGAATGGAATTGCCGAACATGACCCATCGGCCATACATTTCCGTATGACCTGGAACATCAGCTGGGAGCTGTACCGCTCCTTCCTCGGCGTGCTGCGCGAGGGCTCTCTGTCGGGCGCGGCGCGCGCTCGGCATCACCCAGCCCACCGTAGGGCGCCACGTGGCAGCGCTCGAAGAGGCACTCGGCGTGGTGCTCTTCACGCGCTCGCAGGTGGGCCTGCTGCCCACCGAGGTCGCGCTGGCCTTGCGCACGCATGCCGAGGCCATGGAAAGCACCGCCGCCTCGCTGCAGCGCGCGGCCAGCAGCCAGGGCGACGGCGTGCGCGGCGTGGTGCGCGTGTCGGTCAGCGAGGTGGTCGCGGTGGAGGTGCTGCCGCCCATCGTGGCGCGGCTGCGCGAGGCGCACCCCGCGCTGAAGGTCGAGCTGGTGTCGACCAACCGCGTGCAGGACCTGCTGCGGCGCGAGGCCGACATCGCCGTGCGCATGGTGCGGCCCCGGCAGGCGCAGCTCGTGGCGCGCCGCATCGGCCACATCGAGCTGGGCTTTCATGCGCACACCAGCTACCTCGCGCGCCACGGCACGCCGCGCACGCCCGACGACCTGGCGGCGCATGTGCTCATCGGCTACGACCAGCCTTCGGCCTTCGTGCGCGATGCGATCAAGTCGCTCAAGTCGGCCACGGGCTACACGCGCGAGACCTTCGCGCTGCGCACCGACAGCGACCTCGCGCAGCTGGCCCTCGTCCGCGCGGGCGCGGGCATCGGCGTGTGCCAGGTCGGCCTGGCGCGGCGCGACGCGGCCTTGGTGCGCCTGCTGCCGCGCGCCCTCTCGCTGAAGCTCGAGACCTGGGTCACGATGCACGAAGACCTGCGCCACAGTCCGCGCTGCCGCGTGGCCTTCGATGCGCTGGTCGAGGGCTTGCAACAGTACGTTGACGCGGCAGCGGCGCCTGCGGCCCGGGCGACAATGCCCCGCGCAAGATCCAAAGCTTCCCTCTGAATGACGACGACCGATTCCCCCGACCACATCCCCCTGCAGGAAGACCGCCTCTGGCGCGACGACCGCTGGACCGCCCGCATCATCAAGAACGAGGAAGACGACGGCTGGGCCGTCGAGATGACCCGCCACGGCGACCCCGAGCCCGCGCTCGTCGGCCCCTGGACCATGGGCCGCGACAAGAAGAACCCCAAGCCGCTGGACACCCCCGCCTTCCACACGCTGGTGAAGACCGCCGCCGAGGTGATCCGCCGCCATGAGCAACAGCTGCACGCCACGCTCAACAAGAGCGTGACGGTCACCGCCCGCAACGACCAGCGCGTGCGCGTGGCGCTGTCCATCGTGCCCGACGAAGACAACCCCTCGGCCACGCTCACGGCCTATGACGATGCCGATGACTCGGAGCTGGCAAGCGTGAACGTGTCGCCTGCATTCAGGCTCACGGCCTCGAGCGCGACGGCGTGGATCGAGTCGGACTACGCGCGCCCGCGCAGCTGACCTCCTCTAACGCCTGCAGGCGCTGCGCGCGAATAGCACACGCGCCGCACTTTCGCCAATTAGCAAAACAGCGTATGTTCACGCGGGGGTGAGACGAGAAGAATCCGCCCCAACGAGCAATCGTTCCCAGTCATACGACGCCCGCTGCCAGTGCTGCCGGCGAGGTGTCGGGCAATAAAGCCCGAATCGGTTTCACCACCGGTTCGGGCTTTTTTGTTTTTTCGGTCGCAACAACGCCTTTTCAAAACGGATGCGCGTCATCCGGTGGCGCAGCTTTGCCCGAAGAAAAAGCACTGGCAGCACAGCGCTCGTTTGCAGGGGCCGCGCGGCGGGAGGAGACACCCGGCGCACGGCTTCCGAAGGTCGGATGTTCCTGATGACTCGCACAAAACCAAAGCAAAGGAATTTGACATGACGAACGCTTTCAACCGCCGCCAGATCGCGAAGACGGGCGGCTCGATGATCGTGCTGGGTGCCGCCAGCGGCGTGGCTAGCCTGGCCCGCGCGCAGGACGGCGCCACCGTGAAACTCGGCCTGCTGCACTCGCTCTCGGGCACCATCGCCATCGCCGAGGCCTCGCTGGTCGATGCCGAAAAGCTGGCCATCGAAGAGATCAACGCCGCGGGCGGTGTGCTCGGCAAGAAGATCGAGGCCGTGGTGGAGGACGGCGCGAGCGAGAACTCCGTGTTCGCCGAGAAGGCGCGCAAACTGCTGGAGCGCGACAAGGTCGCGGCCATCATCGGCTGCTACACCTCGGCCTCGCGCAAGGCGCTGCTGCCGGTGCTCAACCAGGCCAAGGGGCTGCTGTTCTACCCGACCTACTACGAGGGCCAGGAGCAGGACAAGCGCGTGTTCTACCCGTCGCAGGAAGCCACCCAATCGGTGATCGCCGCCGTGGAGTGGATGGCGCGCGAGAAGGGCAAGAACTTCTTCCTCGTCGGCTCCGACTACATCTACCCGCGCACCTGCAACAAGATCGCCAAGCCGGCCATCGCGAAGGCCGGCGGCAAGGTGCTCGGCGAGGAGTACGCACCGCTGGGCCACACCGAGTTCTCGTCAATCATCAACAAGATCAAGGCCGCCAAGCCCGACTGCATCTACAGCACGGTGGTGGGCGGCTCGAACGTGGCCTTCTACAAGCAGCTGCGCGCGGCGGGCCTGGACGGTACGAAGCAGGTGCTGCTGTCGACCGTGGTGTCCGAGAACGAGATCGACGGCATCGGCAAGGACAACGCCGCGGGCTACTACGCCTGCATGGGCTACTTCCAGAGCATCAAGTCGCCGGCCAACGAGAAGTTCGTGAAGGCCTTCAAGGCCAAGTACGGGCAGGACCGCGTGATCGGCGACCCGATGGAGGTGGCCTACAACAGCGTGTACCTGTGGAAGCTGGCGGTGGAGAAGGCCAAGTCCTTCGACGTCGACAAGGTCACGGCCGCCGCCGGCGGCGTGGAGATCGAGGCGCCCGAAGGCACGGTGCGCATCCATGCCACCAACCACCACGTGTGGAAGAAGGTGCGCGTGGGCCGTGCGCGGCCCGACGGCCAGTTCGACATCGTGTGGGAATCGCCGCAGCTGGTCGAGCCCAACCCCTTCCCGAAGGTCTGAACGCGATGAACTTCGACATCGCGGTGATGCAGGTGTTCAACGGCGTGAGCCTGTTCACCATCCTGCTGCTCATGGCCATCGGGCTGGCCATCGTGTTCGGCCTGATGGGCGTCATCAACATGGCGCACGGCGAGCTGATGGCGCTGGGCGCCTACATGACCTACCTGGCGGCGCGCTTCTTCGCGCACTACGCGCCGGGCTTCATGGACCTGTACCTGTTCGCCGCGATTCCGTTCGCGTTCGCCGTGACCTTCGCGTTCGGCTATGTGCTGGAGCGGGGCTTCATCCGCTTCTTCTACGACCGGCCGCTGGACACCCTGCTGGCCACCTGGGGCCTGAGCCTCATGCTGCAGCAGGCCTACCGCTCGATCTTCGGCGCGCAGGAAGTGAGCGTGCCGTTGGCCTCGTGGCTGGCGGGGGCGTGGGAGCCCACGGCCGGCATCCAGCTGCCGCTGAACCGCATCTTCATCGTCGGGCTCACGGCCCTCGTCGCTGTCGGCGTGTACCTGCTGCTGTACCGCACGCCGTGGGGCCTGAAGGTGCGCGCGGTGACGCAGAACCGCGCCATCGCCGGCGCGGTGGGCATCGACACGCACCGCGTCGACGCGATGACCTTCGCACTGGGCTCGGGCCTGGCGGGCATCGCCGGTTCGGTGTTCACGATGATCGGCTCGACCAACCCCGGCACGGGCCAGCTGTACATCGTGGACTCGTTCATCGTGGTGGTGTTCGGCGGCGTGCAAAGCCTCATCGGCACGGCGCTCTCCGGCTTCGCCATCGCGCAGTCGCAGACCTGGCTCGAGTACCTCATGAGCGGCTCGATGGCCAAGGCCACGATCCTGCTGCTGGTGATCGCGGTGCTGTACTTCCGGCCCAACGGCCTGTTCGCCACGCGCTCGAGGAGTTGAACGCATGCACGGTCTTTCTCCTCAACGCAAGCGCGACATCGGCGCGATGGCGGCGGTGCTGGTGCTGCTGGCCGTGGTGCTGCCGCTCACGCTCGATGCGTTCCGCCTCAACCTCGTGAGCAAGTACCTGGCCTTCGCGTTCGTCGCGGTGGGCGTGGTGCTCACCTGGGGCTACGGCGGCGTGCTGAGCCTGGGCCAGGGCATGTTCTTCGGCCTGGGCGGCTACATGATGGCGATGTTCCTCAAGCTCGAAGCCTCCGCGCCCGAGCTGCCGGACTTCATGGTGTGGAGCAGCGTGGAACAGCTGCCGGCCTGGTGGCAGCCCTTCCACTCGCTGGGCTGGACGGTCGCGGGCATCCTCGTGGTGCCGGCGGTGCTGGCGTACGTGTTCTCGTACGCGATCTTCAAGCGGCGCGTGAGCGGCGTGTACTTCGCGATCGTCACGCTGTCGCTGGCGCTCACGCTCACGGTGGTGGTGGTCGGCCAGCAGGGCGACACCGGCGGTGCCAACGGCATCACCGATTTCCGCACGCTGCTGGGCTGGGACATCGCGGGCGACGAGGCCAAGCGCACGATCTACTTCGTCGAGGTGGCGGCCATCGCGCTGGTGATGGCGGTGTCGCTCGCCATCGTGCGCAGCCGCTTCGGCAAGCTGCTGATCGCCATCCGCGACAAGGAAGACCGCGTGCGCTTCAGCGGCTACAACACGGCGCACATGAAGGCCTTCGTGTTCGCGGTGGCCGCCGTGCTGTCGGCCATCGGCGGCGCGTTCTACAGCCTGCAGGTGGGGCTGATCGCACCGGGCGTGATCGGCGTCGTGGCCTCGGTCGAGATGGTGATCTACGCGGCGGTCGGCGGACGGCTGTCGATTCCCGGCGCGGTGATCGGCGCGCTGCTCATCGGCTTTCTCAAGTCGTACCTGTCGGAAACCTTTCCCGAGGGCTGGCTGTACGTGCTGGGCGCGGTGTTCATCCTCGTGGTGTGGGCGATGCCGAACGGGCTCGCGGGGCTGGGCGAGAAGCTGATGCGCCGTCCTTCACGACGAAGCGCTGCGGAGGTGGCGCCATGAACGCGACGATGACGATGCCCAACGGCGCGCTGCCGCAGGCCGCCTCGGCGGTGCCGCCGTCGAACGAACAGATCCTGCGCATCGAGGACCTCACCGTGTCCTTCGACGGCTTCAAGGCCGTGGACGGGCTGAGCCTCTCGGTGGAACGCAACGAGCTGCGCGTGATCATCGGCCCGAACGGCGCCGGCAAGACCACGCTGCTGGACATGGTGTGCGGCAAGACCAAGCCGAGCGCGGGCCGCGTGCTGTTCAACGGCCAGGACCTGGGCCGCCTGAACGAGTACGAGATCGTGCGCGCCGGCGTGGGCCGCAAGTTCCAGACGCCGTCGGTGTACGAAGACCTCACGGTGCTCGAGAACTTCGAGATCTCGCTGCCGCGCATGCACGGCCTGCTGCAGTCGCTGACCTTTCGCCGCACGCCCGCCGTGCGCGAGCGCATCGACGCGATGGCCGAGCAGGTCTTCCTGGCCGAACGCCTGGGCCACCGCGCCGGGCAGCTCAGCCACGGACAGAAGCAGTGGCTGGAGATCGGCATGTTGCTGATGCAGGAGCCCGAGCTGCTGTTGCTCGACGAGCCCGTGGCCGGCATGAGCCCGCGCGAACGCGAGCAGACGGGCGACCTGCTGCGGCGCATCTCCACGGGCAAGTCGGTGGTCGTGATCGAGCACGACATGGACTTCGTCAAGCGCATCGCGCACCGCGTCACGGTGCTGCACCAGGGCCGGTTGCTCAGCGAAGGCACGGCCGCCGAGGTGCAGGCCGACCCGCGCGTGATCGACGTGTACCTCGGTCATTGAGCGAAGGAGAAACTCACATGCTCGAAGTCTCCGAACTCAACGTGGCCTACGGCGAGTCGCACGTGATCCGCGATGTGTCGCTGCGCGTCGCACCCGACGAGGCGGTCGCCATCATGGGCCGCAACGGCATGGGCAAGACCACGCTGCTGAAGTCGCTGATCGGCCTGCTGCCGGCGCGCGGCGGCCACATCCGCCTGGGCGGCACCGAACTCACGTCGTTGCCGAGCTACCAGCGCGTGGCGCAGGGCCTGGCCTTCGTGCCGCAAGGGCGCATGGTGTTTCCGCTGCTCACGGTGGAGCAGAACATCCTCTCGGGCGCCGCGAACTCGGGCCACCGCACCGTGCCCGACTACCTCTACCGCTTCTTCCCGGTGCTCAAGGACATGAAGCAGCGCAAGGCCGGCAACCTCTCGGGCGGCCAGCAGCAGATGCTGGCGATTGCGCGCGCGCTGATCTCCGAGCCGAAGGTGCTGATCCTCGACGAGCCCACCGAAGGCATTCAGCCTTCGATCATCAAGGAGATCGCGCAGACGCTGAACGTGCTGCGCGCCGAACGCGGCTTCGCCGTCGTGGTGTCGGAGCAGGTGCTGAGCTTCGCGCTCGACCTGGCCGACCGCTTTCTCGTCATCGACCGCGGCCGCATCGTGCACGACGAGGCGCGCGCCACGCTGGACCAGGACAAGGTCCGGTCCTTCCTCACTGTCTGAATCCCTTTCTTTCCCAACCACCCCTTCAGGAGCAGCGTCATGAGACATGGTGATATTTCGAGCAGCAACGATTGCGTCGGCGTCGCGGTCGTCAACTACAAGATGCCCCGCCTTCACACCAAGGCCGAGGTGCTGGACAACGCACGCAAGATCGGCGAGATGCTGGTCGGCATGAAGAAAGGCCTGCCGGGCATGGACCTGGTGATCTTTCCCGAGTACTCCACGCACGGGATCATGTACGACGCCAAGGAGATGTACGACACCGCCTCGGCCATTCCCGGCGAGGAGACCGCGATCTTCGCGGACGCCTGCCGCCGCGCCAATGTGTGGGGCGTGTTTTCGCTCACCGGCGAGCGCCACGAGGAGCACCCGAACAAGGCGCCCTACAACACGCTGATCCTCATGAACAACCAGGGTGAGATCGTCCAGAAGTACCGCAAGATCATGCCGTGGGTGCCGATCGAGGGCTGGTACCCGGGCGACTGCACCTACGTGAGCGAAGGCCCCAAGGGCATGAAGATGAGCCTCATCATCTGCGACGACGGCAACTACCCCGAGATCTGGCGCGACTGCGCGATGCGCGGGGCCGAACTCATCATCCGCTGCCAGGGCTACATGTACCCGGCCAAGGAGCAGCAGATCATGGTGTCCAAGGCCATGGCCTTCATGAACAACACCTACGTGGCGGTGGCCAACGCGGCCGGCTTCGACGGCGTGTACTCGTACTTCGGTCACTCGGCGCTCATCGGCTTCGACGGCCGCACGCTCGGCGAATGCGGCGAGGAAGAGATGGGCATCAACTATGCCGAGCTGTCGATGGGGCTGATCCGCGATGCGCGCAAAAACGGCCAGTCGCAGAACCATCTGTTCAAGCTGGTGCACCGCGGCTACACCGGCACCATCAACTCGGGCGACGGCGACAAGGGCGTGGCGGCCTGCCCCTACAACTTCTACACGCAGTGGATCAACGACCCCGAGGGCACGCGCGAGATGGTCGAGTCGTTCACGCGCAGCACCGTGGGAACGCCCGAGTGCCCGATCGAGGGCATCCCGAACGAGCCCGCGAAGCACCGCTGAGCCGTCCCTCAATGGACTACGACATCTTCGAGCTCGGCGACGTCGTTCTGCAGCGGGGCGCCACCCTGCGCGGTGCGAAGCTCGCCTACAAGACCTACGGCACGCTCAATGCCGACAAGAGCAACGCCATCGTCTACCCGACCTGGTACTCGGGCCAGCACCATGACAACGAATGGCTCATCGGACCGGGCATGGCACTGGACCCGGCGAAGTACTTCATCATCGTGCCCAACATGATGGGCAACGGCCTGTCGTCCTCGCCCAGCAACACGCCCGAGCCCTACAACCTGGCGCGCTTTCCGAACGTCACGCTCTACGACAACGTGACGCTGCAGCACCGGCTGGTGACCGAGAAGTTCGGCATCGAGCAACTGGCGCTGGTGGTGGGCTGGTCGATGGGCGCGCAGCAGACCAACCAGTGGGGCTGCCTGTACCCCGAGATGGTGAAGCGCATCGCGCCCTTTTGCGGCTCGGCGAAGACGGCGCCGCACAACATCGTGTTCCTCGAAGGCGTGAAGGCCGCGCTCACGGCCGATGCGGCGTGGAACGGCGGCTGGTACACCACCCCGCCGGGCAAGGGGCTGCGTGCAGTGGGCCGCGTGTACGCGGGCTGGGGCCTGTCGCAGCCCTTCTACATGCAGCAGCTGTGGCGCGAGCTGGGCTTCAGCTCGCTCGAAGACTTCCTGGTCGGCTACTGGGAAGGTTTCTTTCTCAAGAAGGACGCGAACAACCTGCTCGCGATGCTGTGGTCGTGGCGGCACGGCGACATCAGCGACAACCCGGTGTTCAAGGGCGACTTCAAGAAAGCGCTGGGCGCCATCCAGGCGCGCGCGCTCGTGATGCCCGCCGAGCGCGACCTGTACTTTCCCGTGGCCGACAACGAATGGGAGGTGTCGCACATGCCGAACGCCGAGTGCCGCCCGATCCCCGGCGTGTGGGGCCACTTCGCGGGCGGCGGCAGCAGCCCGGTCGACACCCGCTTCATCGACAACGCCCTCAAGGAACTGCTCGCCACGCCATGAACGCACCCGTCCACGATCCGCTCGCCAGCTACCGCATCGAGACCGAGCCCTTCTACCGGCCCACGGGCAACGAGGTGGCGCTGTACGGGCACGCCTACCGGCACCGCATGCCGCTGATCCTCAAGGGCCCGACCGGCTGCGGCAAGACGCGCTTCGTGGAGCATATGGCGTGGTCGCTCGGGCGGCCGCTGGTCACGCTCGCGTGCAACGAGGACATGACGGCGTCGGACCTCGTGGGCCGCTACCTGCTCGATGCGAACGGCACCGCCTGGCACGACGGGCCGCTGACGCTGGCGGTGCGCCACGGCGGCATCTGCTACCTCGACGAGGTGGTCGAGGCGCGGCAGGACACCACCGTGGTGATCCACCCGCTGACCGACGCGCGCCGCATCCTGCCGCTGGACAAGAAGGGCGAGCTGGTGCACGCGCACCCCGACTTCCAGCTCGTGGTCTCGTACAACCCCGGCTACCAGAGCAGCGCGAAGGACATGAAGCCTTCGACGCGCCAACGCTTCGCGGCGTTGGAGTTCGACTACCCCGACGGCGCGCTCGAAGCGCAGATCGTCGCGCACGAAGCCGACATCGACCCTGCGCTGGCCGCGAAGCTGGTGGCCATTGCGCATTGCTCGCGCGAACTCAAGCACCGCGGGCTCGACGAGGGCGTGTCGACGCGCATGCTGATCTACGCGGGCGTGCTGATCCGCGACGGCGTGTCGCCGCGCGAGAGCTGCGACATGACGATGACGCGCGCCCTCACCGACGACCCCGACATGGCGAGCGCATTGCAGGGTTTTGTCGAGGCGCAGTTCGGATGAACGACGGGCACGGCGCCCTGTCGCTGCTGGCACGCGGGCTGGCCGGCATCGACGTCGACGTGCAGCCGCTGGCCGGCGCGCGCGCCGTGCTCACGGGCCACCGGCTGCTGTTGCCCGACGGTGACGAGGCCGTGCCCCTGCACCGCGCGATGGTCGCGCATGCGGTCGCGCACCTGCGCCATTCGACGCCGGCGCGGCCCGCGCGCATGCTCAAGCCCATGGGGATCGCCGTGGTCTCGGCACTGGAAGATGCACGCACCGAGCGGCTGCTGTGTCGCGACTTCCCAGGCCTGCACGGCTGGTTCATCGCCGCACTTCCGCCCGCGCCCGACCCGCTGGACCTGCGCTTCGCCGCACTGGTCGCGCGCATGGACCGCGTGCTGCTGTGCCCCGACGCGCAGGACGACAACCACTGGGTGAACAAGGCGCGCCGCCTGTTCGACGAGACCGTCGCCCGCGCGGGCCTGGACGACTACGACGCCTTCCGCGCGGGCGCCTCGATCCTGGCCAACGACCTCGGCCAGATGCGCGTGCGCTTCGAGCCGCAGGACCATGTCGTGCCCATGCCCTGGCGCGACGACAACAGCTACCTGTGGGACTTCGGCGAAGCCGAAACGCCGCCCGACGAAGCCATCGCCTTGCAACAGACCGGCGCGCGACCGCCGCCGCCCTCCGATGCGCCGAACGAAGGCAGCGGCGCACCGCCTGAAGGCCTCGCCGACATGGAACTCGGCCGCTACACCTACCCCGAGTGGGACCGCACGCAGGAGCGCCTGCGCCCCGACTGGTGCACGGTGATCGAGAAGCTGCCCGCATGGCAGGGCCTGGGTTCAACCAGCACGCCGACCGCGCCCGGCAACGAGCGCATCGCGCCGCTCGCCCTGCCCCGCGCGCGCCACCTCGACCGCACGCACCGCCTGCGCCGCCAGTGGGAAGGCGACGACATCGACCTGAACGCCGCCATCGAGGTGCTGGTCGATCGCCGCCTGCGGCTGCGGCCCGATGCGCGGCTGTTCATGCGCCCGGGCAAGGGCCCGCGTCCGTCGAGCGTGCTGGTGCTGCTCGATCTCTCGGAGTCGGCCAACGACCCGGGCCACGGCGACGGCGCCGTGTCGCTGCTCGACCTGGAGAAGCAGGCCGCGCTGCTGCTGGCCGCCTCGAACGCGCGCGGCATCGACCGGCTCGCCATCCACGGCTTCTCGTCGAACACGCGCGCCGAGGTGTATTACTACCGCCTGCTCGAATTCGGCCAGCCGCTGGCCGCGCCCTCGCGCGCGATGATCGGCGCGGTGCACGGGCGCTACTCGACGCGCATGGGCGCCGCGCTGCGCCATGCGGCCACGCACCTGCAGGCCGAACCCGCGGGGCCGCGCGCGATCCTGCTGGTGACCGACGGGGCGCCGTCGGACATCGACGTGCACGACCCTCACTACCTGATCGAAGACGCCCGTCAGGCCGTGGCCGAGGCGCGCGATGCCGGCGTGCGCAGCGCCTGCATCGCGGTGGACGGTGCGGCCGACGCCTATGTGCGGCGCATCTTCGGCTGGCGCAACTATTGCATCGCCGACGATGCGCGCAGCCTGCCCGCGCGGCTGGCCCGCATGAGCACGCGGCTGGCCGCCGCACGTTGAGCGAACGACCGAATGAAGAGCGCCTCGGAGGAGCACACAATGAGGGTCCACACATCCAGGAGACACCCCAGTGGCTGACAGGGACCCTCTTCGCGTCGGCATTCTGTATTCCGAGACCGGCGTCACCTCGACCATCGGCCTGTCGCAGCTGCAGGGCGCGCTGCTGGCCATCGAGGAGATCAACGCGGCCGGCGGCGTCGACGGCCGCGAACTCGTGGCCGTGCGCTACGACCCGCAATCGAACCCCGTGCGCTACGCCCAGCTGGCCGAGAAGCTGATCGTGCAGGACCGCGTGAACGTGATCTTCGGCTGCTACATGTCGAGCAGCCGCAAGGCCGTGATCCCGGTGATCGAGAAGTGGAACAAGCTGCTGTTCTACCCCACGCTGTACGAAGGCTTCGAGTACTCGGGCAACGTGATCTACACGGGCGCCGCGCCCAACCAGAACAGCGTGCAGCTGGCCGAGTTCATGACCACGAACTTCGGTTCGCGCGTGTACCTGATCGGCTCCGACTACATCTACCCCTACGAGTCGAACCGCATCATGGGCGAGCTGGTGATGCAGCGCCCCGGCAGCGAGAAACTCGGCGAGCGCTACGTGGCGCTCGACGCCACCGAGAAGGACTACCGCGCGATCATGGACGACATCCGCGACAAGCGGCCCGACTTCATCTTCTCGACGGTGGTGGGCGATTCCACCGCCAGCCTGTACCGCGCGTACGCCGAGGCCGGCTTCGACCCGAAGACGATGCCCATCTCGAGCCTCACCACCTCGGAGGCCGAGATCTCGCAGATGGGCCCGGGCGTGGCCACGGGGCATTTCACGGCGGCGCCGTATTTCCAGTCGATCGATTCGCCCGCCAACCAGCGCTGCCTGGCACGGCTGCGCGCGCGCTTCGGCGACGGCTGCGTGCCCAACCTGTGCTGGGAGGCCTCGTACTTCCAGATGCACATCTTCGCCAATGCCTTCCGGCAGGCGGGCACGGACGGCATCGCGGAGATCCTGCCGCACATCCTGGGCAGCGAGTTCGATGCGCCGCAGGGCCGCGTGAAGATCGACCCGACCAACCACCACACCTGCCTGTACCCGCGCATCGGCCGGGTCGATGCGCAAGGCCAGTTCACCATCGTCCGGCAGGCCACGCGCGCGGTGTACCCGGACCCGTACCTCGTCACCCATTCGCTGGGCGACTGGACGGCCAAGCTCGACACGCTGGAGCTCTAGGATGACGGCCCGCACTCCTGGAACGCCTGCGTTCCCCCACGTCGCGCGAAAGGCCTGAGCGTGGACGGCAACGCCCCCAAGCGACACACCCTGCGGGTGACGCCACCACAGCTCAAGGAGCTGCGGCTGCTGAAGATCGCGGTGATCCACCCCGACGACGCGGACGGCCGACAGCTCACCCAGCAACTGCAGCGCATCGGCTGCCAGGTGCAGGCCTTCTGGCCGCCCGTGCAGCATTTGCCCGAGGGCATCGACGTGGCTTTCATGGCCGTGCGGCCCGACTTCATCAACCTGCGTTTCGAGTGGACCCAGAGCGAGGACGCACCGGCCGTCATCGCGGTCGTGACCTACGAGAACCCGACCATCGTCGAGGCCGTGCTCGAAATCGGCGCCAAGGCCGTGCTGCCGTCGCCGGTGCGCTCGTTCGGGCTTCTGTCGGCGCTGGTGGTCGCGCGCGAGGCGCACAAGGAAAGCCGCTCGCTCGCGCGGCGCCTGCGCAAGACCGAAGCCAAGCTGCTCGGCGTGCGCCAGCTGGCCGAGGCCAAGACCATCCTCATGAAGACGCACGACGTGTCGGAAGGCCAGGCGCACGACCTGATCCGCGAACAGGCCATGAGCAAGCGCACCACCATGGAAGACATCGCCGCAGCCATCGTCAATGCCAACGAGATCCTGTCGCTCGGCGCGCGCGGCAACAAGCCCGGAGCGGGCTGAGCGCTACTCGGAGCTCAGAGCTGGCGGAATGTCGTCAGCACTTTCAGCACGCTCTGCGTGACGCCATCGAGCGTGGCGCGCTGCCGGTGCGCGATGCCCAGGCGGCGCGTGAGCTTGGGCGTGATCGGCAGGATCTGCATGCGCTCGTTGAGCGCGGCGTCGGTGGTCTGCTGCAAGGGCAGCAACGCCGCGCCGTAGCCCGCCGCCACGAGGCTGCGGATGGCCGCGTCGTAGTTCAGCTCGATGCGCGCGCGCGGCGCGAAGCCGGCCGCCGCGAACCACTCCATCGACAGGCGGTACATGTGCGTGGTGGCGTCGTTGAAGATCAGCGGCTGCGCCGCCAGCCAGGCCGGGGTGGCCCGCTTGGGCGCCTGCCAGCGCGGCGGCACGAAGGCCATCATGGGCTGGGTGCGCCACGGCGTGACGACGAGGTCGTTCAGCGGCGGCTGCGGCATGGCGACGAGCCCGATGTCGAGCGTGCCCGCCGCCAGCCGCGCCATCGCTTCGGACGAGCCGAGGATGCTGACCTCGACGTCGATGCCCGCATGCCCCACGCCCAGCGCCTCGAGCACCTGCGGCAACAGGTCGACCACCACGCCGGTGGAGGTGCCCAGCCGCACACGGCCGGTGCGGCCCTCGGCCTGGCGCTTCACGGCCTCGACCGCCTCGTCGGTGTCGCGCAGCAGCTTGCGCCCGCGCTCGACCAGCGACGCACCCGCCGCCGTGGGCGTGACGCGGCGGTTGCCGCGCACCACCAGCTGCGCGCCCAGGCGCGCTTCGAGTTCGCTGATGTGCAGGCTCACCGTGGGCTGCGCCAGGTGCAGCGCCTGCGCCGCCGCCGAGAAGGTGCCCAGGTCGGCGATGGCGATGAGGGTGCGCAGTTGGTCGAGGTTGAGCTGTCGCATCAGGAATGCTGATTGAAGGGGTCAGAAATCTCAACTTCCACAATATCACGAGCCGCCGGAAGATGAGCGCACCCCAACCAGGAGCCCATCGTGACCGCGCCGAAGCCCACGTCTTTTCATCAACGCCTGCTGCATGCCTTGCACAACTGGCGCCGCCGCGCCGTGACACGCCGCCGCACCCGCGACGACGTGCAACTGCTGGCCGGCATGAGCGACCACGACCTTCGCGACCTCGGCATCGGCCGCAGCGAAGTGCCCGAGCTGGTCGACCGCAACCGCTATTGACTCACTGAACCCCGCTCGCGCTTTCTTCAGGAAGGCGCGCGCGATTTGAGGTTCAATCCGGGGCGTGCCCTCCACCACCGCCCCTGCCCTTCTTTCCATCGAACTCACCTCCCCGCAGTCCGTCGACGGACGGCGCGCAGCCTTCCAGTCGCTGTGGCTGCTGGTGCGCATGCAGCACGCCCATGCCCACGGCGGCGGCGTCGTGCGGCTGGCCGACCTGCGCGGCGAGGTGTCCGACGCCAGCACGCTGCGCATGGTCGTGAGCCGCGCCTTCCGCGACTTCAAGGCCTGGGGCCTGGACGTCGGCTGGGGCGAAGACCTCCAGCGCGAACCGCGCTTTCTCAATGCCGAACGGCGCAGCCAGGGCCCGTTCTGGCTGCCGGCCGCCGAGGCGAAACGCCTGCGCCTGCTCGTCGAAGACCGGCCGGCCACCGCCGCCGAGGTGGCCTCCTTCCTCGGCCTGCGCGCGCGCAAGCCGCAGACGGCCGGCGCGATGACGCCACCGGACGCCGTGCACCTGCAGGACGCGGCCTTCTGGGAGCAGCTCGTCGCTTCGCAGCAAGCCGCGCGGCAAGGCCGGCTGATGTCGCCGGTCGCGGGCAGCAACGGCACAGGCAGCGCCCTCGAAGCCATCCGCCTGGCCGGCACGCTGGCCGCCAGCGATTTCCAGCGCGCGCTGGTCACGCTCAACGAGGCCATGCTGTGGCGCCGGCTGGGCGACAACGAACAGGCGCGCCGGCGGCTGCAGGCGCTCAAGAAGCAGCGGCTCGCGCACCACGTGGCGGGCAACGACTACCTCGGCGCCATGGAGTGCATCGTCTCGGCCTGGTGCGCCTACACCGCACGCGACCTGCCGCTGGCGCAGTCGCTGCTGGGCGGCATGGCCGAAGACCCGGCGCGCGCGCTGGTGCTGCGCCACCACCCCGACGTGCGCTTCGAATGGTGCAACCTGTGGGCGCTGGCCTGCCGCTCGCGCGCACTGGCGCTGGCCGCCGACGACCGCCCCGCCGCCGCCGCGCTGGCCGAAGAGTCGCTGCAGCGCTTCGGCGAGGCGCTGGCGGCGGCCTTCGAATCGCACTCCTTCGACGCCGCGCAGCACGTGGCAGCCAACATGGGCATGGCCGCGTGGCTGTTCGACCGCGTGGGGCTGTCCGACCTGCCCGCCCTCGCCCACGACGGCCCTGCCGACACCACGCGCCGCGCGGTGCAATGGATCGCCTTCAGCGAATGGCTGTGCGGCCACACCGACGGACAGGGCCGCTCCGCATGGAACGCGATCTACCTGATGCGCATCGCGCGCGGCCACTGCAAGCCCGACAAGCAGCCCACGCTGGCGCAGTTCCGCGCACAGAAGCCGCTCGACCCGGCCGCCGTCTCGAAGCTCGCGGGCCCGCTCGCCGATGCCTTCGACGCCGCGAACTGGCCCGCGCGCTGGGTCGACGTGGCGCAGGCACGGCTGGCCGATCACCAGGCCGGGCGACGCCGCTACCCCGGTCTGCAACAAGGCAGCTTGCTGTTCGAGCACGCTTGGTACGCGGCGCATGCGGGCGACCTGAAGGCCGCCGAGCGCTCGCTGGACCTGCTGCGCGAAGTGCTGCCGCAGCTGGTGCCGAGCGACCGCGCCTACTTCACCGAGTCGTGGAACGATGCGTTGCCGGCCGAGCTGGTGCTCGAAGCGAAGCCGCCTAGGCGGCCGTCGGCCCCTCGAAAGAAGGCGCGCTGAACGCCTGCTGCACGCGTTTGCGCAGCACCGGCAGCACGTCGCGCTCGAACCACGGGTGGTGCTGGAACCAGGCGGTGTTGCGCGGCGACGGGTGCGGCAGCGGGATGAAGCGCGGCGCGTAGTCGGCGAAGGCCTCGACCGTCTCCGTCACGCCCCCGCGCGCGGTCTTGCCCAGGAAGTGCCGCTGCGCGTACTGCCCGATGAGCAGCGTGAGCGCGATGTGCGGCATCTGCGCCAGCAGGCGGTCGTGCCACAGCGGCGCGCACTCTTTGCGCGGCGGCAGGTCGCCGCTCTTGCCACGGCCCGGGTAGCAATAGCCCATGGGCACGATCGCGATGCGCGATGCGTCGTAGAACACGGCGCGGTCGATGCCGAGCCAGCGGCGCAGCTGGTCGCCGCTCTTGTCGTTCCACGGCAGGCCGGTCTGGTGCACCGTGAGACTGGGAGCCTGGCCGACGATCAGCAGCCGCGCGCTGGCACTCGCCTGCACCACCGGACGCGGCCCGAGCGGCAGGTGCGCCTCGCACGCGCGGCAGGCGCGGATCTCGGCGAGCAGCGCCTCCACGGCCTCAGCTTGCGAACGGCTTGAAGAAAGCGTTGAGCTCGGTGCCCGCGGTGGCATCGGCAAAGCCGTCGAAGCGGCCCTGCTCGGCCAACGTGCGCGCGGCGCGGATGAAGCCGCCCCAGGCCGCGCGCGCCATGCCGCCACCCACGCTGACGCGGCGCACGCCGAGCGCGGCGATGTCCGCCATCGTGAGCTCGCTGATGCCGCCGACCAGCAGGTTGACCGGCTTCGGTGCGACAGCAGCCACCACAGCCGCGATCTGCTCGCGTGTCTTGATGCCGGGCGCGTAGAGACAGTCGGCGCCGGCCTCGGCGTAGGCGCGCAATCGCGCGATGGCGTCGTCGAGATCGGGCCGGTTGGCGAAGAAGTTCTCGGCGCGGCCCACGAGCAGCGTGTCGCCGCCCGTGGCGTCGATGGCCCGGCGCGCGGCGCGCAGGCGCTCGACCGCGACGTCGATGGGGAACAGCGGGTCGTCGGGGTTGCCGGTCGAGTCTTCGATCGACAGGCCCGCCACGCCGGTCTCGACCGCGAGGCGCACGCTCTCGGCCACGCCTTGTGCGTCGGCCGCGAAGCCGTTCTCGAAGTCGGCATTCACCGGCAGGTCGGTGGCGGCGACGAGTTCACGCAGGTGCGCGAGGATCTGGTCGCGCGACAGCGCCCCGTCCGCATGGCCACGCGACCACGCGAAGCCCGAGCTGGTGGTGGCCAGCGCTTTGTAGCCCAGGCCTTCGAGGTAGCGCGCGCTGCCGGTGTCCCAGGGGTTGGGAATGACGAAGCAGCCTTGGGTGTGAAGCGCGCGAAAGGCGGCGCGCTTCTGCGCGATGGAGCGGGTCATGGAAGCCTCATCTTTCCTTCAGTGTTCAGGGAGGGGTTGCGGCAACGGGAGCAGCCGCGAGGATGTGTGACGCGAGCACGGCGAACTGGTCGACACGGACCTCGCTGCGTCGGAGCCAGCCCTTGCTGTTGTCGACACGGTGCACCACGACGAGGTCGCGCTTGCGATCGACCATCATGAACTGGCCGCCAGTGCCCACGGCCAGGAGCAACTGGTGGGGCCCGCGCTGCCAGAACGGGAAGCCCTTGAGCGGCACCCACCACAGATAGCCATAGCCGCTCCAGCCCGGTCCGACGGTCGTGTACGAGGTGGTGCTTTCGGTCACCCAGCCGGCCGGGACGATGCGCTTGTCCTGCCACATGCCGTCGCGCGCCATCAGCAGGCCGATGCGGGCCAGATCGCGCGCCGACAGGTGCATCACATAGGCCGGATGTTCGGAGCTGCGTTCGAGCCTGGACTCGGTGTCTTGCGGATAGCGGAAGTCCTGGAACTGCAGCGGTTCGGCCAGGTCCGTCTTCAGCGCCTCGAAGACGCTGCGTCCGGTGCGGCGTTCGAAGATGGTGCCCAGCACGTTGGCGTCCCAGTTGTTGTAGTACCAGAACGCACCGGGGGCATGGCTGCCCCGGGCCGGCCGCTCGGCCTTGGCCTCGTCGGTCTCGTAGGCGGCCGGATGGTAGACCCCGGAGCGCAACTGCATCAGCTGCCGCACGGTGGCCGTGCGCTCGGTGTCGCTGAGCCCGTCCTTGTCGCCGATACCGAGCTGGCCCAGCGTCTGGTCCAGGTCGATCTCTGCGCGACCGATGTGGATGCCGTAGAGCACGCTCAGTACGCTCTTTCGCACCGAGGCCAGGTTCATCGGTTTGTCGATGTCGCCGTAGGCATGCACGAGCACGCCCTTGTCGATCACGAGGTAGGCGTCGGACTTGATCGATGCGGCAAACGCATCGGCCACCTGGAGCTTCGCTTCGGACCAGCGGCTGGGCTCCGCCGCGTTCGGGGTGGCCCACTGCCCGGCGGGGAACACGCCGGCCGCGGGCACGGCGTGCGCGGCACACAGCAGCACGGCAGACAGTGCCTTGCGAAACGCGCCGGGCAAGAGACAGCGCGAAAGACCGGCCATGGGCATCTCGACTCCTGAAAGTCGTGCGCCTTGGAAACGACGTGGGAACCTGGGGGCTGCGGGGCCCGGCGCGACGAGCCTCGCATTCTGACGCAGCCTCGCGCCTTCAGCACTCCACGACGTTCACAGCCAGTCCGCCCAGCGAGGTTTCCTTGTAGGTGGCCTTCATGTCCTCGCCGGTCTGCTTCATGGTGCGGATCACGGCGTCGAGCGACACGTAGTGGCTGCCGTCGCCACGCAGCGCCATGCGCGACGCGTTGATGGCCTTCACGGCGCCCATCGCGTTGCGTTCCACGCACGGGATCTGCACCATGCCGCCGACCGGGTCGCAGGTCAGGCCCAGGTTGTGCTCCATGCCGATCTCTGCGGCATTCTCGACCTGCGCGGGCGTGGCGCCGAGCACCGCAGCCAGCGCGCCGGCCGCCATCGAGCAGGCCACGCCGACCTCGCCCTGGCAGCCGACCTCGGCACCCGAAATGGAGGCGTTGGTCTTGTAGAGCATGCCGATGGCCGCGGCGGTGAGCAGGAAGTCGACGATGCCCTCGTCGCTCGCCTGCGGCACGAAGCGCTCGTAGTAGTGCATCACGGCGGGCACCACGCCGGCCGCGCCGTTGGTGGGCGCGGTGACGACACGGCCGCCGGCGGCGTTCTCTTCGTTCACCGCCATCGCGAAGGCGTTGACCCAGTCCATGGCCGCGAGCGGATCGGCCGCGCCGGCCTGCGCCAGCAGTTCGCGGTGCAGCTCGGGCGCACGGCGGCGCATGCGCAGCGGGCCGGGCAGCGATTGCGCGGCCAGCGGGTTGTCGATGCCGAAACCGCGCTGCACGCACTGCCGCATCACCTGCCAGATGCGCAGCAGGCCCGCGCGCACCTCGGCCTCGGGCCGCCACACGCATTCGTTGCGCAGCACCAGCGTGGCCACGGAGATGCCGTGCGCGCGGCACTGCGCCATGAGTTCGTCGCCGGTCGTGAAGGGATGCGGCACGGCGGCGGCCGCCGCGGCGGTTTGCGCCACCGCCTGCCCGCCTTCGACGACGAAGCCGCCGCCGACCGAGAAGTAGGTGCCTTCGGCGAGCACGCCGCCGTCGGCCGCGAACGCGGTGAAGCCCATGGCGTTCGGGTGCTCGGGCAGCGACTCTTCGCCGCGAAAGGCGATGTCGCGCACGCGGTCGAAGGCGATGGGCGTGGTGCCCAGCAGGCTCAGCTGTCCGGTGCGGCGCAGCGCCTCCAGGCGCGGCTGCACGGTCTCGGGCCGCACGGTGTCGGGGGCGTCGCCGAAGAGGCCCAGGATCACGCCCTGGTCGGTCGCGTGGCCGTGGCCGGTGGCGCCGAGCGAGCCGAACAAGTCCACGTGCAGCCGTGCCACCTGCGCCAGCAGGCCGCGCCGTTCGAGCGATTGCGCGAACTGCAGCGCCGCGCGCATCGGCCCGACGGTGTGCGAGCTGGACGGCCCGATGCCGATCTTGAAGATGTCGAAGGCGGAGAGCATCAGCGCATCATGCGACCGGAAGCTGCTGTTTGACCAGTGCCACCCAATAGGCCGCACCCAGCGGCAGGATGTTGTCGTTGAAGTCGTAGTACGGGTTGTGCACGTTCGGGTCGTTCGGGCCCTCGCCCGCGCCGATGCCGATGTAGGCGCCGGGGCGCTTCTGCAGCATGAAGGCGAAGTCTTCCGAGCCCATGGCCGGCGGGATGTCGGTGTGCACCTGCTCGATGTCGACCAGGCTGGCCGCCGCCGCGATGGCCGCGTCGGTCTCGACCGGCGTGTTCACCACGCCGGGGTAGCCGCGGCGGTACTCCAGCGCCACCTTGGCGCCGTGCGTGGCGGCCACGCCGTCGCAGATCTGCTGCATGGCGGCCTGGGTCTTGTCCTGGATGCCGGCGTCGAGCGTGCGCACGGTGCCGCGCAGCACCACGGTCTCGGGAATGACGTTCCAGGTGTCGCCGCCGTGGATCTGCGTGACGCTGACCACGGCCGCATCGGTGGCGCCGGTGCGGCGGCTCACGATGGTCTGCAGCGCGTTGATGAGCTGCGCCGAGACCACCACCGAGTCGATGCCGGTCTCGGGCATGGCACCGTGGCTGCCCTTGCCGGTGATGACGATCTCGAAGGTGTCGAGGTACGCCGTCATGGTGCCCTTGCGGATCGCGAACTTGCCGCGCGGCAGCGAGGGGAAGTTGTGCATGCCGTAGACGGCGTCGGCCGGGAACTGATCGAACAGGCCCTCCTCCACCATCACGCGGCCGCCGCCCTCGTTCTCCTCGGCGGGCTGGAACACGAAGTGCACCGTGCCCTGGAACGGCTTGTGGCGCGACAGGTGCTCGGCCGCGCCCAGCAGCATCGCCGTGTGGCCGTCGTGGCCGCAGGCGTGCATCTTGCCGACGCACTTCGAGGCATGCGGCTGCGTGCCGAGTTCCTGCATGTTGAGCGCGTCGAGGTCGGCGCGCAGCGCGATGCTGGGGCCCTCGCCGTTCTTCAGCGTGCCGACCACGCCGGTGCCGGCCAGGCCGCGGTGCACGGGCAGGCCCATGAGCATCAGCGCGTTGGCCACCACGTTGGCGGTGCGGTGTTCCTCGAAGGCGGTCTCGGGGTTGGCGTGGATGTCGCGGCGCCAGCTCAGCATGCGGGCGCGGGTGTCTTCGGCAATCTCGGGGTCGCGGTACATGGGGTGGATCTCTCGTGGGATGGAATCAGTGGAAGAACTCGGCGATGACCGTGGCGCCGAGGAAGGTGCCGGCGGTGGCGGTGAGCGACACCACCACGATGCGCCAGCCCAGGCGGCGGAACACCGGCAGGTCCTTCGCGACCGAGAAGCCGGCCAGCGCCAGCACCGGCGTGGTGAAGGCCAGGAAATTGAGCTTGGCGGTGAGCGCGATGAGCGCGTCGGAGAACGGGAACAGGCCCGGAATGCCGACCACGGTGGCCACCACCGAGAGCACCAGCACCATCGGCAGGCGCGGCACGAAGCGCTTGATGGCTTCGACGGCGCCGGCGATCGCCACCACGGCGAGCATGCCTTCGAGCGACACCAGCACCGGCACCTTGTAGGTCACGGCATTGCCGATGAGCACGCCGCCACCCACCACCAGCCAGGCCAGCAGCGTGTCGCGCAGCGACAGCGGCGCGGCGTGCCCCACGTCGGCGCTGGAAACGTTCGCGCCCGCATCCACGGCCGCGCCCTGCTGCGCGCCATGCTTCGAGAAGCGGCCCAGCACCGGCTCCAGCTTGCCGTAGAGCCACGAGCACAGCGGCAGCGACAGGAACAGCGTGAAGTAGAAGCCGGCCACGGTGGTCAGCAGGTTCGACGCGGCGGCGATCGCCGTGAGCTGCGGCAGCATCTCGGCCGGGCTCTGCGCGGCGATGGCGCCCAGCGCCGCCGCCATCAGGCTGCCCGAGCCCACGCCGGCGCCCATGGCCAGCGAACGCGGGTCGAAGATGTGCAGGCTGGCGATGAAGCCGGCCAGCACCGCAATGAAGAGCGCGCCCAGCACGGTGCCGGTGATGTATTCGGCCAGCACGCCGCGGCCTTCGGGCGAGGCCATGCCGTACTTCTCGCCGATGATCACGAGGTTGCCCTCGCGGCCCACCGAGAAGGTGGCGCCCACGGCCTCGCGCTTGATGCCCAGCAGCAGCGCCAGCGGCAGGCCCAGCGCCAGGGTTCCCAGCGCATGGCCGAACTCCTGGAACAGCAGCGCCCAGCCGGCCTGCTTCACCTGCGGCAGCGCGGCGCCCACCGTGAGGCCCAGCTTCACCACGAACAGCAGCAGGCCCGCGTTGAGCAGGCCGCCGGCCAGCGACTGCTGCGCCGTGGCCACGCGCGCCACGCCCGGCACGCGCCGGTGCGCGATGCCCCAGGCGGCGGCCATGAGCAGCGCCCACAGCATCGGCAGCAGCACCACCTTGCCGGGGCCGACGCTGAACTGCGTCGGGCCGATGAGTTCCGCCACGGCCACGAGGACCAGAGTGACGACGAGGAGCTTGAATTTGCCGGCGGCGGAAGACGGCGCGGCGGCGGCGAGCGTGGAGGCGGCGGAGGTCATGGATGGGGCGTTTTCGAGGGTGCCGGCGAGTGTGGAGCGCCCTGCCCCTTGCATCAATGACCGCAAATAAGGATATTCGTTGCATTGAATGCAACACTCGGAGACAAGCGCCATGGACGACAAGCTCGACACCCGCCGGGTGCGCTACTTCATGCAGGTGCTCGAAAGCGGCTCGGTGCGCGGTGCGGCCGACGTGCTCGACATGGACCCCTCGGCCGTGAGCCGCGCCATCGGCATCCTGGAGACCGAATGCGGCCTGCCGCTGCTGGAGCGCCACGGACGCGGCGTGGTGCCCACCGACGCGGGCCAGCTGCTGGCCGGCTACGTGCGCCGCCAGCAGGGGCAAAGGCAGCACCTGCTGGCGCAGATGGACAGCATTCGCAAGATCGAGAGCGGCCACATCGACATCGTGGCCGGCGAAGGCTATGTCGACTGGCTCATGCGGCGCAGCCTGCGCATCTTCATGGCGAGCCACCCGAAGATCACGGTGAACCTGGACGTGGCCAGCACCGACGAGATCGTGCGCCGCGTGATCGAGGAGCGCGCCCACATCGGCATGCTGTTCCAGCCGCCGAAGGACGAGCGGCTCACCTCGCACCAGTCGCACGCGCAGCCGATCCAGGCCATGGTGCTGGGCTCGCACCCGCTCGCGCAGCTCGACCGCCCGCTGAAGCTGGCCGACCTGCTGCCCTACCCCGGCGCCACGCTGCACCGCAACTTCGGCGTGCGCCAGCACATCGAGGCGGCCGAGATCAGCGAGGGCGTGCGGCTGCCCGCGCTGCTGACCACCACCTCGTTCAGCGCGCTGGGCCACTTCGTGTCGGCGGGCCTGGGCTACACGCTGGGCACGCGCATCTCGCTCACGCCCAACGCCGACCATCCGGCGCTGGTCGAGCTGCCGATGAAGAACCCGCTGCTGTCGCAAGGGCGCTCGCACATCGTGTCGCGGCACGGCCGCCTGCTGCCGCCGGCCGCGGCGGCGCTGCTGCGGCAGGTGGTGGCGGACATGAAGGGGTATGCGGATTCGGTGGCGGGAGCGGGCCCCGGCAAGCCCCGCACGACGGCGCGCGGACGCGGCGCGGCAGGTTGAATTCATGGGGCCTTGCGTTGCATGCGCGGCCGGTTCGGTGTTCTGATCGGACCCCATGTCCTACCTCGCCCCGCTCTTCATTCACCTGCTGTGCGCCGCCTTCTGGGTCGGCGGCATGGCCGTCATGCACTTCGCCGTGCGCCCTGCCGCCGTCGCCACGCTGGAGCCGCCGCTGCGCCTGCGCATGATGGCCGCGACGCTGCGGCGTTTCTTCGTCGGGGTGGACGCCTCCGTCACGCTGCTGTTCGTGACCGGCTTCGCGATGATCCTGGCGACCGGCGGCTTTCGCGCCGTGCACTGGCGCGTCGAGGCCATGATGGGCATCGCGCTCGTGATGGCGGCGGTCTATGTGTACATCCGCGCCTCGGTGTTCCGCGCGCTGCGTCGTGCGGTGGACGAGAGCGCCTGGCCCGTGGCGGCGGCGCGGCTCAATACCGTGCGCCAGCTGGTGACGCTGAATCTCGCGCTGGGCGTGGTGGTGTTCGGTGTGGCGGTGATCGGTCGCGGCGGCTAACGCACCGACGCATCAACGCCCGCCTGCGAGTTCGAGGGGCGCTGCGCGGCGCAGCAGGTGCAGGTAGCCGGGCTGCACTTCCATGCGCGCCGTCGCGCCCTGGCGCTGCAGCAGCCGGTGCGCCTTCGGCAGGCTCCAGCAGGGCAGGTTGGTGAACATGTGGTGCTCGCAGTGGTAGTTGACCCAGTAGGGCGCCACGAAGATGCGTTCGAGCCAGCCGGCGTGCGTGGTGCGCGCCTGGCGCAGCGGATCGGCCTCGTTCTGCGCCACCAGCGCATGCTCGGCGATGTTGCGCACACGGCTCACGAGCGGCAGCCAGGTCGCCATCGGCAGCAGCCACATCAGGACCCAGGCCCACCCGTAACCGGCCAGCGCGAAGGCCAGCAGGCCCAGACCATTGCCGATGAGAAAGCGCCGGTCCTTCGCCAGCTCACGCCCGAACACGCGCAGCGCCGATTCACCCGGCGCACGCTGGCGGATGCCGTCGGCGATGTGGCCGAAGCGCTGCTTGTAGAAGGTCTGGCCGCTCAGGTCGCGCACGACCTTGCGCCACATCGAGTCGCGCGTGATCGGGAAGGGCGCCGACAGCACGAGGTCCGGGTCTTCGGTCTGCTGCACGAAGCGGTGGTGCTGCAGGTGGTAGGGCCGGTAGTCGCGCATCGTGGGCGAGCAGAGCCAGTAGCCCACCCAGTCGTTGACCTTGCGGTTGCGGTGCAGCCCCGCGTGCGCGGCGTCGTGCATGAGGATGAACAGGCCCAGCTGGCGCGTGCCGACGATCGGCACCATGAGCGGGATGGCCCACGGCCACACGATGCCCACGAGCATCGCGGCGCCGATCACGCCCCAGCAGTGCGCCACCAGCCACAGGCCCCGCCATGACGAGCGCGCGGTGAGCGATTGCCACTCGTCGGGGGTAAAGAAATCGTCGGGTTGAGCGCGGGGTGCGGCGGCCATCGGGCCAGTATGCGGCGAAGGCGCCGGGAGATCACGCGTAGTTCCCCGATGGGAGTGCGCAGCGGCGAGGCCCTTCGGCCTACTTGTCGATGATCTTTCGGGCGAAAACCTCGAGGTAGTCCATCAGGCGCTCGGCGCCCGCGATGGCCGCGGCCTCGTTGCCGGTGGCGATGCCCTGCGCCAGTTCGAGGTGCGCGTTCGCACCCTCGACGATCTCGCCCTCGTGCTGGTACGCGTACCAGAAGCGCCGGCACTGCACGATGAGCGGCACCACCGCCTTCACCGCCGAGTCGTTGTGGCTCGCGTGATGCGTGACGAGGTCGAGCGCGCGGTCGGCCTGCATGTAGTCGTTCAGGTCGCCGCGGCCCGCGGCCTCGACCATGGCCTCGGCGCAACGCACGATGGCCTGGCGCTGCGGCCCGGTGGCACGGCGCGCGGCGCAGGCGGCAATCAGCTGCTCGAGCACGCGCCGGGTCTGGATCACGTCCAGGTGATCGGCCAGGTCGATGGTCGACACCAGCAGGCCGCGGCGCGGCTGCTGCACGATGAGGCCGATCGACACCATGCGCATCAGCGCCTCGCGCACCGGCGTGCGGCCCAGGCCTGTGCGGTCGGCCAGCTCGGTCTCGACGATCTGGCTGCCGGGTTCCAGCTGCATGGTCGACAGCAGCGCCTCGATGGCGTCGTAGGCCAGGTCGGCCGCGCGGCGCTTGGGCGGAGGTCGGGTGACGGTCTTCGGGGCGGCCATGGTGGGGGAAAGCTTGTGCGTGTGCCTGTGCGGATGCAAGGCCGTCATTGTCGGGCGTCGCCGGACGCTGCCAGCCCGGCCAGTGTCGCAATGCGGACCGGCACCAGCGGCGGGCGCGGCGCGGGCGGCGTCCAGCCGAACAGGAACTGCGCTGCATCGCCGCAGACGCGCCCCTGGCAGGCGCCCATGCCGCAGCGCCGGTGCAGCTTGGCATCGGTCCAGCCGGTGCAGGCGGAGAGGGCGGACAAGGGCACGTCCTCGCAGCGGCACACGAGCGTGTCGGGGCGCGGCAGGGCCTTGAGGTGGTCGGCCAGTGCAAAGCGGCGATGCAGTTGCGCGGCGAAGGCGTTCCAGCGGGCGCGTTCACCGTCGTGAGTGCGGGCCTTGGCGGCTTCGCCGACTGCCGCGTGGCCGGCGATAGTGCCCTGCACCAGCGCGCGCTCGCTGCCGCCGAAGCCGGTGCACTCGCCGGCCGCGTAGATGCCATCGACGCTCGTGGCCTGCAGCGCATCGACCGCGATGCCCGGCCCCGCGAGCGCGCAGCCGAGCAGCTGGCCCAGCTGCGTGTTCGGCGTGAGCCCGAAGCCGCAGGCGATGCGGTCGCAAGCCAGTTCGACCTCGCGGCGGCCTTGCAGCAGCCGCACCGATTCGACCTGCGTCGTGCCCTGCGCCGCGAGCACACGCGACGCGGTGCGGTAGCGAACATCGGCCAGCGTGAGTGCCTGCACAGCCTTGCCGGGCCAGCGCACGAGGCCGATGCCGAACGCCGCGACCGACGCGAACGAAGCCTGCTCGGCGATGCGCAGCACCTGCGCGCCGGCCGCCTTGGCGGTGGCTGCGGCAGCGAGCAGCAGGGGCCCGCTGCCTGCAATGACGGTGCGCTCGCCTTCAACCGGCAGGCCAGCTTTGATCAACGCCTGCAGGCCGCCCGCGCCCGTCACGCCGGGCAGCGTCCAGCCGGGGAAGGGCAGCAGCAGCTCGCGCGCGCCGGTGCACAGGATGAGCTTGTGCCACCGCATGCGCGTCGCGCCCTCGGCGTCTTCGAGCAGCAGTTCGCGGGAGGAGGGCGCAGCGACAACGCGCGTGCCGCTGCGCACGCGGATGTTCGCGTGGCGAGCGAGCGCCTCGCGCCAGCGGCGCGCCGCCGACGGCAACGACGCGACGGGGCCGTCGCGCCAGATCTGTCCGCCGGGCACGGGGTTGTCGTCGATCACCACGACCGACGCGCCACTGGGCGCCGCCGCCACGGCCGCGGCCATGCCTGCGGGGCCCGCGCCGACGACCAGCACATCGCACGCGTCGAACGCAATGCCGCTCATGCCGTCGTCTCCACGCGCATGCCGTCGGCGCACACGGTCTGGCACGCGAGCCTGCGACGCCCGTCGACCTGCACGCGGCATTCCTGGCACACGCCCATGCCGCAAAACGGCGCGCGCGGCTGGCCGGTGACCGAGGTGCGCGCGGTGCCCATGCCACCCGCGATACCTGCGACACGCAAGGCGGCGGCGACCGAGCTGCCCGCTTTCACGCGCACCAGCTGGCCATCGATGTGCAGTTGCGTCTGATCGCTCACGCCACCTCCCGCAGGCCGCGCGGCGCATACGGCGCGGCGTCGAAATCGGGTGCCGTGCCGGTCATCAGCGCCGCGAGCACATGCGCGCTGCCCGGCGCCGTGGTCACACCCAGCCCTTCGTGGCCGACCGCGAGCCAGAGCTTCTCTCGCCACGGGTGCCTGCCCAGCAGCGGCAGGCCGTCGGGCGAGGCGGCGCGCAGGCCGGTCCACGAACGCAGGGCGTTCAGGTCGGCGAGCCCCGGCAGGTAGTCGAGCGTGCGCTGCAGCATGCGCGCGAGCATCGGCGCCTCGACAGTCATGTCCGTCGTGTCGAACTGGCGCGACGAGCCGACCAGCAGCTGCCCCGTGGGGCGCGGCTGCACGTTGAAGGCGACCGAGTCGCCGTCGCTGTGGTGCGCGCTGGTCACGTAGCCCAGCTCGACGAGCTGGTGGTGCACCGTGCCCGGGTAGCGGTCGGTGATGAGCAGGTGGCCCTTCTTCGGGCGGATCGGCAGTTCGGGGCACAGCGTCGTCGCCTCGATGCCGTTGGCGAGCACGATCTGGGGCGCGGAGCGGCGGCTGCCGTCGGACAGGCGCAGCGTGCCGTCGCTCTCGATGGCCTCGACCTTTACGTGTTCGACCTGCACCGATGACGCATGCTGCGAAAGCAGCCAGCGCGCCGCATTCGGCGCATAGAGGATGCCGTCGCCCGGCACTTCGAGCGCGCCCGACA
Source organism: Acidovorax cavernicola (assembly GCF_003581445.1). Classification (NCBI taxonomy): domain Bacteria; kingdom Pseudomonadati; phylum Pseudomonadota; class Betaproteobacteria; order Burkholderiales; family Comamonadaceae; genus Acidovorax; species Acidovorax cavernicola. The sequence goes on along the minus strand of NZ_QXMN01000028.1, from coordinate 36,516 downwards.
GGCCGGCGCGCAAGGCAGGCTCGGCGCGCGCGAGTTCGCCGGCGGTCAGCAGGCGGCTCGCGATGCCGAGCGCGCCCAGCCGCTGCTGCTTGCGTTCGGCCTCGGCCATTTCCTCGTCGTTCGCCGCGATCCAGAGCGTGCCGCAAGGGCTGTAGGCGCAATCGGTGCCCAGGCGCGGGGCGAGGGCGCGCCATTGCGCGACCGAATGGCGGCTGAGTTCAAGCTCGGCCGCGTTGTCGTCCATCACCACCAGGTGACCCATGCCCGCGCCGGTGGCGCCGCCGATGCGGGCATCGAGCACGCGCACACGGCGACCGGCCTGCGCCAACGCATGGGCACACGCCGCGCCGACGATGCCGGCGCCGATGACGATGACGTCCGCGTCCATGCGCTCCGGCGTCAGAGGCGAATGCCCCAGCCGAAGGGATCTGCGTCTTCGATCAGCAATGTGGCTTCGGCGCTGATGTGCGCGCGGCCGCGCAGCGTGGGAATGACCTGGCCGCCGTCCATCGCGTAGCTCGCCTCGAAGACGCTGCCGATCACGCTGGCCTGCTTCCACACCGCGCCCGGCGCGAGCTTGCCGTCGGCCGCGAGGCAGGCGATCTTGGCGCTGGTGCCGGTGCCGCAGGGCGAGCGGTCGTAGGCGTTGCCGGGGCACAGCACGAAGTTGCGGCTGTCGGCGCCGGCATCGTCGTTCGCGAAGAGTTCGATGTGGTCGATCTCCGCACCATTCGCGCCCGTGATGCCCTGCGCCGCCAGCGCCTGGCGCAAGGCGGCCGTGTAGTCGATGAGCGCCGCGAGGTTGTCGCTCGCCACGCGCTGGCCGTGTTCGCTCACGAGGAAGAACCAGTTGCCGCCGTACGCCACGTCGCCGCGCACGGTGCGGTGGCCCGGCAGATCGACCGCCACCTGGTGCAGGTGCCGGTACGCGGGCACGTTGCGCACGCTCACCGAACCGTCTTCGTGCAGGGTGGTCGTCACCGTGCCCACGGGCGTCTCGATGCGGTGCTCGCCCACGCCGATGCGCCCCATGTGCGCCAGGCTCGCGACCAGCCCGATGGTGCCGTGGCCGCACATGCCCAGGTACCCGGCGTTGTTGAAGAAGACCACGCCGGCCGCCGCATCGGGCGACACCGGCTCGCACAGCAACGCGCCGACCACGACGTCGCTGCCGCGCGGCTCCAGCACGGCCGCCGCGCGCCACTGGTCGTGTCGCTCGGCCAGCAGCGCGCGGCGCTCGGCCATGGAGCCTTTCCCCAGATCGGGAAAGCCGCCGATCACAAGGCGCGTGGGCTCGCCGCCCGTGTGCGAGTCGATGACCTGGATGCGTTGCATGGGTGTGCGGCTCAGTAACTGGCGATGGGCACGGGGGCCGCGTTCTTGAACGTGAAGACGGTGATGGGCGCCTGCTTCATGTTGCCCTTGTCGTCGTACGCGTAGGTGGCGGCCACGCCCTTGTAGGTGGTCTTGTAGAGCTCGGCGCCGACCTTGTCGGGGTCGATGGCGTTGGCCTTCTTCATCGATTCGCCGATGAACATCACCTGGTCGTAGTACGAGGCTGCGTACGCGTCGGGGTCGACGTTGAAACGCTTCTTGAACTTCTCCTTGAAGGCCGGGCCGCTTTGCGCCTTCTCGAGCATGGAGCCGCCCTGCGCGCAGAACACGAGGTCGTTCACCGCGTCGCCGCCGATCTTGCCGGTGGCCGGGCTGCACACGGTGTCGCCGCCCAGCAGCTTGCCGGGCACGGCCAGCTGCTTCATCTGGCGCGCCATGGGCGCGGCCTGCGGCGCATAGCCGCCGAAGAAGATGGCCTCGGGCGCCTTGCCCTTCATGTTGGTGAGGATGGCGGTGAAGTCCACGGCCTTGTCGGTGGTGAACTCCTGGCCCACGATGGTCAGGCCCTGCTTCTTCGCTTCCTTGGTGAACTCCTCGGCCAGGCCCTGGCCGAAGGCGGTGCGGTCGTCGATCACGCCGACCTTCTTCACCTTCATTTCCTTGGCCGCGTACACGGCCATGGCGCCGCCGATCTGGTTGTCGCTCGCGATGATGCGGTACAGGTTCTTGTAGCCGCCCTGCGTGACTTTCGGGTTGGTACCCACGGTGGACACCAGCGTGCCGCCGTCGCTGTAGATGCGCGAGGCCGGAATGGCCACGCCCGAGCAGTACGGACCCATGACGAACTTGATGCCGTCGTCGACGAACTTCTGCGCCACGCTCACGCCGGTCTTGGCGTCGCACTGGTCGTCTTCGGAGACCAACTCGAACTTCAGCGTCTTGCCGCCGACGCTGAGCTTCTTCGCGTTGAGTTCCTCGATGGCCAGGCGGATGCCGTTTTCGTTGTCCTTGCCCGCGAAGGCGTTGGGCCCCGACAGCGGACCGCTGTGACCGATCTTGACCACCTGCTCCTGTGCCTGCGCGGGACTTGCGACAGCCAGGGCCACGAGGCCCGCGAGACTGAGTGAGGAAACCATGCCTGCTTGTGACTTCATGCTTCTTCCTAAGGTTGGGGACAACGAAAACGAAAGGGACGGACCGCGACTACATGACCGACTGGTACTGCGCGGGCCGCGTGGCCAGCGCCTTGGCGACGACCTTCTCGATGAAGGCGCGCTCCTCGCCGATGAGCGGCAGGCGAGGGCGGCGCATGTGCTCCGTGCCCACGCCGACCAGGAAATCGATGAGCTTGAGGTTTTGCACCAGCTTGGTCGAAACGTCCAGATGCAGCATCGGCGTCATCCACTGGTACAGCTTCAAGGCTTCAGCAAACTTGCCGGCCTTCATCAGGTCGTACAGCGCCACCGTCTCGCGCGGGAACGCGCAGCCCACGCCGGCCAAGAGGCCGTCGCAGCCCAGCGCCAGGCCTTCGTAGGCCAGGTCGTCCACGCCCAGGAACAGCTGGTAGCGGTCGCCCACGGTGTTGCGCAGGTCGGTGATGCGGCGGATGTCGTCGGTGCTTTCCTTGATGGCGGCGATCCACTCGCAGTCGGCCAGCTCGACCATGTGCTGGGGCTTGAGGTCCACGCGGTAGGCCACCGGGTTGTTGTAGACCATGATGGGTTTTTGCGCCGCGTTGGCGATGGTGCGCACGTTGAGCATGGCCTCGCGCGCGTCGGCCACGTAGATCACCGAGGGCATGACCATGTAGCCGGCCACGCCCAGCTTGTTGGCCCCGTCGACGTAGCGCAGGGCTTCGCGGGTGCTGGTCTCGGACACGTTGGCCAGCACGGGGATGCGGCCGTCGGCGGCTTCCAGCGCGATCTTCGCGACCTGCAGCTTCTCTTCCAGCGTCAGCGTGCTGGCTTCGCCCAGCGACCCGCAGGTGACGAGGCCGTGGATGCCGTTGCGGATCTGGAAGTCGATGTGGCGGGCCGTGCCTTCGGCATCGATGCTTTCGTCGGCGTGGAACTTGGTGGTGATGGCGGGAAAGATGCCTTGCCAGCGGGGATTGCTCACGTGATCGCTCCTTGAAGATGTGCGGCGGGATGCCTTCGTGCTTTAAATATATTAAGCACATATCTCATGGATATCTGTGGGGCAAGCGCTCTTTCGGGCCGGGGGCTTCTGTGATATTTGTGAAGAAACGCTGGCCAGGGCACCCCCAGCGTGCCCACGTGCGCAGGGCATCGGGTACTCCCCGCAGCGAAATAAAGGAGGAGGGGCGCAGCCCCGGGGGACATTCGCGGAGGGGAGTACCCGATGCCCTGCGCACGCGCCCCGAACGGGCGCGCAAATCAACGGAAACGGTCAGTCGACCTTCGCCCCCGAGGCCTTCACCACCACCCCCATCGCATCCCAGTCCGCACGCAGCAACTTCTGGAACGCTTCAGCGCTCTGGCTGCGCGGCTCCACGCCCAGGCGCTTGAAGCGTTCCTGGATCGCCGGATCGGCCAGCACCTTGTTGGCCGCCGCATTGATGCGCTCGACCTCGGCCTTCGGCGTGCCCGCCGGCGCCAGCAGGCCGATCCACGAATCGAAGGCATAGCCCGGCAGGCCGCTCTCCGCCACGGTCGGCAGCTTCGGCAGGAAGGGGCTGCGCGACTGGCCCGTGGAGGCCAGCAGCTTCATGCGCGCGTCGTCCTGGAAGCCCATCACGCCGATGCTCGACGAGATCACCGCCTGCACGCGGCCCGCGAGCACCTCGTTCACGGCCTCGCCGGTCGACTTGGTCGGGATGTGCGTCATCTGCAGGCCCGCCTTCGCAAGGAACGACGCCATCGCCAGGTGCGTGGCGCTGCCGTTGCCGGCCGAGGCGTAGTTGTACTTGCCGGGGTTGGCCTTGACCTCCTTGATGAAGTCGGCCGTGGTGGCCACGTTCATGCCGCTGGCCACCGCCAGCACATAGCCCGCGTTGCCCACGTTGGCCACGCCGACGAAGTCCTTCAGCGGGTCGTAGGGCAGCTTGCTGTACAGAAAGGCCGCGATGTTGTGGCTGGCCGCCGCCAGCACCAGCGTGTTGCCGTCGGCCGGGGCCTTGGCCACCACCGCCGCGCCCACGGTGCCGCCCGCGCCCGCGCGGTTCTCGACGATGGCGCTGCCGCCGAGCGCCGCGCCCAGCTCGTTGTTGAAGGCGCGCGCCACCGTGTCCTGCACGGCGCCCGTGCCGAAGGGCACGATGATGTGGATCACGCGCTGCTGGGCATGCGCGGCGCCCAGGCTGCACAGGGCCATGGCGGCGGCTGCAACCGCAGCCAGCGAACGTCGGGTGAACAGGGTGGAAGTCATCGAGGTGGCCGCTTTCATCGTCAACAGGAAGAAGAAACTGACTCAGGCGCCCGACGGCAGCCAGCGCTGCACCAGCTTCACGAAGTAGCTGGCACCGATCGGGATGATCTCGTCGTTGAAGTCGAACGAGGTGTTGTGAATGATGCAAGGGCCGGGCCCGTGGCCGTCGAGCCGGTGGTCGCCGTCGCCATTGCCCAGGAAGGCGTAGCAGCCGGGCCGCGCCAGCAGCATGTGAGCGAAGTCTTCGGCGCCCATCACGGCCGGGAAGTCGTCGGTGACCATGTCGTCGCCCACCACCTCGCGCATCACGCCGGCGGCAAAGCGCGCCTCGGCCGCGTGGTTCACCACCGGTGGCGACGAGCGACGGAAGAAGATGTCGGCCGTGCAGCCATGCGCCATCGCCACGCCCTCGGCCACTTCGCGCAGGCGCGCCTCGATCTTGTCGATGGCCTCGATGGAGAAGGTGCGGATCGTGCCGCCCACCGAAGCCTCGTCGGGAATCACGTTGGGCGCGTCGGAGCCCTGCAGCTGCGTGACCGCGAGCAGGGCGCGCTCGGTGCTCGGGATGGTGCGCGGCACGATGGTCTGCAGCTGCTGCGCCAGCGTGACCACCGCGGCCACCGGGTCGATGCCCGTGTGCGGCATCGAGGCGTGCGTGCCGCGCCCCCGCAGCGTGACCTTGTAGGTGTTGCTCGACGCCATCAGCGCGCCTTCGTTGAGCGCGAAGCGGCCCACGTCGCCGACCGGGAAGTTGTGCAGCGCGAACACCGCGTCGCACGGAAAGCGCTCGAACAGGCCCTCGTCGATCATCTTCTTAGCGCCCGCCTTGCCCATCTCTTCGGCGGGCTGGAAGATGAAATGCACCGTGCCGTCGAAGTCGCCGGGCCCTTGCCGCGACAGGTGCCAGGCAGCGGCCAGCAGCATCGTCGTGTGGCCGTCGTGCCCGCAGGCGTGCATGCGGCCCGCGTGGGTGGACTTGTGGGCGAAGTCGTTGGCCTCGTGCAAGGGGAGGGCGTCCATGTCGGCGCGCAGGCCGATGGTGCGTGGGCCCGTGCCCTTGCGCAGCACGCCGACCAGGCCCGTACCCGCGATGCCGCGGTGCACTTCGATGCCCCATTCGCTCAGCAGGCTCGCGACCTTCTCGGAGGTGCGGTGCTCCTCGAAACCCAGCTCGGGGTGGGCGTGGATGTCACGCCGGATGTCGACGAAACGGGTGGCGTGGGCGGCGAAGGCGTCGACAAGATTCATGGCGGCTGCGAGATCGTTCGAGACAGGAAGCGAACGATTCTGTCGCAGCCGCCCGCGCGGCGCATGCTGGCTTACGCGAGGCCCTGCCAATCAGCCCAGCCGGCCTTCCTCGCGCAGCTTCGCGCCGATGCGGCGGATCTCGGCCTCGCCCTGGTCGAGCGTCGCGCGGCTCGTGTGCACCGAGTAGTGGCCCATCACCAGCTCGTGCGGATGCGGCACCGCCGAGCCGAGCACGAAGGCCGTGTCGCCCTGCGCCACGAAGTCGAGTGCCGCGTCGGACTCTTCGAACACCGCCAGCTCACCGGCAACGACCGGGCCGGCGGCGCTGTAGCCCGCATCGAGCCGCCCGGCATTCACCGCCACCCAGCCCACCGTGTGGCCGGCGGGCGGCGTGTAGCGCCAGCGTTCGCCGTCCTTCAGGTGCACGGCCAGGTAGTTCATCGGCGAGGGCGCGGGAATGGGGCTCTGCGCCGCGCCGTAGCGCCCGAGCAGCACACGCGCCGGGCCTTCCTGCGGCACCTGCGAGGGCGCGAGGTACATGCTCTGCGCGGGTGCGTTTTCCTCGGCGGCCGGCAGCGCCACCCAGAGCTGGAAGCCCTGCACGCGCGTCACGCCCGGCGCCGGAGCGCCCGTGTGCCACACGCCGTTGCCCGCGCGCATCCATTCGACGCCGCCGCCGCGCAGCAGGCCTTTCTCGCCGGTCGTGTCCTCGTACAGCGTGTCGCCTTCCATCAGCCAGGTCAGCGTCGCGATGCCCGAATGCGGATGCAGGCCGAAGCCCTTATGACCGCCCGTGGTGTCGAAGCCGAACAGGTCGAGGAACACGAAGGGCTTGAGGTATTCGCCCAGGTCGCCGGGGCTCATGAGCCGCGTGATCGCGCCATGCCTGGCGCCGCGCGTGCGGTAGACGATGGCGCGGGTGTCGGTGGCAACGGCGGTGGTCATACAGCCTCCCGTGCAGTCTTCAGTGCCTTGGTCCACCAGGCCATGTCGTCGAGCAGGCCCGTGGCCGACTGCGCCAGGTGCGGGAAATCGTCGAAGGACTTGCCCTGCTGCCAGATGCCCAGGAACTCGACCATGCCGATGTGCACCGCATGGCGCACCGGCGCCATCTGCATCTCGACCGCAACCAGCCGCAGCTGCTCCACCGCCCGCGCCGCGCCCACGCCGCCGTAGCCCACGAAGCCGATCGGCTTGCGGATGAACTCCTTGTAGGCCCAGTCGATCGCGTTCTTCAGCACCGCGCTCGGGCCGTGGTTGTATTCGGGCGTGACGACGATCAGCCCATCGAAGGTGGCCAGCTTGGCCTGCCATCGCTGCGCGGCCTCGTTCTTCACCGGGCCCCAGGCGGGCGCGCCGGCTTCGTTGAAAAAGGGCAACGGGTGGTCGCGCAGGTCGACGAGTTCGAAGGCCAGGTCGGTGCGCTGCTGGGCGATCTGGTGGATCCACTGCGCGGGCTTCTCGCCGAAACGCCCTTCGCGGGTCGAGCCGAGGATGATGCCGATGCGGGGTTGCTGTTGCTGCTGCTGCTGTGCGGTCATGGGGTGCTTGCTCCTGAAAAGGGGGTGATCGAAGGCCGGGAGGCCATGGACTGAAGGTTAGGCACGCATCCATTGATCGACTAGACGGTAGAGTTGGATTGAACTCGTCCAGATTTGGAAGGAATCCAGACCATGCTCGACCTCAACGACATCGCCGTCTTCGTGCAGGTGGTGCGCCACGGCAGCTTTGCCGAGGCCGGTCGGCGGCTGGGCCTGCCGCCCAACACCGTGAGCCGGCGCATCCAGCAGCTCGAAGCGCAGCTGGGCACCCGCCTGCTGCAGCGCTCGACCCGCAAGCTCACGCTCACCGGCGCCGGGCAGGCGTTTCACGAGCGTTGCGCCGAGGCGGTCGACGGGCTGGTCGAGGCCGGGCAGGCACTCATCACCGGCAGCCAGGAACCCAGCGGCCGGGTGCGCGTGGCCGCGACGGCCGATTTCTTCGACTTCTTCCCCATGGAATGGGTGGCCGACTTCTTGGCCGCATACCCGCTGGTGCGCGTCGAGTTCGTGCTCAGCGACGCCCGGGCCGACCTGATCGCCGACCAGATCGACATCGCCTTCCGCGGCGGCGCACTGCCCGACTCAGGCTACGTCGCCCGCCAGCTGCTCGGCCCGCGCACCGACGGCCTGGTGGCCAGCCCCGCCTACCTGGCCGCGCGCGGCACGCCCGCCACGCTGCGCGACCTGGCCGACCACGACTGCGTGACCCCCGCCCACCCCAGCGGCCGCACCACCTGGCGCCTGACCGGGCCCGAGGGCAAAGAGGAAGAAGTGCAGGTCGGCGGCCGCTTCGGCGCCAACACCGCGCAGGCCCTGCGCAAGGCAGCCCTCGCCGGCCTGGGCATCGCGCTGCTGCCGCCCGCCATGGGCCGGGCCGATGTGGAAGCCGGGCGGCTGGTGCCGGTGCTGCCGCAGTACCAACGCACCGGGCACGGGCTGAGCGTGGTCTACCCGAGCCGAAAGCACCTGCCGCTGGCGGTGTCGGCGTTCATCGGGGTGGTGACGCAGAGGTTGCGGGAGGAAGAGGCGTTGCCGGATGTGTGGCGGGCACGGAAGACCTGACTTCAGGCCAGGATCGATTTCCACAGAAAATGCCCGCCATGAAAATCGAAAAAGACACCGTCGTCACCCTCAAGTACAAAGTCGCCGATGCCCAGGGCAAGCTCATCGAAGCCAGCCCCGAGCCGATGGCCTACCTGCATGGCGGTTACGAGAACACCCTGCCCAAGATCGAAGAGGCGCTCGCCGGCCAGGAAAAGGGCTACCAGACCACGCTGAACCTCGCCCCCGAAGACGCTTTCGGTCTGCGCGACGAGACGCTGGTGCGCAGCATCCCCAAGACCGAGTTCCCGCCCGGCGTGAAGGTCGGCGGCCAGCTGCAGGGCCGGCTCGACGACGGCCGCGAGCACGTGTTCACCGTGATGAAGATCAAGGGCCCGGTCGTGCTGCTCGACGGCAACCACCCCTGGGCCGGCAAGGCGCTGAAGTTCAGCCTGCAGGTGACGGATGTGCGCGAGGCGCTGCCGGTGGAGATCGAGCACCGGCATGTGCATGGGGCGCACGGGCACCATCACTGATGGAGCGGCTGACGAACGCCGAGGGCCGCGCGGCCCGGCGTTCGCCTCGTCAGTTGCCTCTTACTTCTTCTTCCAGAACTTCGGCGCCTCGCCGATCCTCTCCAGCGCCTCGCGGCACGCCTTCGCCCCCGCCGCGCGGCGCGCGCTGAACCAGCCGACCGCGAACCACGCGCGCGGATCGCGCGATGCGACCTCGCGGTACAGCGCGAGCGCCACGGCCTCGTCGTTGAACTCGCCCAACGCGTCCTGCGCGGGGCGCAGGGCTTTCAGGTAGCGCTCTGCCGCGCCCTTCTTCTTTTTGTTGCTGCCTTCCGTCTCGGCGAACAGAGGCGCCGCGAACTCCGCCAGGTAGCGCAGGCGCTTGAGCCGCTTGCGCGCGCGGTGCTGGTCTTCGGTGGCGAGCGACTCGAAGCGGCGGCCGTCGCGCACCGCCTGTTTGTGCAGACGCTGGAGCCGTCCGCGCAGCTGCTGGCGGGCCTCGTCGGGGGCGAGTGGCGCCGGGTCTTCCGGCTTCGAGGCAGGCGTGGCCGCAGTGAAACCGATCAGCGACACCAGCACGTTCTGGAACGCCGCAGCACGCACGATGTCGCCGGGTGACGATGCCGACGGCGCTGCATCACCCGCCAGCGGATCGACCTCCGGCGCGCCCGCCTCGCGCAGTCGCGGCTGGGCCAGCTTCACGACCTGTTCGCGGTCGCGCAGGTCTCCGAGTGCGCGGAAGGCATCGACCAGCGGGGGCTCCCAAGTGGCGGCGTCGAAACGGCTTGCATCGGCATCGAGCCCCGCGAGTTCGCGCAGCGCGGTGCGCAGGCGCCGGATGCCGATGCGCAGCTGGTGGATCTGTTCCTCGTCGGTGCTGCCCGCGGCGATCTCGCTGGCGTTGGGCAGCATCTGGGCCAGGCATGACGCGACCACGGCCTGCTGGATGGCGCGGCCGTCCGGCGCTTGCGCGGGAAAGCGCGGCGCTTCGGCCTTGACGGCGGGCTCCGTCTCCTGCGCGGCCAGCAGGCGCATGCCGCGCTCGGCCTTCGAGACGGTGCTGAACCACAGGCCGTGCTGCTGCGACCAGCGCCGTGCAAGCGCCACGAGCCCCTGCACGTCGCCACTCTTGAGTTCGAGTTCCAGCTCGCACACGGGCGAGCTGCGCTGCGCGGGCGTGCCCGCGTGCACGGCGACTTTGCCGACGTCGAGCGCCATCTCGACCACGGCGCCGCCGGGGCCGCTCACGCGCACGTCGCGCGTGAGCCGCACGATGTCGGTCGACTGGCGCTCGACCAGCGGCACCGCATCACCGCCATCGGCCGGTTGCAGCAGGCGGGCCAGGCGCTCGCCGACGGGTGTGCCGGCATGGCGTGCGGGGTCGATGGCGGGCGCGGCGGCGCCGGTGCCCAGGTCGACGTTGTGTTCGAGCCGGTGCAGCGCGTTGTCGCCGGTGGCCTTGACGGTCTGCACCCAGCGCGGCCCCTCCTTGCGCAGGCGCAGCACCATGCCGTCGCCCGAGAGGCGCTGGTCGGCGGTGTCGAAATAGCGGGCCTGAAGCCGCGTGCGCACGACGGCGCCGCGCCGCAACGCGGCTTCGACGGCCTTCAGGCGGCCGGCGGGAATGCAGAACTTGAACTCGATTTCCATGGCGGCCATGATGCCCGCTCTTTTTTCAGCGAGGCAAGAGACCGCCAAGGAAAAAGGGCGTCGATGGCCACTCGGGCCACGAGCCCGTGCTCAGCGCCCCAGGTCTTTCGCGGACACGCCCGCGATGCCCCAGTTTTCCTTCGGCACGTCCTGCAGCCAGACGCGCACGTTCTCCTTCGGTGCATCGATGGCTTCGACGATGGCGCTCGTCACCTTTTCGATGAGCGCGCGCTTCTGGGCCTCGGTGCGGCCCTCGATGAGATAGATCTGTGCAAACGGCATGGTGTGTCTCCTTGCTTGCGTGGTCAGACGAAGCGCAGGCCGACGCTGCCCATGCCCTGCACCTTGAGCGTGACGGCGTCGCCCGCCTGCACGGCCACGGCCTCGGTGATGCCGCCCGACAGGATCAGCGTACCGGCCGGAATCTCCTCGCCGCGCGCGCCGAGGTGATTCGCCAGCATCGCGATGGCCGCGGCCGGATGGCCCAGCACCGCGGCGCCCGCGCCGAAGGCCACGGGCTCGCCGTTCTTCTCCAGCACGATGCCGACGGTGCGCAGGTCGACCTCGCTCGCGGGCAGCGCGCGCCCGCCGACCACGAAGCGCGAGGCCGAGGTGTTGTCGGCCACCACGCTCTTGAGGTCGAACTTGAAGTCGCGGTAGCGGCTGTCGATCACCTCGATGCCGGGCAGCACGAAGTCGGTGGCGGCGAGCACGGCGGCGATGTGGCAGCCCGGGCCCTTGAGCGCGCGCTTGGTGACGAAGGCGATCTCGGGCTCGACCTTCGGATGAATCAGCTCGCTCACCTTGCATTCGCCGCCCTCGGGCAGGGCGAAGTTGTCGGCCATGAAGCCGAACACCGGCGTGGTCACGCCCATCTGCTTCATCTTGGCGTGCGAGGTGAGCCCGGCCTTGAGACCGATGATGCGCTGGCCGCGCGCGAGCTTGCGGCGGCGGATCTCGTTCTGGATGGCGTAGGCGTCGTCCCAATCCATCTCGGGATGCTCGTCGGTGATCTTGGGCGTGTCGCGGGCTTCCAGCTCGCAGGTCTCCAGGTGCTCGGCGAGCGCGGCGATGGTGTTTGCATCGAGCTTCATGCTGCCACCCCTTGCTGCACAGCCTGGCGCGCGCGGGCCAGCGTGATGGCCGTGTCTTCGATCATGTCTTCCTGGCCGCCGACCATGCCGCGCCGTCCCAGCTCGACCAATATTTCCCGAGCAGGCACGCCGTACTTCTTCTCGGCGCGCTTGGCGAACAGCAGGAAGCTCGAATACACGCCCGCGTAGCCCAGCGTGAGCGAGTCGCGATCGACGCGGATCATGTGGTCCATGATCGGCACGACGCGGTCTTCGGCCACGTCCTGGATGCGGAACACATCGACGCCGGTCTCGATGCCCATGCGGTCGCACACGGCGACGAACACCTCCATCGGCGTGTTGCCCGCGCCCGCGCCCAGGCCAGCCGCGGCGGCGTCGATGCGGTTGGCGCCGGCCTCGACGGCAGCGACCGAGTTGGCCACGCCCATCGCGAGGTTGTGGTGGCCGTGAAAGCCCAGCTCGGTGTCGGGCTTGAGCGCCGCGCGCACCGCGCCGATGCGCGCCGTGACGTCGCCCGGCAGCATGTAGCCGGCCGAGTCGGTCACGTAGATGCAGTTGGCGCCGTAGCCTTCCATCAAGAGCGCCTGGCGCACCAGCAGCTCGGGCGAGGCCATGTGGGCCATCATGAGGAAGCCGACCGTGTCCATCTCGAGCTTGCGCGCCATGGTGATGTGCTGCTCCGACACGTCGGCCTCGGTGCAGTGCGTGGCCACGCGCACGGTGTGCACGCCCAGGCCGTGCGCCATGCGCAGGTGGTCGACGGTGCCGATGCCCGGGATCAGCAGGGCCGAGACCTTGGCCTGATTCATCAGCGGGATCACGGCGCCCAGGTACTCCTCGTCGGAGTGCGCGGGAAAGCCGTAGTTGACCGAGCTGCCGCCCAAGCCGTCGCCGTGCGTCACCTCGATGAGCGGCACGCCGGCTTCATCGAGGCCCGTGGCGATGTGCTTCATCTGGTCGAGCGACATCAGGTGGCGCTTGGGGTGCATGCCGTCGCGCAGCGTCATGTCGTGCAGGGTGACGCGGCGGCCCTGGAGATGGGTGTTCGTCGTGGTGGGAGTGGTGGTCATGGGGTGTGCTCCTAGGCCACGGCGGGCTCGGGTTGCGGAAGGCCGGCGAGCATCGCTTCGGCGAACATCTCCGCCGTGCGCGCCGCGGCGGCGGTCATGATGTCGAGGTTGCCGGCGTACTTGGGCAGATAGTCGCCCAGACCTTCGACCTCCAGGTAGATCGACACGCGGTTGCCGTCGAACACCGGCCCGTTCACGAGCTTGTAGCCCGGCACGTACTTGCGCACCTCGGCGATCATCTCGTGCACCGAGGCCGTGATGCGGGCCTCGTCGGGTGTGCCTTCGGTGAGGCAGTGCACCGTGTCGCGCATGATCAGCGGCGGCTCCGCCGGGTTGACGATGATGATCGCCTTGCCCTTGGCCGCGCCGCCCACGCGCTCGACCGCGCCGGCCGTGGTGCGCGTGAACTCGTCGATGTTCTTGCGCGTGCCCGGGCCGACCGAGCGGCTCGACACGGTGGCCACGATCTCGCCGTAGGCCACCGGCTGCACGCGCGACACCGCCGCCACCATGGGGATGGTGGCCTGCCCGCCGCAGGTGACCATGTTGACGTTCGACGGCCGCGCGCCGCCCGCCGTCAGCAGGTTCTTCAGGTTGACCGGCGGCACGCAGAACGGGCCGATGGCCGCGGGCGTGAGGTCGATCATCAGCACGCCCAGCGCGTTGAGCTTGGCGCTGTTCTCGGCATGCACGTAGGCGCTGGTGGCGTCGAAGGCGATCTGCACGCCGTCGGCCTTCACGTGCGGCAGCAGGCCGTCCACGCCCTCGGCGGTGGTCTTCAGGCCCATCTCGCGGGCGCGCTTCAGGCCGTCGGATTCGGGGTCGATGCCCACCATCCACACGGGTTCGAGCACGGGGCTGCGCTGCAGCTTGGCGAGCAGGTCGGTGCCGATGTTGCCGGGGCCGATCAGCGCGCACTTGATCTTCGTTGTCGTCATGGGGTTTTCTCCTTCATTCAATGAAAGCGCACCGAGCAGCCGCCGAGGCCGCCGATGGAGACGCGGAAGTTGTCGCCGGCTTTCGCAGGGAACATTGCGGCGAGCGCGCCCGACAGGATCACCTCGCCCGCCTTGAGCCCGATGCCCAGCGCGCCGAGCGTGTTGGCCAGCCACGCGACCGCGTTCACCGGCGAGCCCAGCGCCGCGGCGCCCGCGCCGGTGGCGATGATTTCGCCGTTCTTCTCCAGCACCATGCCGCAGGTGGTCAGGTCGATGCGGCGCGGATCGACCGCGCTGTCGCCCAGCACGAACACGCCGCAGGAGGCGTTGTCGGCGACGGTGTCGGCGATCTTGATCTTCCAGTCGCGGATGCGCGAATCGACGATCTCGAAGCAGGGCATCACGCACTCGGTGGCGGCCAGCACGTCGGCGTTGCCGATGCCCGGGCCCATGAGGTCGCGCTTGAGCAGGAAGGCGATCTCGCCCTCGGCCTTGGGCTGGATCAGCGTGCGGCTGTCGATGCTCTCGCCCTCGCCGACGACCATGCCGTCCAGCAGGTAGCCGAAGTCGGGCTGGTACACGCCCAGCATGTTCATCACGGCGCGCGAGGTCACGCCGATCTTCTTGCCGACGACGCGCTCGCCGGCCTCGAGGCGACGCGCGATCATGCGCTGCTGGACGCCGTAGGCGTCGGCGATGGTGATGCCTTCGTGGCGGCTGGTGAGCGGGTCCACGACGCTGCGCTCGCGCAGCGCGTCGTAGAGCTCGTCGCCGAGCCGGTGGATCAGGGTGGGGTCCATGGGTCTTTTCCTTTGCTCTGTCTCGGGTGAATCAATCGGTCCGTCAGTCGGCTTCGGCAAGGAAGTCGCTGACCAGGCGGGCGAAGCGCGCGCTGTGCTCGATCTGCGTCCAGTGGCCGCAGCGGCCGAACACATGCAGCTGGCTGTTGGGAATCCACTCGCTCAGCGTGAGCGAGGTGGCGAGCGGGATCACCTGGTCCTCGCGGCCGTGGATCAGCAGCGTCTCGTGCGGCAGCGCACGAATGGCGGCCTCGGGGCTGGTCATCGCGTCGACCCAGCGCTGGCGCGGCGCCGGGAACATCGCGCCGAACGACTCCTGGAAGCCGGGGCGGATGCTGGCCTCGTAGCGCAGCTGGGCAAGTTCGTCGGTGACCAGCGTGCGGTCGAAGGCAAACACATCCATGATGCGGCGCATGTGCTCGAACGAAGGCGTGTAGCCCCAGACCGCGTCGAGCCCCGGCGTGATCGCGAACGGCACGCCGACGCTGCCCATCAGCACCAGCCGGCGCACGCGGTGCGGCGCGCGGATGGCCAGCGCCAGTGCGAGTGCGCCACCGAAGGAGTTGCCCACCACGTCAGCGCGTTCGATGTCGAGCGCGTCGAGCAGGTCGATCGCCTGTTGCACCCAGGCGTCCATCGTGTACGTCGCGCCCGGCACGCGCTCGGTGAAGCCGAAGCCCGCCATGTCGGGCGCGACGACGCGGCGCGTCTGCGCGAGCACCGGCAGCACGAGGCGCCAGTTGGCCCAGGCACTCACACCGGGGCCGGAGCCGTGGATGAAGAGCACGGGTTCGCCTTCACCCAGGTCGTGGACGTTGGTGCGGAATGCACCCGTGCGGACGCTGTTGGCGATTTCAGGATTGGAGGTCGTCATGCGCTGTCTCTCTCGGTTCAGTTCGGTGCATTGAGAACGGTGCGAAAGCCGACGTGCATCGCGCCGAGCGTCGCTTCCTGCGGCTGGCGCGACGCGGGCCGGTAGCGCACGCAGAAGTCGGGCGCGCACAGGAAAGAGCCGCCCTTGATGACCCGTGCCGCATTCGTTGTCGCAGCCGTCGTGGCGGTCCCTTCCGCATTGAGCGAGACGACCATCGGGTTCTCGACCGCCCGCACGTCGTGCTCTGCCTTGTAGAGGTCGCGCGTCCACTCCCAGGCATTGCCGACCACGTCGACCAGGCCGTAGCCGTTGGCGGCGTAGCAGCCCACGGGCGCACTGCCCTTGCGTCCATCCGTGCCCTGATCGCCGAAAGGGAACCGTCCCTGCCAGGTGTTCGCCATCGGCCGGGTGCGCGTCTCGGGGGTGTTGCCCCAGGGATAGGTCGCGCCGTCGAGCCCGCCGCGCGCCGCGTACTCCCACTGCGCCTCGGTCGGCAGCTCGCGCCCCAACCATTTCGCGTAGGCCTGCGCATCCTCGAAAGCCACCTGCACCACCGGATGGTTGCCACGACCGCGGATGTCGCTGCCCGGGCCCGCCGGATGGCGCCAGTCGGCACCCGGCATCCAGCGCCACCAGGCATAGGCGCCGCGCAGATGCTCGCCCTTGCGCGGCGGCACGAACACGGCGGCGCCGGGCGCCAGGCGGTCGGCGGCCGCGGCCGGAAAGTCGGCCGCCTCAGGTGCGCGCTCGGCGCGCGTCACGTAGCCGGTCGCCTGCACGAAGCGGGCGAACTGGGCATTCGTCACTTCGTGGCGGTCGATGGCGAACGCATCGACGCGCACCTCATGCACCGAACGCTCCTCGGGATAGCCTTCGTCCGATCCCATGCGGAAGCGCCCCCCGGCGATGGCCACCAACCCTGCGCGGTTCGGCTGCCCGCCTTGCGCGGCGGCGAAGCCGGACGGCAGGCCGCTGTACGCATCGCACAAGGCCGGCTGGGCAGCGAGCGCCGGTGCAGCGAACACCACGGCGAACAGCGCCCACGACAGGTCAGTCGGTCTCATCGACGTCCTTGTAGTAGTTGAGGCTGTTGCTGTAGCCCGGGCGCGTGGCCAGGCCCTCGAAGTCGACCACGCCGTTGTCCTTGGCATAGCGTTCGTACGCGGCCAGCAGTTCCTTGAGCTTCGCGGGCTGGCTCGCAGCCAGGTTCTTCAGCTCCGAGCGATCGGTCGACAGGTGATAGAGCTCCCACTCGCCGGTGCCCCAGGGCTTGTTGGCCGAGACGATCTTCCAGTCGCCCACGCGCATGGCGCGGCGGCCGTTCATCTCCCAGCCGCGGGTGAACTGCTCGTGCACGCGCTCGCTCTGGCCCGACAGCAGCCGCACCATCGAACGCCCCTGCATCGCGATCACCTCGCGGCCCTGGTACTGCGTGCCCGGCGGCTTTACGGCCGCGAGTTCGAGCAGCGTGGGCGCGATGTCGGTCACGTGCGCGGGTGCACGCGAGATCGCACCCTTGCGTGCATCGCGGGGCAGGCTGACGATGCTCGGCACGGCGATGCCGCCCTCGTACATGAAGGCCTTGTACATGTTGAAGGGCGTCGAGCCGACCTGCGCCCAGCCGGGGCCGTACTCGGCGAACGAACCGATGCGGCCGGTGTTCTCGTAGCTGTTGTCGCGGTGCTTCTTCGCCCAGGCGCGGGTCTGGCCTTCATCCAGCACGGTGTTGCCGTCTGCGCCGTTGTCCGACATGAAGAAGATCGCCGTGTTGTCGTACTCGCCGATGCCCTTGAGGTGATCGATGACGCGGCCGATCTCGGCGTCCATCGACTCGACCATCGCGGCATAGACCGCCATGCGCCTGGACTCGATGCGCTGCTGTCGTGCGCTCAGCTGCTTCCAGCGCGGCCAGGCCGGGTTGCCCACGTAGGGCTTCATGTCCTTGGGCACGATGCCCAGCGTCTTCATGCGCGCAAGCCGGCGTTCGCGGATCACGTCGTAGCCCACGTCGTACCGTCCCTCGTACTTGCGGATGTAGGCATCGCGCGCCTGCAGCGGCCAGTGCGGCGCCGTGAACGCGAGGTAGCCGAAGAACGGCTTGCCGTCGCCCTTGCCGCCGTCGATGTAGGAGATCAGCTTCGAGGCGAACTGCTCGCTCGAATAGAAGTCCTTCGGGATCTGGACTTCCTTGCCGTCCTCTCGGTACAGCGCCATCGGCGTCTTCTCGGCATCGAAGGTGATGATGCCGGTCTGATCGAAGTGGCTCGCGCCGCCGTTCATCATGGCGTAGGACTTCTCGAAGCCCCGGTTCGGTGGCGCGTGCTCCTCCTTCACGCCGAGATGCCACTTGCCGGCCATGTAGGTGTGGTAGCCCGCGTCCTGCAGCAGCACGGGGAACGGCAACGCGCGATCGGTGAGAAAGCCTTCGTAGCCGGGCTGGCTGCGCTGCTGTGGCGTGAGCAGTTCGGCCATGCTGCCGAAGCCCACCTGGTGGCTGTCGGCGCCCGACATCAGCATCGCGCGCGTCGGCGAGCAGAAGGGCGAGGCATAGAAGTTGGTGAGCCGCAGCCCGCGCCTGGCGAGCGCGTCGAGATTCGGCGTGGCAATCTCGCCGCCGAAGGCGCCGATGTCCGAGTAACCAAGGTCATCGGCCACGATCAGCAGGATGTTGGGACGGCGGGCACCGGCCTCGGTGCCCGCGGCCATCGCCAGGCCCGCGCCGGCGGCCAGCACCGCCGCCAGGGCCAGCCCACGCACCGCGCGCGGCGCCAGGAAGAGCTTTCTCATGCCTTTTTCCTCTTCAGAGCTTGATGCAGACGTTGCGCAATTCGGTGTAGAACTCGAGCGAATGCACGCCGCCTTCGCGCCCGATGCCCGAGGACTTGGCACCGCCGAAGGCCGTGCGCAGGTCACGCAGGAACCAGCTGTTGACCCAGCAGATGCCGACCTGCACCTGCCTGGCCACACGGTGCGCGCAGCCCAGGTTCTCGGTCCACACGGTGGTCGCCAGGCCGTAGTCGGTGGCGTTGGCCAGGGCGATGGCTTCTTCCTCGGTGTCGAAGGGCGCGATGTGGCAGCAGGGGCCGAAGATCTCCTCGCGGATCACCGAGGCCGTCTCGGGCAGGCCGGTCCAGATGGTGGGCTGCACCCAGTGGCCTTCGGCCAGCGCGCCGGCCATCTTCGGCACGCCGCCGCCGGTGACGACGGTGGCGCCTTCCTTCACAGCCTTGTCGTAGTACGACAGCACCTTCTGCTGGTGCTCGCGCGAAATGAGCGGGCCGAGACCGACACCGGCTTCTTCCGACGGGCCCGGCTTCAGCGCCTCGGCCTTGGCCTTGAGCGCGGCAACGAACTTCTCGAAGATCGGGCGCTGCACGTAGACGCGCTCGGTGCCCAGGCAGACTTGCCCGCAGTTCTCGAAGGCCGAGCGCGTGATGCCGGCCACGGCCTTGTCGAAGTCCGCGTCGGCGAACACGATGCCGGCGTTCTTGCCGCCCAGCTCGAAGGACACGGGTCGCACGCCCTTGGCGGCCGCGCCCATGATGGCCTCGCCGGTGCGGGTCTCGCCGGTGAAGGTGATGCCGTCCACACCCGGGTGTTTCGTGAGGAACTCGCCGGCCGAGTCGGGGCCGAAGCCGTGCACCACGTTGTAGACGCCGGGCGGAATGCCGACCGCGTTCATCACCTCGCCCAGCAGCGTGGCGGTGGCGGGCGTTTCCTCCGAGGGCTTCACGACCACGGTGTTGCCGCAGGCCAGCGCGGGGCCGACCTTCCAGGTCATGAGCAAGAGCGGCAGGTTCCACGGGCACACGACGCCGATCACGCCCAGCGGCGAGCGCACCGCGTAGTTGATGGCCTGCCCGCCGTCGGGCGTGGTCATCTCGAAGCTCTCGGTGGGCACGTTCTTCACGATGTCGGCGAACACCTTGAAGTTGGCCGCACCGCGCGGAATGTCGACGTGCGAGGCCAGCGCGTGCGGCTTGCCGGTGTCGGCCATCTCGGCCGCCAGGAAGTCGTCGAAGCGCCGGTTGATCTCGTCGGCCACTGCGTGCAGCAGCTCGACGCGGCGCGTGACGCTCATGCGGCCCCATTCGCCGGTGAGCGCCGCGCGTGCGGCGCGCACGGCCGCATCGACCTCGTCCTTGCCGGCTTCGTGGACCTTGCCGATGACGCGGTTGTCCACCGGCGCGCGGTTCTCGAAGGTGCGGGTGGTGGCGACGAACTCGCCGCCGATGAAGTTCATGAACTGTTTCATCGCGTGCGCTCCTTCAGGTCACCACGCTCAGGAAGTTCTCGTTGAGCTTGCGGTCGTGATAGAAGATCGCGCGCCCGAGTTCGTCGTCGGTCCACACCAGCGGCGGCTTGTCCGGGTAGTAGATGTAGCCGCCCGAGAAGACCTCGTTGCGGTTGCCGCTCGGGTCGAAGAAGTAGATGGTCTCGCCGCGCGTGATGCCGTGGCGCGTGGGGCCGATGTCCAGCGACACGCGCTTCTTGGTGATGATGTCGGCCGCCTTCAGCACCTCGCCCCAGTTGTCCAGCAGGAACGAGGCGTGGTGGAACTTGTTCTTCTCCGGGTGGCGGATGAAGGCGATGTCGTGCGGCTTGGTCGAGCAGGTGAGGAAGGCCGCGATGTGCATGCGCTCGGGGCCGGCCACCACGCTCTCGGCCAGCTCGAAGCCCAGCACCTCGGTGAACAGCTTCATGGTGCCGTCCAGGTCGTCGCCGTACAGCAGGCAGTGGTCGAAACGCGAGGGCGCCATGCCCTTGAGGTCGTCGGGGTAGACCTCGGGGTTCTCATAGGGCATGCCGTTGCCGACCTTCTCCTTTTCGGCGAAGAGTTCGATGGCGTGGCCGGTGGGCACGGTGAAGCGGAAGCGCTTGCCGGTGCGCAGGTGCTCGCCGGCTGCGATCCACTGCATGTCGGTGGCCAGGCCGCTGGCCTTCAGGTCGCCGGCGAGTTTTTCGAGCGTGGCGGGCGAGTCGACGCGAAAGCCCATGAAGTCCATGCCGGCCTCGTCGGCCTCGCGCAGCACGACGCTGTGGTGGTCATGCTCGTCCCAGGCCTTGAGGTAGATGCGGCCCTGCGCATCGCGGCCGGTTTCGATCAGGCCCAGCACGTCGCGGTAGTGCGTGAGGGCAGCCCCGAGGTCGAGCACGCGCAGTTGCACGTGGCCGGGGCGAATGACGCCAGTGAGTGCCATGAGAGTCTCCTTGTGGTTGAGTGGGAACGGGTTCAGGTGGGGGAACGGGAATCGATTGGTGGCGACGGCGGTGGCGGTGTCGATGCCGCGAGGCGCCGCTCGATGCAGCGCGCCAGCTTCTCGACGGCGCGCAGCGCCAGGTCGCTCTGCGGGTAGGCGCGGCAGGCGAGCACGTAGCCCTGGGCTTCTTCTTCGACGCTGACGTGGCAGCGGCTCATGCGCTCGCGGCGCACGGCGCCGGACTCGATGCGCACCTTGCACACGCCGCAGCCGCCGCCCCGGCAACCGACAGGGATGCCCTTGCGGCCAAGCTGTTCCATGCCGCCGAGCAAGGTCTGGTCGGCGCGGCACAGGTACTGCTCGCGGGTGTTGTCGATGGCGACCGAGAAGCGCATGGCGGGCTCCACGTCACAGCGCCTTGAACAGCGGGCTGCGCGGCGCAGCCGACGCAGCATCGGCTGCGGTGAAGAACTTCTCGGTGTAGATGTCGCGCTCGAAGAGGCGCCCCTGCATCAGCGTGGCGATGCAGGCCTCGGTCATCGGCGGCGGTCCGCACAGGTAGGCCTTGTGGCCGCGGAAGTCGTTGGCGAAGTGGGCCTTGAGCGCTTCGTGCGCGAAGCCGCGTGAACCGGTCCAGTCGGAGCCTTCTTCAGGTGCATCGGACAGCACCGGCAGGTAGGTGAAGTTCGGGTACACATCGGCCAACTGTTCGAACAGTTCGCGGAAGTACAGCTCGCCGGCATTGCGCGCGCCCTGGATCAGCGTGATCGGCAGCGTGCAGCCTTCGGCCAGCAGGTCGAGCACCATCGATTTCGGGCTCGACAGGCCCGAGCCGCCGGCCACGAAGATCATCGGCAGCCCGGCCGACTTGCGCACGAAGAAGCGGCCGTTGGGCGCGGTGAAGCGCAGGCGCTGGCCCACCTGCAGTTCGTCGTGCAGCCAGCCGGTGGCGCGGCCGTTGGGCACGCGGCGGATGTGCAGCTCGAGGAGGTCTTCGCCCGGCGCATTGGCGATCGAGAAGGCGCGCGCGCCGTCCACGCCCGGCACATGCAGCATCACGTACTGGCCGGCCTGGAACTCGGCGGCCCGGTCGGTGCGCAGCCACAGGCCGCGGATGGTGGGCGTGAGCATGCGCGCCTCGACGAGCTCGGCGTCGAAGTCTTCCAGCGGCAGGAACTGCGCGTCGGGGTCTTCGTCGATCTCGGCTTCGATGACGAGGTCGGCCTGCGCCATCGCGCAGCACGCGAGGATCTTGCCGTCGTCGCGCTCGAAGTCCATCAGCGCGAAGTTGGAGGCGTCGCCGTGGTCGCACTCGCCTTCGAGCACCTGCACCTTGCAGGTGCCGCACACGCCGTGGCCGCACGCGTGGGGCAGCCACACGCCGGCGCGCAGGCAGGCGTCGAGCACCGTCTGGCCCTCGGCCGCGGCGACGCTCTGGCCCAGCGGCTCGATCATGATCTGGAAGCTCATGGCATCGCTCCTTGCGTGTCGTAGGGCTGCGTGCTCAGCTGCGCGAGCCGCCGATGCCTTCGAGGCCCGGCGTGCGAAAGCGGATCACGGACTTGTGGCCCAGGCCGTTCTCGGCCAGCGACTTGGTCGCATCGGGCGTGAAGGGCTTGCCGGAGTCGAACCATTCGGCCTTGGACCAGTCGACCTTCTCGAAATCGGGGTGGCTGCCGTAGACGCCGGGCAGCACGTCGCTGACGAGCGCGCCGAAGGGCATGGCGCCGGGCAGCGGCAGGCACACGGGGGCGCAGAACAGCAGGTGGTCTTCCCAGCCGATGTAGAGCAGGCGGTTGCCGTGGAAGCGGTCTTCGCTGTCCATGACGGTGCCGGTGTAGCCGGGGGCGAGTGCAACAACAGACATGTCGGTCTCCTTTTTTGGGGTGAGCGCCGCCCGCGCCGTGCGTGGGGCACGGCGGGAGCGCGAGGGGTCGATGAAGGTGCTGGGGCCTGGGTGCTCAGGCCACCTTGGGCTCGGCCGCCGACAGGTCCTGCCCTGTCCAGCGTTCCCAATTGGCTTTGTCGGGCGAGGTGTTGAACTCGCCGTTGTCGGCGCCGACATTGATGTGGTAGTAGTCGAGCACCGCCGCGAGCGGGTTGAAGCCTTCCACCGTCGGGTCGGTGCCCTCGGGGAAGCAGTTGCCCTGGTAGATCTGGTGCACCGGCAGCCAGGCCTGCACGTACTTCTCGGGCTCGCCGTCGAACACGTCCTTGCAGCCGTCGGAGCAGAAGTGGTACTTCATGCCGTGGTAGCTGCTCTCGCGGTAGCAGATCTTGGTCGGGTCGTCGGGCTCGGTGAAGGCCATCGGGATCTGGCAGATCTGGCACAGCATCGGCAGCGTGTTGTTGAACCAGCGCTTTCCCTGTTTCTCCTGCTCGGCCAGCCACTCGAAGCGCGGGCGGTACAGGGTGTCGAAGGTCTCGGGGTACTTCTCGGCCAGCCAGGTCATCTCGTCGGGCTTGGGTGCCCAGACGTTGAAGTTGGCGGCATGACCGTAGTTGTTGAAGATGGCCCAGGCCTCGTGCGAGATGCGGCTCTTTTCCTTCGAGGCGACCTCGTGGTACTTGGGCATGCGGATGCCGTAGCGCGCCAGGTCCTCGAACAGCGCGCCGCCGTTCTTCTCGAAGTACATCTCCCAGGCCTCGGACCAGCTCATCACGCGCTTGGGCAGCATGTAGTCCATCATCATCGCGACCAGCGTGAGCAGGCGGTAGCCGCGCCAGAACCACTTGTCGACCCACTTCTGCACGATGGGCACGTTGTCCGGGTCCTGCTCGAGGATGAACTTCACCACCTCCAGGCCCAGCGTCATGTGGCGCGACTCGTCGCTCTGCGCCGAGAAGCCGAAGGTGACGGTGGCCATGTCGCCGTTGTAGGCGGCGCCGCTCATGAAGGGCATGAACAGCAGGTTGGTCAGCACGTACTCGAACGAGAACGAGATCGCGGTGATGAACTCGAAGGGCCCCGCGCTCATCGCGTCCTCGAAGTAGCTCTTGGGCACCGACAGATACCACACGCGGTCGTGCATGTGCTGCGGGTCGTGCAGGCCGTTGAAGTACTTGTTGAAGTGGCTGATGGTGTGGAACTGCGTCTGCGCATGGCGCAGCTCGTCGATCGACTGCATCTGGCAGGCCACGCGCGCACCCACGCCGCGCAGCGACCGCCCGGCCATCGCGTAGCCGCGGTGCGCGGCGTACTCCAGCGGCGACACGCCGGTGAGAAAGAGCTTCAGCGTGTTCAGGTAGCGCGGGTCGCTGATGTTGAACTGGCCGTTGTTCTGCTGGAACGCATCGATGATGGCGTAGAGCTTCTTCTCCTTCTCGCCCTGGAACTTCCAGTAGGCGTCCATCGTGAGGCGGAAGGGGTCTTCCCACTGGTCCCAGTCGTGGATCTTGATGCCCTCGAACTTGTCGAAGGGAAACACGTCGTCCATCGACTGGTAGGTGGTCTCCCACCCGAGGCCGCGCGTCATCATGGCGTAGCGCTCCTTCAGGCCGAGGCGCGGGGTGGGGCTGGTCTTTTGTGCTTGGGTCATGGCGTTGTCCTTCGTGGTCCTGCGTGGTCCGGGGGGTGTGCGCTCAGGCACCCCAATGGAGGGTGAATTCGTCGTCGGTCTCTTCGATGCTTCCGGACAGCGAGATCAGGCTCAGGTGCAGCTCCTGCAGGTCCCAGCGGCGGCCGACCAGGCCTTCGACGCTCTCGCGGCGGATCACGAGGCGGCCGGGCGCGTCGATCTTGACCATCGCGGGGTACTCGTTGACGGTGGCCTCGGGGTTGTCGGCCACGATGGCCTCGACGATGGCGCGCGCGGCCTCGCCGGTCTGCAGCGCAATGAAGACGGGCGGTCGGGACACTTCGGCGGTGGCAGTGGTCATGGGATGTCTCCTTGGTTCTCTGGATGCAATCGATTCGGGCGCGGGTTCAGGCGGTGGTGCCCGTGCGCACCAGCCGGGCCACGCGCGCATCGAGCGCGGTGTGCAAGGTCTTCAGCACTTCGGCACCCTGCGCGCCGAGCGCCAGCGCGGCCAATGGCGACAGCGCCTCCACGGCCTGGTTGCGCCAGCTCGCGTACCACTGGGCGAGCCGTTCGGCGTTGGCCGGCGATTCGTCGGCGGCGGTCTTCAGCGTGGCGTCGACCCAGCGCACGTTCTCGTCGAACCATTCGTTCATGAACTCGGTGAGCATCGGCAGCGCATTGCCGGTGCCCGCGGCCTGCGCGTTGACGTAGTGGCGGTAGACCAGCGGGTACAGCAGGCCGTCGAGCACGAGGTTCTGGGCCACGAGCACCTCGAACCAGTCCTTGGTGACGAAAAGGTTCTCCATCAGCCGGCGCACGCCCTGCCAGGCCGGGTGGGCAAGCCAGGCTTCCTTGCCGGCGTCGAGCGCGCGGCCCGAGTTGCCGTCGATCTGCAGGCCGACGCGCGAGAGGTACTGCGCGATGCCCAGGCGGTCCATGGCCGCGTAGATGAAGGGCTGGGTGATGGCCGTGCCGTAGCCATGGCCGCAGCAGTAGCTGTGGTTCATGTTGGCGCCCCACTCGTAGTGACGCAACGGCACCAGCACCTGCTGCAGCGACTCGCGCACGGCGGCGTCGGCCTGGGCCAGCAGCTGGCGCTTCTCGGCGAACTCGAACTGGCGGTCGGCGCCTTCCTGCTGGCGCGCGCGGGTCATGGTGTACACGCCGTAGTAGTAGTGGCGCGGGTCCTTGAAGCTGTACCAGTCGGCCATGGCGATCGCGGTGCGGCGCTTGTCGTACAGCTCGTGCTGCGGGTCCCACAGCGGCCGGTAGTGGAAGTTGGCCGTGGGCTGCATGTCCAGCGTGGCTTCCTGGTAGCGCGAGGCCGGCTTGTCGCCGAGCCGCCGCGCCACATGCGAGAAGGTCTGCCGGATCGGCCGGATGTCCGAGGTCTTGATGTCGACTTGCACGGGATGTCTCCTTGGTTATCGCGGGAAAAGAATGCGGGTCGGTCAGTGGTCGATGCCGGGCGCGCCGAAGCGCCACTTCATGCGCTCGAAGTCGAGCCGGGCGCCCTCTTCGGTGGTGAGGTGGCGCACTTCGTGGCGCGCGCAGAACTCGCGGAACTGGTCGAACAGCAACGTCAGCTCCACGGCCAGCTCGGGGTCGCCGATGGCGAACTCGAACTCCACGAAACGGGCGTCGCGCGTGCCGGTGACGCGCACGAAACACGGTTGTCCGGTCATCTGTCCGGCGCTGCCGCTGCGGGGGCCTGGCTGTATCGAGGGCATCACTTGTTCAATCCATCAACAGGTGGACGGCACCAGCGCCGCCCGGCCTGATAAGGGCAACGGGCGTGCCAGCGTGGCTAAGTGATTGATTTGCAAAGGCCCGCTGCGCCTGCGGGCCCGCAGCACCGGGAAGTCCCGGATGCTGTTTTGATCATTTGCTGCGGTGCAGCTTGATCAAATGGTGAAAAACAGAAAAGACACCGACGCCGCTCAGGACGTCGGCAGGCCTTCCTTCTTGAGGCGGTAGGCCAGCTGTGGGCGCGTGATGCCCAGCAGGCGCGCCGCCTGCGACAGGTTGCCCTTGGCGCGCTGCATCGCCGTCTGCATGAGGCGCTGCTCCAGCGAGGCGATGTCGATGTTCTGCGCCAGCACGCGCTGGCACAGCGCGTCGAGTTCATCTGCGTCGGCACCCGAGGCGGGCGCGGCGGCAGCGCCGACCTTGCCGCTGGCATCGACCTGGTTGTCCAGCGGCGCGCCGGGCGGCTGCATCCACAGGTGGCAGGCCTCGATGTCGCCGTGGTCGGGCGCCAGCAGCACGGCGCGCTCGATCACGTTCTCCAGCTCGCGGATGTTGCCGGGCCAGGCGTGCTTCTGCACGTCGCGCGCGGCCTTGTCGGTCAGGCCGCGCAGCTTCTTGCCGTAGAGCGCGCTGTACTTTTCGAGGAAGCGCGCCACCAGCGCTGGAATGTCGGCGGTGCGCTCGCGCAGCGGCGGAATCTGGATCGGGAAGGTGTTGAGCCGGTAGAACAGGTCGGTGCGGAATTTGCCCGCCTGCATGGCCTGCTGCAGGTTGACGTTGGTGGCGGCGACGATGCGCACGTCGACCTTCAGCGGCTGCTCGGCGCCCAGTCGTTCGACCTCGCCGGTCTGCAGCACGCGCAGCAGCTTGACCTGCGCGGCCAGCGGCAGGTCGCCCACTTCGTCGAGGAACAGCGTGCCGCCGTGGGCGCGCTCGAAGCGGCCGGCGCGCGCATGGTGAGCGCCGGTGTAGGCGCCCTTTTCCACGCCGAACAGCTCGGCTTCGATCAGCTCGGCCGGGATCGCCGCGCAGTTGACGGCGATGAAGGGCTGCTTGGCGCGCGGCCCGTTGTCGTGCAGCCAGCGCGCGAACACTTCCTTGCCGACGCCGGTCTCGCCGAGCAGCAGCACGGTGATGGCGCTGTCGACGGCGCTGCGCATCAGCTCGAACGCGGCGCGAAAGCCCGGCGACACGCCCACCAGCTTCTGGTCGTACTCGCGGCGCGGCTGCAGGCGGCGCAGGTGCTGCAGGCCGAGATTGAAATCGATGAGCTTCTCGGCCACGTGGTGCTGGCGGAAGTAGTCGAGGTAGTGCTCGTCGTTCCACATCTCGGCCGGCTGGCCCACGATGCGGCAGCGGCTGTCGCCCATGCTGGTGCATTCCAGCTCCTTGAACACCACGAGCCGACCCATGAAGGCGGTGGTGTAGCCCGAGGCGTAGCCGATCTGCGACCAGCACTGCGGGTCTTCGCCGTAGCCGAAGTCGCTCACGTGCGATTCGCACTCCCAGGAGTTCTCCCAGAGGAACTCGCCGTAGAAATGCTTCGTCTCCAGGTCGAGGTCGACGTGCACCTTCTGCACGGACACGATGCCCTCGATGGAATGCAGGCGCGGCCCGAGCATGAAGGCGTCGTCGATGCGCATGCCGGCGCGGCGCTCGCGCACCGCCACTTCGCCGTCGCGCAGGCCCGAGGCAAACCCCATGCGCACCAGCAGCCCGCGGGCGCGCTCGATGCCCAGGGAATCGAGCAGTTCCTTGCGCAACTCGGCCAGGGCGCGGGCGTGCATGAGCAGCATGCGCTGCTCGTCCAGCCAGATGTGGCCCGAGCCGGCGCTGAAGCGCAGGAGAGAGAGAAGTTCTCCCACAGTGTCTGTCCCCTTTGGTTTTCAAAATCCGTTCCGTTTGCATTCTCCTGCAAGGACGAACGGCAGGGCGGTTCGATCCACGGATCACGGGGTACACACCCGCGCCGAAGACCGGGTCCGAAAAATAATGTGGACGCCGTCCATTTTCTTTGATATCTTTTGTGGACGGCGTACACAAGACGTCGGCAAAGACCCGATCCACCCTTCATCGACACAGGAAAGACACCATGGCCACCCAGCAGATCTTCGTGAACCTCCCCGTCAAGAACCTCGACAAGAGCAAGGCGTTCTTCGCCGCACTGGGCTACACCTTCAACCCGCAGTTCACCGACGCCAACGCCGCCTGCATGGTCATCCACGAAGGCAGCATCCACGCGATGCTGCTGATGGAAGACTTCTTCAAGACCTTCACGACCAAGAGCATCACCGACACCCGCACGAGCACCGAGGTGCTGCTGTGCCTGTCGTGCGAGAGCCGCGCCGAGGTCGACGACCTGGTCGCCAAGGCCGTGGCCGCCGGCGGCACCACGCCCAGCGAGCCGAAGGACTACGGCTTCATGTACGGTCACGGCTTCCAGGACCTCGACGGCCACCTGTGGGAGCTGGTCTACATGGACCCGAACGCCGAAATGCCCAAGCAGTGAACGCGGGGCCGGACGATGCCCATCGTTCCATATGCGCTCTTCATCGTTGCGCGGAAGGCACCTACCGGAAGACGGCGGCGCCCCGATATGCCTGGTTCAGGCACGGCCCGCATGGCGGCCGTGCCCACCCCACCCAGGAGTACCGACATGTCCGACAGCAACGACAACAGCAGCGCCAGCAGCCCGTCCCCCATCGTCCAGGTCCAGCCGCTCGGCTTCCCGTGGCAGACGCTGGATCCGTTCCTGTTCTGCGTCTACCACGACGACGCCTACCCGAAGGGCAATGGCCGCATGGGCCCCGAGGCCTCGCTGGCCGGCCGCCAGATCGGCCAGGACTTCAGCCGCAAGGACGGCTGGAGCATGTACCACGGCGAGACGGTGCCGGGCTTTCCTTCGCACCCGCACCGCGGCTTCGAGACCGTGACCATCGTGCGCAAGGGCCTGGTCGACCATTCCGACTCGCTGGGCGCCACCGCGCGCTTCGGCGGCGGCGATGTGCAGTGGCTCACGGCGGGCAAGGGCATCGTGCATTCGGAGATGTTCCCGCTGCTCGACGCCGGCGCGCCGAACCCGCTGGAGTTGTTCCAGATCTGGCTCAACCTGCCGGCCAAGAACAAGATGGCCGAGCCGCACTTCACGATGTTCTGGTCGGAGGCCATTCCGCGCTTCGCCTCGGACGACGCGCAGGGCGGCCGCACCGAGGTCGCGGTGATCGCCGGGCGCTTCGGCGGCAATGACGCGCAGGCACAGACAGCCATCGACCCGCTCGCGCCGCCCCCCGATTCGTGGGCCGCGCAGGCCGGTGCCGACCTCGCGATCTGGACGCTGCGCATGACGCCCGGCGCGCGCTGGACGCTGCCGCCCGCCACGGGCGAGGGCACGCG
This sequence comes from Acidovorax cavernicola, assembly GCF_003581445.1. NCBI lineage: Bacteria > Pseudomonadati > Pseudomonadota > Betaproteobacteria > Burkholderiales > Comamonadaceae > Acidovorax > Acidovorax cavernicola. Next base: position 7,159 of record NZ_QXMN01000028.1, on the reverse strand, counting down.
GCGCATGCTGTACTTCTTCAAGGGCGCCACCGCGCAGGTGGCGGGCCGACGCGTGGAAGGGCCGGCGGCCATCGAGCTGCGCGCCGACGCGGCGGTCGAGCTGGTCAACGGCCCCGAGGGCGAGGGCGAATTCCTGCTGCTGCAGGGCCGCCCGATCGCCGAGCCGGTGGCGCAGTACGGCCCCTTCGTGATGAACACCCAGGCCGAGATCGCCCAGACGATGGCCGACTACCGCCGCACCCAGTTCGGCGGCTGGCCCTGGACCGACCCGGCGCCGGTGCACGGCGCCGATGCCGCGCGCTTTGCGCGGCACCCGGACGGGCGCAAGGAAGTGCCGGGGGCCTGATCTGCCTCCGAGGCGGCGCGGCGCTCAGTAGCCGCGCAGCACCTCGACGCTCAGCGCGGTCATGCTGGGAATGAACTCGATCACCTCGGTGCGCGCGACGCCCCCTTGCACGAAGGGATCGCGCGCCAGCACCGCCTCGAGCCCCTCGCGGTCGCCCGAGCGCGCGAGGATCACGCCGCCCTTGCGCGGCACCTGGCGGCCCGAGGCCACGAACAGGCCGCTGGCGTAGTGCTTCTTGAGCCAGGTGACATGCGCATCCATCAGAGCGTCGAGTTCCTCGAGCGGGCGGATGTAGGTCAGGGTCACGATGAACATGGCAAGGCAGGTCGGTGCGGAAGAAGACCCGATCCTATGACCTCGGCGCGACAGTGGCGGGGCGAGTGTGTGTCTCGCCGGTAACTCTCGCATGCGGGCTGTGCATGCGGCACCCGACACGGCGCCTTGTCGCCCACCGGACCCGCGCGGTGGTACGCGATCCCGTAGATTCGGTCGTTCCACACCTTCTTCCACGTCACTTCACCGGAGACCCTGTTCCATGATCCAAGTCGTTGCCGTCATCACCGCCAAGCCCGGCCAGCGCGCCCGTCTGCTCGAAGCCTTCGCCGCCAACCGCGCCGCCGTGCTGGCCGAGGACGGCTGCATCGAATACGGAGCCACGGTCGACGCGCAGGGCATTCCGCCGTCGAAGGCCAGCTTCGGTCCCGACACCTTCGTGGTCATCGAGAAATGGGCGTCGCTGCCCGCCCTGATGGCCCACGGGGCGGCCCCCCACATGGCCGCCTTCAGCGCCCAGACCAAGGAATTCACCGAGAGCAAGCGCATCCACATCCTCGAGCCGATCTGAGTCTGCCGCGCCGCCGCCGCCTTCGCGCGCGGCGCGATGCCTGCTACCCTCGCGCCGGGGAGAAGAAGACATCTCGGACGAGGGGGACTCACGACATGGCGATCGTCTTCAGACCGCAGGGTCTGCGCTGGCGCACTTGCACTTGCGCGCTCCTGCTGGCCGCACTGGCCACCGGCTGCGCGCAACTCGGCGCACCACCCTATGCCGCCGATTACGAGGCGCTCGACCGCCTCGAAGCGCGCAACCCCGGCAAGGTCGCGGTGGCCAAGGTGCAGCCGACCGACCCCAACGACAAGATCAACACCCTGGGCCTGCGCCGCGCGAAGCTGGTGTCGCCCAGCGGCAGCTTCGCCCAGTACCTCGAAGACGCGCTGGTGCGCGACCTGGGCGAGATCTCGGTCTACGACCCCAAGGCTCCGACCCGCATCGCGGCGCGCATCCTCGTGAACGAACTCGACCTGGGCGTGGTCAACGGCACCGGCCGCATGGATGTCGAAGTCACCGTCACACGCAACGCCGCGCAGACGCTGCGCAAGACCTACCGCGGCGAGATCGCCTTCGACTCCAGCTACGCCAACATCGTGGCCGTGCCCGCCGGGCAGGCCGCGTACCCGCGACTGGTGCGGGCGCTGCTGCGGCAGGTGTATGGCGATCCGCAGTTCGTCGCGGCCATTGCACCGTCGGCACCGTAGAACAGGAGAAGCCCCATGTCGTTTCTTCTTTCTTCCCCGATGCCCCGGCTGGCCGCAGCGCTGGCCACCGCCGTGCTGCTGGCCGGGTGCTCCCACCCGATCACGATGATCACCGAGACCGCCCCGCCGCGGTCGACCGCCCACCTCATCCCGAAGAAGGTGGCCTACGTGATGACCGACGCGCAGCGCGACCTGCAGGTCACCACCGCCGGCGGCAGCGGCGACCGCGTGAGCTACTACCCCTACCGCGACCTGGAAAAGTCGATCCGCGACGCGCTGCGCGCGGTCTACCGCAACGTCGTCGTCCTGCGTACCGCCGGCGACGCCAAGGCCAACGAGGCGGCAGGCGTGTCGCTGGTGTTCACGCCGCAGATCAAGACCGATTCGAGCTCGTCCTCATGGATCACCTGGCCCCCCACCGCGTTCACGGCCGAGGTGGCGTGCGTGGTCACGGACACGGCGGGCGCCGAGGTCACGCGCGTGCGCGCGGTCGGCAACGGCACGGCGGAATTCGGCGAGTTCAACGGCGACTACGGCCTGGCCGCCCGGCGCGCAGCCACGCGGATGACGGCGCAACTCAGCAGCGAGATCCGACGCAACGAGAAGCTGCGCTGAGCCTCACTCTCAAGCGCGGACGTCAGTCCAGACGCTGGTTGATCACGCGCCCCACGAAGTTTTCCAGCGACACCCGGATCGCCTTTTCAGTGGCCTTCCCAAGGGCCTCTGCACCCACAGGGCACTGGCCATCGACCGACTCCTGTCCAAAACCACGCACCGTGGTCGTTGCGAGTTCCCGGCCGTCGGCGGAGACCGCTGTGGTCTTGATGGAAATCTCCACGCTCGCATCCGCGGTGGGTACGAAGAAGCCCGGTTGGAACCGCAAGCGCGGGTTGAAGTCGTCGAGAGCGAAGGTGTAGAGCACGCCGTCATTACCCGCTTCCGAGGCTGTCGAAATCGCCGCCACAGACGAGTGTGCCGCCGAGACGGTGCGCACGATGGACGTCTTGACGGCAGCGCCCAGCGCCACCGGGAAGCTGTGTGCGCCGCAGATGTGGCCCGGCTTGACGATTTTCTCGAGTGTTGCCAGATCGCCCGACACAGCGACGTACGCCTTGCTCGACTGGACCCGGTCACGGCGGACCTCGTAAGCCGCCGACGTGCTCCCGACTTCCGCCCGGTGAGCGCATCCCACGATCAACAGGGCACCCAAGCAGATGCCAACCAGTCTTGCAATCACATGCTTCTCCTCGTAATGAATTGTTATTTGATTCTAGGAGGGGCAAGCATCCGCTTCGCAGGGCAATAAAAAACGCGCCCGAGGGCGCGTTTGTCTTGTTGAAGCGGCGAAGTCTTACTTCGACACGACCTTCACCATTTCGAGGCACTTGTTCGAGTAGCCCCATTCGTTGTCGTACCAGCTCACGAGCTTCACGAAGGTGCCGTCCAGTGCAATGCCGGCTTCGGCGTCGAAGATCGAGGTGCGCGGGTCGCCGCGGAAGTCGGTGGCGACGACCTTGTCTTCGGTGTAGCCCAGCACGCCCTTCAGCGCGCCTTCGCTCTGTGCCTTCATTTCGGCGCAGATCTCGGCATACGTGACGTCCTTGACGAGCTCGACGGTCAGGTCGACCACCGACACGTCGGAGGTCGGCACGCGGAAGCTCATGCCGGTGAGCTTCTTGTTCAGCTCGGGGATCACCACGCCCACGGCCTTGGCAGCGCCGGTGCTCGAGGGAATGATGTTTTCCAGGATGCCGCGGCCACCGCGCCAATCCTTGTTGCTCGGGCCGTCGACGGTCTTCTGCGTGGCGGTGGCAGCGTGCACGGTGGTCATCAGGCCGCGCTTGATGCCCCACTTGTCGTTCAGCACCTTGGCCAGCGGGGCCAGGCAGTTGGTGGTGCAGCTGGCGTTGCTGATGATGGCTTCGCCGGCGTACTTCTTGTCGTTCACGCCGTAGACGAACATGGGCGTGTCGTCCTTCGACGGTGCCGACAGGATCACCTTCTTGGCGCCCGCGTCGATGTGCTTCTGAGCCGTTTCCTTCGTGAGGAACAGACCCGTCGATTCGAGCACGATGTCGGCGCCGACTTCGTTCCACTTCAGTTGCGCGGGATCGCGCTCCTGCGTCAGGCGGATCTTCTTGCCGTTGACGATCAGCGTGTTGCCTTCGACCGTGACTTCACCCTTGAAGCGGCCATGCACCGAGTCGTACTGGAGCATGTAGGCCAGGTATTCCGGCTCGAGCAGGTCGTTGATGGCAACGATTTCGATGTCGTTCTTGAAGTTCTGCACGGCTGCGCGCAGCACGTTGCGACCGATGCGGCCGAAGCCGTTGATACCGAGTTTGATAGCCATCTGACTTGCTCCTAAAGGTTGAGAAACTAAGAATTCGGGAACACCGCGGAACCGGCTTTGCCGGGCCGCTGGTGTTGCCCCCGGTAGGGGGTTGGCGCAGCGACACGAAGTGCGCGAAGACTGGGGGTGAGCCTATTGAAGTGCGGCTTCCACGGTGGCGGCGACGTTCTCCGCCGTGAAACCGAAGTGCTTGAACAGCGCGGGCGCGGGGGCCGACTCGCCGTAGCTGTCGATGCCCACCACAGCGGCGCAGCCGTACTTCCACCAGCCGTCGGTGCAGCCCATTTCGACCGCGACGCGCGGGATCTTCTTGGGCAGCACGGCCTTCTTGTAGGCCAGGTCCTGGCGGTCGAAGGTGGTGGTCGAGGGCATCGACACCACGCGCACGGCGATCTTCTTCTCGGCCAGCAGCTTCTGGGCGGCCAGCGCGAGCGGCACTTCGGAGCCGGTGGCGATGATGACGGCCGCGGTCTTCTTGTTCTTGAGGCCGACGTTCTCGGGCTCGGACAGCACGTAGGCGCCGCGGCTGATGTCGCCCAGCTCGCTCTTGGGCGCATAGGCAATGTTCTGGCGGCTGAGCAGCAGCGCCGTGGGGCGCGACTGGTTCTGCAGCGCCACGGCCCAGGCCACGGCGGTTTCGGCCGTGTCGCCCGGACGCCAGACGTCCAGATTCGGAATGAGGCGCAGCGAGGCGGCGTGTTCGATCGACTGGTGCGTCGGGCCGTCTTCGCCCAGGCCGATGGAGTCGTGCGTGAACACGTGCACCACGCGGCGCTTCATGAGCGCGGCCATGCGGATGGCGTTGCGGCTGTAGTCGCTGAAGGTCAGGAAGGTGCCGCCGTAGGGGATGTAGCCGCCGTGCAGCGCCACGCCGTTCATGATGGCGGCCATGCCGAACTCGCGCACACCGTAGTTGATGTGGCGGCCGATGGTGCCGTGCGGTGCCTCGACGGGCGCCGGTGCGGCCTCGTCTTCGGCGCCCGGCGTGGCTTCCACGGCCGGCACGTTCATGACCACGGCGCCGGTCTTGGCGTCGAAGCGCAGTGCGGCGGTGCTCTTGGTGTTGGTGAGGTTGGAGCCCGTGAGGTCGGCGCTGCCGCCGAGCATTTCGGGCAGTGCGGCCGTGAAGGCCTCGAGCGCGAGCTGGCTGGCCTTGCGGCTGGCCACGGTTTCACCCTTGGTGTGGGCGGCAACCACGGTGTCGAAGGCGACCTGGTGGAAGTCCTTGGGCAGCTCGCCCTTCATGCGGCGCGTGAACTCGGCGGCGAGCTCGGGGTACGCGGCGGCGTAGGCGGCGAAGGCGTCGTTCCAGGCGGCTTCGGTCTTGGCGCCTTCGGCCTTGTGGTCCCAGTCGGCATACACCTCGGCCGGGATCTCGAAGGCCGGGTAGGGCCAGCCGATGGCTTCGCGGGTGAGCTTGATTTCTTCGGCGCCCAGCGCCTCGCCGTGCGCCTTGGCGGTGCCGGCGCGGTTCGGGCTGCCCTTGCCGATGGTGGTCTTGCAGACGATCAGCGTGGGCTTGGAGGCTTCCTTCTTGGCCTTGGCGATGGCCTTCGCCACTTCCTTGGCGTCGTTGCCGTCGACCGGGCCGATGACGTTCCAGCCGTAGGACTTGAAGCGCTCTTCGGTGTTGTCGATGAACCAGGGCTTGACCTGGCCGTCGATGCTGATGCCGTTGTCGTCGTACAGCGCGATCAGCTTGTTCAGGTGCCAGGCGCCGGCCAGTGCGCAGGCTTCGTGGCTGATGCCTTCCATCATGCAACCGTCGCCCAGGAAGGCGTAGGTGTGGTGGTCGACGATGTCGTGGCCCTTGCGGTTGAACTCGGCGGCCAGCAGCTTCTCGGCCAGCGCGAAGCCCACGGCATTGGTGATGCCCTGGCCCAGCGGGCCGGTGGTGGTCTCGACGCCGGGGGTGACGTCGACTTCGGGGTGGCCGGCGGTCTTGCTGTGCAGCTGGCGGAAGTTCTTGAGTTCGGCCAGGGGCAGGTCGTAGCCCGTGAGGTGCAGCACCGCGTAGATGAGCATCGAGGCGTGGCCGTTGGACAGCACGAAGCGGTCGCGGTCGAACCAGTGCGGGTTGGCGGGGTTGTAGCGCAGGTGCTCGCCCCACAGGGCGACGGCCATGTCGGCCATGCCCATCGGTGCGCCCGGATGTCCGGAATTGGCTTGTTGAACGGCATCCATTGCCAGCGCGCGGATCGCATTCGCCATTTGTTGAGTGTTGGCCATCAGGGCGCTCCGAAAAAGGAGGGTGTTTGTCAGGGGAAGCCCGATATTTTAAGCGGCAGGCCGTTTTGTGCCGTATCGCGGGGCAATGCACTACAGTGCAGCCCATGGTCAAACCTCTGTCCAGCCTGCATTTCCGGAGTTTTCAGCGCATGCCTTCCGCCCTTTTTTCCGCGCCTTCGACGGCGGTTCCGTCGCCTGCCGCAGGCCTGTTTCAGCCGCCCGCGATGCTGCTGGCCGCGGGGCGCGGCGAGCGCATGCGGCCGTTGACCGACCACTGCCCCAAGCCGCTGCTGGCGGTGCAGGGCCGGTCGCTGCTGCAGTGGCATCTGCAGGCCCTGGCCCAGGCCGGCGTGCCGCGCGCGGTGATCAATACCGGCTGGCTCGGCGCGCAGATTCCCCAGCGCCTTGGCAGTGTTTTCGCCGGCGCGGGCGCGGCGCTGCCGCTGATCTACTCCGATGAGGACCCGTCGGGCCAGGGTTCGGCGCTCGAGACGGCGGGTGGCATTGCGCGTGCGCTGCCGCAGCTGGGCGCCGTGTTCTGGCTCGCGGCCGGCGATGTGTTCGCCCCCGACTTCACGTTCGATGCCGCGGCGGCGGCCGCTTTCGCGGCCAGCGACCAGTTGGCCCACCTGTGGCTGGTGGCCAATCCCGAGCACCATCCGCAAGGCGACTTCGGCCTGTCGGAGCAGGGCCTG
>NZ_QXMN01000108.1:0-3259 GCF_003581445.1 Acidovorax cavernicola | reverse complement strand
GCCTGCATCTTCGTCGCCTACCCGTTGATGGAAAGCGCGCTGACCATGGGCATCTGCTCGGTGCTGCTGGGCTTCTCGCTGGGCTCGGTGCAGCCCATGGTGATGAGCATGCTGCACCAGATCACGCCCCAGCATCGCCAGGGCGAGGCGCTGGGACTGCGATTGATGGTGATCAACGCCTCGAGCGTCGCCATGCCCATGCTGTTCGGCGCGGCCGGCGGCGTGATCGGCATCTCGGCGCTGTTCTGGACCGTGGGCGCGGGCGTATGCTGCGGCGTGCGCCCGGCCTGGCGCATGGGCACGCCGCAGCATGCGGACGACACGCCTCCCAGCGGGCCGCCACAATTGCCGCGCTAGTGATTCGCAGCGCAGCCCATGAACCTGGCGTATACCAACGTGGAGACAGCGAGCAAGGGCCGCCCCGCAGCGAGGCTGTCGTCCCCCTCCACCGAAGGTTGAGAGGGGGAAGACGCGAAGCGGCTCAGGGGGTGCTTACGTTTTCTCGCCGATTTCGTAGTGCTTTTTGATTAAGGCCCAGGCTTCGGCCGGGTCGTCGGTGTAGTGGAACAGGCCCAGGTCCTTGCGGGAGATCGTGCCTTCCTCGATCAGCAGTTCGAAGTTGATCAGTTTCTTCCAGAACTCGCTGCCGAACAGCACCACGGGCACGGGCCGGCTCTTGCCGGTCTGCACCAGCGTCAGCACTTCGAACAGCTCGTCCAGCGTGCCGAAACCGCCCGGGAACGCGACCAGCGCCTTGGCGCGCATCACGAAGTGCATCTTGCGCAGCGCGAAGTAGTGGAACTTGAAGCTCAGGTCCGGCGTGATGAAGCGGTTGCCGTTCTGCTCGTGGGGCAGGGCGATGTTCAGGCCGATGTTGTCCACGCCCACATCGTGGGCGCCGCGGTTCGCGGCTTCCATGATGCCCGGGCCGCCGCCGGTGCAGATATAGATCCGCTCCTGCGGCGCCTGCTTGAGGCTGTCGGTGGCGACGATGCGCGCGAACTGGCGTGCCTGGTCGTAGCGCTGGGCATTGCGCACCGCCTGCTGGGCCCGGGCAATGCGCTCGGCGTCGCCGCTCGCCTGGGCCTCGGCGAGCTGGTCCGCGGCCTGTTCGGGATCGACAAAACGCGCGCTGCCGTAGACCACCACTGTGTGTTCTATGCCGTGCTCGCTTTGCGCGAGATCGGGTTTGAGCAGTTCGAGCTGCATCCGGATGCCGCGGGTTTCGCGCCGGAACATGAATTCCGGGTCGGCAAAGGCCAGGCGGTGGGAGTTGGCTTGCAGAAGCGCACCGTTGTGCGCCTGGTCATGCAGTTGGGCCCAGGCATCGGCGAGGTCGGTTTCAGACAGAGGATTGGAAATTTGCATGTAACCTCGAACAAAGTAAAAGCGCGGGTGGCACCTGGCACCACGATCCAATACGCAGCGGGCGTGCCGTGCACCGCCGCTAAAGCCACTATACGCTCACAAACTCATAGCTTCAGGCTTGCCGCAGCAATCAGGCGGCGCGCGGCCACAGCGCCTGGGCGCTGGCCAGGCCGGCCACGGTCATCGCCAGCGAGCCCAGCACATGCAGGCCGGCCCAGGCCAGCGCGGCTCCATGGCGCTGCTGCTGCAGCATGCCTATGACTTCGGCCGAAAACGTGGAAAAAGTGGTGAGTGCGCCGAGGAAGCCCGTGACCAGCGCCAGTCGCCAGGCCGGGTCGAGATGCGGCAGCGCATCGAAGGTGGCGACGCAGACGCCGATCAGATAGCCGCCGACGAGATTCGCGGCCAGCGTGCCCCAGGGCAGGCCGTGGGGCGCGCTGAGCCACAGGCCCAGACGCCAGCGGGCGAGGGCGCCCAGGCAGGCGCCGATGCAGATTGCAAGAACAGGCAGCATGGCTGCACGCTCAATACCGGTTGCCGTCGTTATCGGCGGGATCGCTGGAAACCACGCGGCTCACGGCCGGTGGCACGTTCTGTCCGGTGCGGCGCGCGCGGAACAGCGCGGCGCGCATCAGGAAAATCGTCGTGATCGGCACGGTCACCGAAATGAACACGGCGATCAGCAGCGCGTGCAGCGCCAGGCGCTGCTCCATCACCGAGAAGAACAGCACGGTCGCATGCATGATGCACCAGCAGCCCAGGGTGGCAATGATGGACGGCGAGTGCACGCGTTCGAAATAGCTCTTGAGCCGGACCAGCCCGAGCGACCCCAGCAGAGTGATCAAGGCGCCGATGATCACCAAAGCGCCGACCACGGCCTGGGCCCAGAGCGGAATCAACACTTCGTTCATTCGATGACTTCTCCGCGCAGCAGGAACTTGGCCATGGCCGTGGAGCCGATGCAGCCGAACAGCGCGATCAGCAGCGCGGCCTCGAAGTAATCGGTGCTGCTGTACATGATTCCCAGCACCAGCATGGCCAGCATGCCGATGGTGTACATGCAGTCGAGCGCGAGCACGCGGTCCTGGGCCGCGGGCCCCTTGAGCAGGCGGAACAGCGCGCAGGCCATGGCCGCTACCAGCAGGAACAGCGCCAGGGAAAGCGCCCAGACGAAATACGGGCTCATTCGAAAATCTCCATCAGGGGGCGTTCATAGCGGTTCTTGATGTGGTTTATGACTTCCTGCGGGTCGCCGACTTCGAGCGCATGCAGCAGCAGCACCGAGCGGTCGCGTGACAGCTCGGCCCAGGACGTTCCGGGCGTGATGCAGACGATCATCGCCAGCACGGCCAGCGCGTTCGGGTCGCGCAGTTCGAGTGGAATGTGCACGAAGTCCGCGCCGTGCTTGCGGAACGACGGCAGCAGCAGAAAGCGCACCACCGTCAGATTGGATACCGAGGTGTCATAGGCAAGGGGCGCAGGCCGCGCAGCAGCACGGGAATCGCCAGCCCGAGGATGGCGCCCAGCAGGATATGGCCGGCGCCCAGCGACTGGTTGAGCAGCAGCCAGAGCAGGAACAGTGCCACGGACAGCAGTGGCGCGGGCAGCAGGAGTTTCATGGCTGCTCCTTGGCAGGGGCGGATGTGGGTCCGGGCACGGGCGCCTGCGTCAGCACGCCGTGGATATAGGTGCCCGGCGAATGCAGCGCATCGGCTGCATTCTGCATGTAGCGCATCACCGGGCCGGCCTGCACGGTCATGGCGATGCAGCACAGCAGCAGCGCGGCGATCGGCAGACCTTCGGCCACGCGCAGCTGCGGCGTGTTGCGGTCGTGGCTGGCCCAGAAATGGCGCATGCCCACGCGGATCAGCGCGATCGAGCCGACGAGCCC
>NZ_QXMN01000027.1:0-91316 GCF_003581445.1 Acidovorax cavernicola | reverse complement strand
CCACCACCCCCTCCGCCGCCGCAACCTGAGAGCCCCAGCAGCAGGGCGCAGCCCGCTGTGAACATGAGCCGGCGAAGAATCCCTCTTGTCTGCATGTGCTGTTCCTTGATGGTGATGACAGTGGCGGCGGAAGCCGGGCTGATCTTAGGGGCGATGCGGTGTCGCCGTCTTCTGCATGAACACGCTCAACGGATCGTCCGGATAGTCGCCGAAGCGCTCGCGCCGCGCATACCCCGCGCGCGCATAGAACGCGAGCGCTTCGGGCTGGCTCACGCCCGTCTCCAGCCGGAACAGGGCGCATCCGCGCGCCGCGGCCTTGCCTTCGAGAAAGCCCAGCACCTTGGCCGCCACGCCTTGTCCGCGGTTCTGCGGTCGCACATACATGCGCTTGAGTTCGCCGTAGCCGGGGTTCATGACGAGCGCGCCGCAGCCGACGGCCGTGCCCGCCGTATCGCGCGCGACCGCGAAGAGCACGTGCGCCGCCGACAGTGCCTCGATGTCGATGCCGTAGTGGCTCTCGGGCGGGTACAGCGGCTTCTGGTAGGCATCGAGGTCGTCGATGAGCTGGATGACGTCGGGCTGGTCGGGGTGTTCGATCGATATCTGCATCGTTCGATCGTAGCGAGCCGATGGCAAGTCGAAAGGCGCAAAGCCCGGCGCGCGACGGGGTTCTCGGCGTCGGCCAACAATGGCCGCGTCATCCACCTCGAAGGAGTAGAACTTTGGAATACCGTCATCTGGGCAAATCGGGCCTGAAGGTCCCCGTGCTGAGCTTCGGCACCGGCACCTTCGGCGGCAAGGGCGAGTTTTTCAGCGCCTGGGGCAGCACCGACGTGGCCGAGGCGCGCACGCTGATCGACATCTGCATGGACGCCGGCGTGAACATGTTCGACAGCGCCGACGTCTACTCGGGCGGCGCCGCCGAGTCGGTGCTGGGCGAGGCGATCAAGGGGCGTCCGCGCGACCGGCTGCTGATCTCGACCAAGGCCACCTTCCGTAGCGGCGACGGGCCGAACGACGTGGGCTCGTCGCGCCATCACCTCGTGCAGGCGGTCGATGCCGCGCTCAAGCGGCTGGGCACCGACTACATCGACCTGTTCCAGCTGCACGGCTTCGATGCGAGCACGCCGGTGGAAGAAACGCTGTCCACGCTCGACGACCTCGTGCGCGCGGGCAAGCTGCGCTATGTGGGCGCATCGAACTTCTCGGGCTGGCACCTGATGAAGTCGCTGGCGGTGTCCGAGCAGCGCGGCTACGCGCGCTACGTGGCGCACCAGGCCTACTACTCGCTGGTCGGCCGCGAGTACGAGTGGGAGCTGATGCCGCTCGCGCAGGACCAGGGCGTGGGCGCCGTGGTCTGGAGTCCGCTGGGCTGGGGCCGGCTCACGGGCAAGATCCGCCGCGGTCAGCCGCTGCCCGCCAACAGCCGCCTGCACGTGACGGCCGACATGGGCCCACCGGTGTCCGACGAACTGTTGTACCGCGTGGTCGATGCGCTGGAGAAGGTCGGCGCCGAGGTCGGCAAGACCGTGCCGCAGGTCGCGCTCAACTGGCTGCTGCAACGCCCGACGGTGTCCACGGTGGTGGTCGGCGCGCGCGATGCGGCGCAGCTGCGCCAGAACCTCGGCGCCGTGGGCTGGAAGCTCACGCCGGAGCAGGTCGCAGAACTCGACGCGGCCAGCACAACGACGCGCACCTATCCGTACTGGCACCAGCGCGGTTTCGCGGAACGCAATCCGTCGCCGGTCTGACCTTGCCGGGGTATCGTCGGGCCTTGCGACGATCTGTTGCGGCAAGGAGGGCATCGCATGCGTCGGGTGGTCATCATCGGCGGCGGGGCCATCGGCTCCGCCATCGCCTGCTTTCTCAGTGAGTCCACGGAGGCGGGCGAGGTCTTCGACATCACCGTGGTCGAGCGCGACTTCGCCTACACGCAGGCATCGTCCGCGCTGTCCGCCAGCTCGATCCGCCAGCAGTTCTCCAGCCCGATCAACATCGCGATGTCGCAGCACGGCATCGCGTTCTTCCGCGACATCGGCGAACGCCTGCGGGTGGGCGACGACACGCCCGACATCGGCCTGGTCGAACCCGGCTACCTGTACCTGGCCTCGGATGCGGGCGAGGCGGTGCTGCGCGAGAACCATGCGCTGCAGAAGGCGCATGCGGTCGACGTGGCGCTGCTGGCGCCCGATGAACTCAAGGCGCGCTTTCCGTGGCTCTCAACCGACGGGTTGGTGTTTGGTTCGCTGGGCCTGTCGGGCGAGGGCTGGTACGACGGCTACAGCCTGCTGCAAGCCTTCCGCCACAAGGCCGTGTCGCAAGGCGTGCGTTACGTGCAAGCCCACGCCACGGGCCTGCGCCGCGACGGTCGTCGGCTGACCGGCGTGGTGCTCGATGCGGGTGGCGTGATCGAAGCCGACGTGGTGGTCAACGCCGCGGGCGCCTGGGCCGCGAAGGTCGCGGGCTGGGCCGGCATCGCGCTGTCGGTGCATGGCCGCTGCCGCAGCGTGTTCAGCTTTTCGTGCCCTGAGACGCTGCCGGGTTGTCCGCTGCTGATCGATCCTTCGGGCTTCTGGTTGCGGCCCGAGGGGCGGCAGTTCATCTGCGGCTTTGCGCCGCCCGCCGACCAGGACCCCGACGACGCACCACTCGAAGTCGATCACCGCGCCTTCGAGGAGATGCTGTGGCCCGCGATGGCCGCGCGCGTGCCTGCCTTCGAGGCGATCCGCATGACGGGTGCCTGGGCCGGCTACTACGAGATGAACGTGTTCGACCACAACGCGATCCTCGGCTTGCACCCGGACTGCGACAACCTCTACTTCGCGAACGGCTTCTCGGGCCACGGGCTGCAGCAGTGCCCTGCGGCGGGGCGCGGCATCGCCGAGCTGATCCGCTTCGGCGGCTACCGCAGCCTCGACCTGTCGCCGTTGTCGTTCGCGCGCATCCTGGAGAACCGTCCCTTGCTCGAGAAGAACGTCATCTAGCCTTGCTGCTCGGCCGGCTTGATGTCCCCCAAGGGTGACAGGAGCGCCGGGTCGAATGCGGCCAGCGCGCGGCCTTCCGTCAACCGCTTCGGCCAGTCGGGGTTGGACAGGGCACCACGCCCCAATGCCACGAAGTCAGCGCCATCCGCGAGCGCCGCCGCGGCGCGCCCCGGATCGTGCAGGCTGCCGTTGGCGATGAGCGCAATGCCGGGCGCATGGCGGCGTGCCAGTTGCAGCAGGCTCGGCCCCGCATCGCCAAAGGCCGGGCGCCAGGCTTCGAACTCGGTGACGTGCAGGTAGTCGATGCCGCTGCGCGCCAGGGCCTCGAACACCGTCGCCGCACCGGCCCCGGCTTCCGGCCACTTGTGGCCGAAGTCGTTGACCTTGCCTTGCGAGATGCGGACTCCGACCGGCGCCGATGTGCCCAGCATCTGCCGTACGGCGCGAACGACTTCGACGGTCAGATGTACGCGCTGGTCGAGCGCGCCGCCCCAGCGGTCGGCTCGTGCGTTGGTGTGGCCGGTCATGAATTGGTCGAGCAGGTAGCCGTTCGCGCCGTGGATTTCCACGCCGTCGAAGCCCGCCACTTCCACGGCCAGCAGCGCGGCCCGGGCGAAACCGTGAATGGCCTCGGCGATGTCGGCATCGGTCATTGCGCGGGGCACGGGGTACTCGCCTTCGCCGCGATAGGCCGTCATCTGCGTGCCCGACGGGCGCAGCGCCGACGGCCCCGCCGTGTGATCGCGAAAGCGGTTGAACTGAGACAGTGCGCCCGCATGCATGAGCTGCGCGATGACGCGCCCGCCCGCGCCCTGGATCGTCTTCACCACCGGACGCCATGCGCGGGCCTGTTCGCCATCGCTCAGGCCCGGTTGGCGAAAGTAGCCTTGCGAATAGGCTGCATCGGTGTAGATGCCTTCGGTGACGACAAGGCCGAAGCCGCCTTTCGCGAAGCGCTCGTAGTAGCGGGCCATCGTGGCATTGGCATGCCCTTCGGGCGAGGCGCTGACGCGCGTCATCGGCGCCACGGCCAGCCGGTTGGGCAACTGCAGGCCGTGCAGGTTCGCGGGAGCGAACAGTGGCGAGGCCGGCGTGCTCATCGGGCGTCCCCGGGGCCGACGGCGATGGCTTCGATCTCGATCATCGCGTCGGGCGAATACAGGCCCGAGACCTCGACGATGGTGTCGGCCGGGTAGGGCGCCGAGAACCACTTCCGGCGCAGTTCGACGATCTTCGGAAAGTTCGCCATCGAGGTCAGGAAGATCGTCACCTTCACCACGCCGCCCAGGCTGGTGCCGGCCGCGCGCAGCACGCGGTCGAGGTTCTTGAAGGCCTGCTCGGCTTGGCGGTCGAAGTCGCCCTTGCCGACGATCTCGCCGTCGTCGCCGATCGCGGCCTGGCCCGAGACAAAGACGAGGTTGCCGAGCTGGATGGCCTGCGACAGCAGGAACGGCGCATAGGGATCGGGTTGCGTGTGGATTTGCTTGAGGGCTTGCATGGTGGGCTCCTGATGGTGAATTTGGAATCAGCCGTGGAAGGAATCATTTCCTGCGACAACTGAAGTGTGGGGACGAAGAGATGCGCCGACAAAGGCTCGTTTTTCAGGCGACAGATGAATTGAGCTAATCTGTCTGCATGCGAAGACTTCCTCCTTTGGGTGCATTGCGCGTGTTCGAGGCCGCGGCCCGCCGGCTGAGCTTCAAGGCGGCGGCCGACGAGCTGCACGTCACACCCACCGCCGTCAGCCACCAGATCAAGCAGCTCGAGGAAGCGCTCGATGTGCGCCTGTTCGAACGCGGCACGCGCCAGGTCCACCTGACTGCCGCCGGCCACCAGCTGTTTCCTGCGCTGCGCGACGGGTTCGACAGCTTCGAGCGCGCCGTCGACGGCGTGCGCCGCCTGAAGGGCACGCGCATCGCCACGCTGTCGTCCACCGTCGGCTTCATGGCGCGGCGGCTGGCGCCGCGCGCGGGAACCTTCCGCGACCTGCACCCCGGATGGACGTTGCGGCTGGACGCCACCAACGAGGTCGTCGACCTCGACACCGAGGCCGACGCGGCGATCCGCTACGGCAACGGGCGCTACGCCGACCTGGTCGTCGAGCCGCTGTTCCAGGACCGCTACGCGCCGGTCTGCAGCCCCGCGCTGGCGGTCGCGGCCAGGAAGGATCTGCGCGCCGTTTCGCTGATCCACTTCGAATGGGGCCGCGCGGGCCGCGACGAAACGCTGGCGCCGGTGTGGCGCGCCTGGCTCGCGCGCGCCGGCCGCACCGACGTCGACGCGCAGGCCGGGCTGTCGTTCACCGAGGAGATCCACGCGGTGCAGGCCACGGTCGCGGGGCAGGGCGTCGGCCTGCTGAGCCTTGCTCTGGTGGCCGACGAGTTGGCATCGGGCCTGCTGGTGCAGCCCTTCGAGCTGTCGGTCGAGAGCTACCGCTACGACCTCGTGTACAGCCCGCGCGCCGCCAGCCGGCCAGCGACGGCGGTGCTGCGCGACTGGGTCCACCGCGAGTTCGGCGGCGGCGAAAAGAAGGCATAGTCCGGGGCATGACTGCCCAGACCCTGTACGCGCAAAAGCGCGTCTCCGCCGCCGATGCCGTGCGCCAGGTGCGCAACGGCGACATGATCATCGTGCCCACGGGCGTCGGCGAGCCGCCTGCGCTGCTCACGGCGTTGTCCGAGCAGCGCCGCGACTTCCGCGACGTGAAGGTGGCGCAGATTCTTGCGATGCGCAAGTACGCCTACATCGACCCCGAGACGGTCGAGCATGTGCGGCATGTCGCGTTCTTCTTCGGCGGTGCCACGCGCGTCGGCGGGCAGGCCGGCTGGATCGACTTCATTCCCAACTACTTCTCCGAGATCCCGTCGCAGATCGAGCGCGGCCAGATCCCGGCCGACGTGGTGTTCAGCATGGCCTCGCCGATGGACGCGCACGGCTACTTCGCGCTGAGCCTGGGCCCCGACTACACGATGGCCGCCGTGGCGAAGGCGCGCGCGGTCGTGCTCGAGGTGAACCCGAACGTGCCCTATGCGCACGGCAACTGCCACGTGCACATCTCGCAGGTGGCGGCGCTGGTCGAGAGCACCGAGCCGGTGATGGAAGTCGGCTTGCCCAAGATCGGCCCCGTGCAGGAAGCCATCGGCAAGCACGTGGCCGACCTGATCGACGACGGCTCGACCCTGCAGATCGGCTACGGCGGCATTCCCGACGCGGTGGTGATGCAGCTCACGGGCAAGCACGACCTGGGCATCCACACCGAGATGATCGGCGACGGCATCCTCACGCTGGTGGAAAGCGGCGCGGTCACCAACCGCCGCAAGAACTACCTGCCGGGCAAGTCGGTCGCGACCTTCGCGCTGGGTTCGAACAAGCTGTACCGCTTCATGGACCGCAACCCGGCGCTCGAGATGCATCCGGTGAACTTCACCAACGACCCGGCGCTGGCAGGCCTGAACGACAACCTCGTGGCCATCAACGCGACGCTGCAGATCGACCTGCTGGGGCAGTGCGGCTCCGAGAGCCTGGGCCATGCGCCGTACTCGGGCACGGGCGGGCAGTCGGACTTCGTGCGCGCGGCCAATCGCTCGCGCGGCGGCAAGGCCTTCATCGTTCTGCCCTCGACGGCAAAGGACGACACCATCTCGCGCATCGTGATCTCGCTCTCGCCGGGAACGCACGTGAGCACGAGCAAGAACGACATCAACTACGTCGTCACCGAGTACGGCGTGGCGCAGCTGCGCGGCAAGTCGGCCAGGCAGCGCGCACAGGAGCTGATCGCCATTGCCCACCCGAACTTCCGGGCACAGCTGACCGAAGAGGCGAAACGCGCGAAGTTGTTGTGAGCGTGGAGTGACCCAGGGCGCTGATCAACCCGCCTTGGTCGCCCGCACCAGCGACGGCTTGGCCTTGTAGCTTTCGGGGAACAGCTTCTTCAGGTCGTCGATCTTCGGCAGGTCGTGGATCGCGATGTAGGGCTGGTTCGGGTGCAGCGTGAGGTAGTCCTGGTGGTAGTCCTCGGCCGCATAGAAGGCCTTGGACATCTCGACCGTCGTCGCCAGCGGCTTGCCGAAGGTCTTGGCCTGGTTCAGTTGGGCGATGTAGGCGTTGGCGATGCGGGCCTGCTCGGCGTTTTCCGCGAACACGGTGGAGCGGTACTGCGGGCCGGTGTCGGGGCCCTGGCGGTTGAGCTGGGTGGGATCGTGTGCCACCGAGAAGTAGATCTGCAGCAGCTTGCCGTAGCTGACCTTGCGCGGGTCGTAGCTGATGCGCACGGCCTCGGCATGGCCGGTGCGGCCGGAGCCGACTTCGTCGTAGCGGGCGGTGCGGGCCTCGCCGCCGGCGTAGCCCGACAGCGCATTGCTGACACCATCGACGCGCTGGAACACGCCCTGCACGCCCCAGAAGCAGCCGCCCGCGAAAACAGCCGTGGCGGTGGTGGCATCTGCTGGTGCGGCGAGGTCGACCGACGGCGCGGGCACGCGGCGCGTGGTCTCGGCGAAGGAAGGGGCTGCATGCCAGGCGAAAGCGGCGGCGGCGAGCGAGCCGGCGGCGATGGCGAAGGATTTCATGGCGGTCTTTCGTAGGGAGCGCATGGAGGGGAGACAGTGGCCCCGATCCCGCCGGCCGTCAATGGCGGCGGAACCAGGGCATCGAAGCGAAGAGGGGTTACTTCTTCATCTCGTCCTTGCCCATCGCGTCCTTCTTCATTTCATCCTTGCCCATGGCATCTTTCTTCATGCCGTCTTTGGCCATGCCGTCCTTCTTCATGGCGTCCTTGCCCATGGTGTCTTTCTTCATGCCGTCCTTGGCCATGCTGTCCTTCTTCATTCCATCCTTGGCCATGTCGTCCGCGGCAAAGGCCGAGGCGCCGGCGAAGGCCATGCAGGTGGCGAGGAGGGTG
Organism: Acidovorax cavernicola; assembly: GCF_003581445.1. NCBI lineage: Bacteria > Pseudomonadati > Pseudomonadota > Betaproteobacteria > Burkholderiales > Comamonadaceae > Acidovorax > Acidovorax cavernicola. The sequence goes on along the minus strand of NZ_QXMN01000027.1, from coordinate 83,432 downwards.
GCGGTGAGCTTGTTCATGTCGGTCTTCCTGAGTTGAGGTTGGATGTCGTTGTCATCAAAGATCGGCGCGGTCCCAGGTCGAGACACGGCCTCGCGCTTTCTTCGGCAGTCGAGCGGCTGCGGCAGCCCCTCAGCTCCCTCCGAACCAGTTGTAGCCCTGGTCTTCCCAGTAGCCACCGGGATAGGTGTTGGTCACGTACATCGCCTGGATGTGCTTCGGGTTCTTGTAGCCAAGCTTGGTCGGCATGCGCAGCTTCATCGGGAAGCCGTACTTCGGCGGCAGCGGCTGGTCGTCGTAGCTCAGCGCCAGCAGCGTCTGCGGATGCAGCGCCGTGGGCATGTCGATGCTGGTGTGGTAGTCGTCCGCGCACTGGAAGCCGACGTACTTCGCGCTCAGGTCCGCGCCGACGTGGCGCAGAAAATCGGCAAAGCGCACGCCACCCCACTTGCCGATGGCGCTCCAGCCTTCCACGCAGATGTGGCGTGTGATCTGGTCCTGCTGCGGCAGGGCGCGCAGTTCGGCAAGCGTCCAGCGGCGCTTGTCGGCGACCATGCCGCTCACCTCGAGGCGGTAGGTGGCTTCGTCGACCTCGCGAATCTCGTCCTCGCCGTAGTAGGCGTTGAACGGAAAGGGGCGCGTGATCTCGGCCTCGGTGTAGGTCGGCGCCAGCCGCGTCGGGCTGAAGAGCCAGCCCTGCACTTCGTCGTTGAAGCGCGAGACCTTCGTCAGCGCGGCTTCCACGTGGCTGTCGTCGCTGATGCTGCAGCCGGTGAGCATCGAGAGGCCACCGAGGGTCAGCGAGCGGCGCAGGAACAGGCGGCGCGAAGGCGCGTCCAGCTGGCGCTCGATGAGTGCGCGGGCTTCGCGCACCACGGCGTCGCCGTCGACACCGGTCAGGGGAGGGCGTTTGAAGAAGAGGCTCATGGGGTGTGGGGCGCGCGACCGCGCAGCATGGTGAGCAAAGTGCGGGGAACGAGCGCCACCATCACGAGGTGCACCGCGACGAAGGCCACCAGGGCTGCCATCGCCACGAAGTGGACGCGGCGCGCGGCTTCGTAGCCGCCCAGCAGCTCGCGCAGCAGCGGAAACTGCACCGACTTCCACAGCACCAGCCCCGACAGCACGATCGCGACGAGGTCGACGATCACGAACAGGTAGGCCAGCTTCTGCACATGGTTGTAGTGGCGCGGGTCGGCGTGCGAGAGCCTGCCGCCGAGCGCGGCCCGCGCATCGCGCCATATGCCGGTGGGCGTGAGCGGGAAGAACTTGCGTGCGAAGCGGCCGCTGGCGATGTTCAGGCCCAGATAGACCAGTCCGTTGAACACCAGCAGCCACATCGCCGCGAAGTGCCACTGCAGCGCGCCGCCGAGCCAGCCGCCGAGCGTGATCGAGGCCGGGAAGCGGAAGAAAAAGAAGGGCGCTGCGTTGTAGATGCGCCAGCCGCTGGCCACCAGCACCAGCACTGCCAGCGCGTTGAGCCAGTGCGTGGCGCGCATCCACAGCGGGTGGATCGGTCGGTTGTCGGGGGTGGTGCGTGTCTGCATGAGCCGGATTGTTGGGCGCACCCCCTCGCCGATTCATCACGCAAAGTTCAAAGAATCGTGATAACTCCGGGGGCCGTCTCGCGGGACAATCGCGGCCATGGACACCGCCAAACGCGTGCTGATCGTCGAAGACGACGCCCACATTGCCGAACTGCTGCGCATGCACCTGCGTGACGAGGGCTATGCGGTCGAGCATGCCGCCGACGGCAACGCCGGCCTGCGCGCACTGGAGCGCGGCCACTGGGACGCGCTGGTGCTCGACCTCATGCTGCCCGGCATCGACGGCCTCGAGATTTGCCGCCGCGCCCGCGCCATGGCGCGCTACACGCCCATCATCATCGTGAGCGCTCGGTCCAGCGAGGTGCACCGCATCCTCGGGCTCGAACTGGGTGCCGACGACTACCTGGCCAAGCCCTTCTCGGTGCTGGAGCTGGTGGCGCGCGTGAAGGCGCTGCTGCGGCGCACCGACGCGCTGGCGCGCAACGCACGGCTGGAGTCGGGCAGCCTCACGCTGGGCAACCTCGACATCGAGCCGCTGGCGCGCGAGGTGCGCGTCGATGGCAAGCCCATCGAGCTCACGCCGCGCGAGTTCGATCTGTTGTACTTCTTTGCGCGCCATCCCGGCAAGGTGTTCTCGCGCCTGGACCTGCTCAACCAGGTCTGGGGCTACCAGCACGACGGCTACGAGCACACGGTCAACACGCACATCAACCGGCTGCGCACCAAGGTCGAGGCCGACCCGGCCGCGCCGCGGCGCATCCTCACGGTGTGGGGGCGCGGCTACAAGCTCGCGGCCGACGACGTGGCGCCGAAGGGTGATCCTCCATGATGGCCTGGGCCACGCTGTCGCGGCGCCTGTCGATCGCGTTCGCGGTGCTGCTGCTGGCCTGCTGCGGCGCCTCGGCGTGGCTGCAGATGCGCGCGGGCACCCAGCACGCGCAGGAGGTCACGCAGCGCCTGTCGCTGGGGCTCGCGGCGCACATCGCGCAGAACACCGAGCTGATGAAGCCCGGCGGCCTCGACCCGGTGGCGGTGAAAGACCTGTTCGACAAGCTGATGACCGTCAACCCCAGCGTGGAGGTCTACGTGCTGGGGCTCGACGGCCGCATCGAAGCCCAGGCCGCGCCGCCGGGCCACCTCAAGCGCGACAAGGTGGCGCTCGAGCCGATCCGGCGGTTGTTGGCCGGCGAACGGCTGCCCATCGCGGGCGACGACCCGCGCAGCCTCGACGCGTCCAAGGTCTTCAGCGCCGCGCCGTTGCGCATGGGCGGGCGCGACGCCGGCTATGTGTACGTGGTGCTTCAAGGCGAAGACCACGACGCGCTGGCCGCGAACCTGTCGGCCGACACCGTGCTGCGCACCACGCTGTGGTCGATGGCCCTGGTGGCGCTGCTGGGCCTCATCGCCGGGCTGGTGGCGTTCCGCCTCATCACCCGGCCGCTGCGCGAGCTGACAGCGGCTGTGCGCCGTTTCGAGGCCGAGGGCATCGAGGCGCTGGAACGCGAGGCGCCCATGCCCGCACCGCCGCGCCGTGCCGACGACGAGATCGCGCAGCTGCAGCAGGCCTTCGAGCAGATGACGCGCCGCATCGCCGAGCAATGGCGCGAACTCAGCCTGCAGGACCGCCAGCGCCGCGAGCTCTTCGCCAACATCTCGCACGACCTGCGCACGCCGCTCACGTCGCTCCACGGCTACCTCGAGACGCTGCTGCTCAAGGCCGGCACGCTCAGCGAGGAAGAGCGCCGCCGCTACCTGGAGATCGCGCTCGGCCAGAGCCGCAAGGTCGGCCGGCTCGCCCAGGAAGTGTTCGAGCTGGCGCGGCTCGAATACGGCGTGGTCAAGCCCGAGAAGGAGAACTTCGCGCTCGCCGACCTCGTGCAGGACGTGTTCCAGAAGTTCGAGCTGGCCGCCGAGGCGCGGCGCCAGCAGCTCAAGCCCGACATCGCGCCCAACCTGCCCGTGGTGTCGGCCGACCTCGGCATGATCGAACGCGTGCTGACCAACCTGCTGGACAACGCCATCCGCCACACACCGGCCGGCGGCGAGATCGAGGTGCGCCTGCGTCCGGCCGAGGCCGGCGTGGCGGTGCAGGTGAGCGACACCGGGCCGGGCATTCCGGGCGAGTTGCAGAAGGGCCTCTTCACACGCCCGGCCTTCGCCGACGGTGGCACGCGCGGCGGCGGGCTGGGGCTGATGATCGTGCAGCGCATCCTGCAGCTGCACGGCAGCGACATCCGGCTCGTGCCACAGCCGGGCAAGGGCGCGGTGTTTCTCTTTCGGCTCGGAGGCGCGGCGGGACGCTGAGCTGCGTCCGGTCAGGCCTCGGGGCCGACGTGCCGGTTCAACCGATCGATGAGCCCCTGCAGGTCGAAGCCCTGCGCCGCCACCGACTTGGGCACGATGTGGAAGAGCCTGGGCATCACATAGATCAGCACGAAGCGGTCGCTCTGCCGCCACTTGAGGACATGCGTCCAGACGATCGTGCCGCCGCCGTGCGGCGCGCTCAGCCGCAGGCCCTCGTCGAGCAGCTCGGCGCTGAATTCCTCCTGGATTGCCTTGTACTTGCGGTAGTGCCTGCGAGCCAGCACCGGGGCCAGCGCCATCGAAAGCAGGATCACGCCGGTGCCGCCGACAAGCCCGGCGATCGCGAAGGGCCGGAACGCGCGCCCGCCGAGCCACGCGGCGAGCACGAGCACGGCAGTCATGCCGATCAACAGCGCCCAGCGCATCGGGCTCATCCGCGCGAACAGCTTCATCGCGGCGGCGTAGTCGTCTTCGGAGATCCTGAAGCGGGCAGTCATGGGCGATGGGTGGTTTGCAGGTGGGCGACGGTCGATGCTACAAGGACGGCGCGACCCAACCACAGGAGACAAGAGACATGCCCGCTTTCGAGACCGTCCTGATCGACAAGGACCCGCAGCACCCGCGCATCGCACGCCTCGTGCTCAACCGCCCCGAGAAGCTCAACGCCATCGGCGACACCACGCCGACCGACATCCGCCGCGCCGTCGAATGGGCCGAGGCCGACGACGAAGTCCATGTGATCGTGGTCGAGGGTGCGGGCCGCGCTTTCTGCGCCGGCTACGACCTGGGCGACTACGCCGAGGGCCACGGGCGCGAGGGGCAGGGCGATCATCCGTGCCGGCAGGAGAAGACGCCGTGGGACCCGATGCTCGACTACGCCGCCATGAAGCGCAACACCGAGGACTTCATGTCGCTGTGGCGCTGCCGCAAGCCGACCATCGCCAAGGTGCACGGCTATGCCGTGGCCGGCGGCAGCGACATCGCGCTGTGCTGCGACCTGCTCACGATGGCCGACGACGCGCGCATCGGCTACATGCCCACGCGCGTGTGGGGCTGCCCGACGACCGCGATGTGGACCTACCGGCTTGGCGCGCTGCGCGCCAAGCAACTCATGTTCACCGGCGACACCATCACCGGCACGCAGGCGGCCGATTGGGGACTGGCCAACTTCGCGGTGCCGGCGGCGCAGCTCGACGAGGCCACGCTGGCACTCGCGCAGCGCATCGCGGGCGTGCCGAGTTCGCACCTCATGATGCACAAGATGGTGGTCAACCAGGTCTGGCATTCGATGGGGCTGGAACAGACCCAGATGTTCGCCACCGTGTTCGACGGCATCACGCGGCACAACCCCGAAGGCATGTGGTTCCGTCGGCAGGCCGAGGTTGAGGGGTTCAAGAGCGCGGTGCAGTGGCGCGACAGCGGCCGGCCGATTCCCGAAGGTGACGAGGCCCGCGCGCGCATCGCCGAGTTGGAGGCGAAGCTGGCCGCGCGCGGCTGAGCCCGGTTGGGGCGCGGTGGCTCAGCCGCCCTTGCGACGCTTCACGATCACCGTGGCCTCGAGGCCTTCGTAGGCTTCGGCGTCGCCGTACCAGCTGCCCGAGATGGGCGCCGCCAGCGCGGGGTCGCGCGCCACGCCCACGCGGATCAGCTGGCCGCTGCCCATGAGGTTGTTGGTGGGGTCGAAGGCCAGCCAGCCCACGCCCGGCAGGTAGGCCTGCAGCCAGGCGTGCGTGCTGCCGGCGCCGGTGACCGAGTCGCCGGGCGCCTGTTCGGCGGCGTCGTTGTCGAGCGCCGCGTCGTAGAGGTAGCCCGAGACAAAACGCGTCGCGATGCCCAGCCGGCGCGTGGCTTCCATCATCAGCAGCGCGTAGTCGCGGCAGCTGCCGCTGCCCAGTGCGAGCGTTTCGAGCGGCGTCTGCGTGCCTTCCTCGTCGCGCGCCTTGTACTGGAAGTTCTGGCCGATGTGCGCGTTCATGCGCGTGAGCACCTCGCGCGTGCTGTTGGGCTGGTCGGTGTGCAGGAACTGGTGGGCCCAGCGGATCAGCGTGCCGTTGGCGTCGTCGTCGTGGTACGGGCGCAGGTAGTGCTCGAGGTCCAGTCGTTCCTCCACCGAATAGGCAAAGGGCAGGAACTCGGCCGACGGGTCGAGCGTGAGCAGGTCGCGCTGCGAGGGCGGCACATGCTCGATGGTGAACGAGCAGACGATGCGCAGCTCGGTCGCTTCGCCTTGCGGCTGCACCAGCGCGACGGAGTTCGAGTACGGGTCCTGAATGAGCCGCGTGTGGGCCTGCGGGCTCACCTGCAGGTCGGTCGCGAGCACCCGCAGGTCGTGGCTGTCACGCGGACGGAACATCACGCGGTGCAAACCGAAGGTGACCGGCTGGTTGTAGCGGTAGACGGTGGTGTGGGTGATGTCGTACTGGATGGCCATGGCGCGCATTGTGCTGCGTCGATGCGACAACGGGTGGTCCGCGGTGCACGGTGGTCGCAGAATCAGCCCCGTCCTAGCATGTTCGCCCCGGGAGAGCCCATCCGCCATGTACGCCGCCACCTTCGTCTTCGCCAAGAAGCAGTTCGACGACGAATTCCATCGCCTCGACCAGACCATCGCCGCGGCCGCGAAATCGCTGCCGGGCTACCTGGGTGAAGAGAGCTGGGAGAACCCGGGCAACGGACTGGTCTCGAACGTCTACTACTGGGATTCGCTCGACCACCTGCAGGCGCTGATCCGCCACCCGGTCCACCAGCAGGCCAAGGCGGCGCAGGCGAACTGGCTCGACGGCTACCGGGTCGTGATTTCGGAGGTGGTGCGGATCTACGGCGACAGCCGGATCGACCATCTGCTCGCGCCTTCGGGCGCGCCCTGACCGAACCGAACAGCCTAGAGGCGCTGCGTGCCCAGTGCCTTGGCGAGCGTCGCGGGCAGCGGCAGCGGTTCGCCGTGCCACTGCGCGGCCAGCAGCTCGGCACACAGCACCGCGAAACTGAGGCCGCGCGAACCCAGGGCGGTGCAGACCCACAGGCCTTCGCCGTCATCCGGCGTGACGGGCCCGACCAGCGGGCGGCGGTCGCCCGAGGCGCAGCGCACGCCGACCCAGGCCTCGTCCTCGCGGTGCTCGAAGGTGCCCGCGAGTGCCACGGCGGCGGCGGGATGCAGCCGCGCCAGGCGCTCGCGGTTGGCCAGGCGTTCGTCGTCGGTGGCGGCAAGCTGGGTGCTGTCGCGGTCGAAGGTGGCGCCGATCAGCCAGAGCGGGTCTGGCGAGCCTTCATCCGGAACGCCGGCGATGAGGTGGCCGTCGCCGTTGACCGGCGTGGTCGGCAGCGACAGCGCATCCGAGGCATGACCCCAGGCCACCTGGCCGCGCACGGGCTGCAGCGGCAGTTGCGGTGCGAAGCGGTACGAGTCGAAACCCGCAGCCACGACCACGCGGTCGGCATCGGCGAGCACGCCGCCGTCCGCGTCGCGCAGTTGCCAGCCACCAGGGTGGCGTTCGATGCCGGCCACGCGGGCGTTGCCTTGGAAGGTGACGCCCGATTCGCGCAGCCAGGCTGCGATCAGGCGATGTGGCCGCACCCAGGCGGCACGCGCGTGCCACAGGGCGTGGGCATCGGCGGGCAGCCCTGTGGCGGCCAACTGTTCGGCGCTGGCAGGCCAGGTCTCGTTGGGACCATCGACCTGCCAGCCGCGCGGCACCCGGACGTCGCCGTCGGGCCGTCGCTCCATCGCGCCACTCGCCCGCCAGTCGTGGCCGGCAACGAGCAGGCGCTCCAGTTCGCGCCAGGTGAGGCGGATGCCCGCGCGGGTGAGCCGCGAGAGCAGGGCGTCGTCGGGCGAGACATGGGGCGCCATCATGCCGACCGGCAGCGCGGAGGCGCCGCTGGCCGGCTGCGGCGCCGCATCGAGCACCGTGACGCGCCATCCGCGCCGCGCCAGGCTGGCCGCGCCCGCGGCGCCCGCCAGGCCGGCGCCAACGACCGCGCAATGTCCGGGTGTGTCGAGGCTCGCGCGCACCGGTTCGCGGCGGCGGACGGTCCAGGCCGGCGCGAACTCGCCGCGCAGGACGCCGGTCGCGCTTGCGGCGTCCGGACGGTCTTCGAATTGGAAGCCGTTCTGCGTCAGTGCCCCCCGCACGGCGTCGCCTTTGCCGTCGTTGACACAGGCCGCCACGCGCGTGCCTTGCCGTGCAAAACGCGACACCGCCTTGAGCGTGTCGCCCGACCACGGCAGGGGGCTGGCGCCGTCGAGGTAGATGCTGTCGGCCTCGAAGCGCTGCGCGCGCAGCATCGGCTGCAGCTCGCCGACGCACAGGGTCAGCAGCACGCGGCCGTCGTCGAACGCCAGCCGATGAAAGCCTGGCAACAGGCCGTGCCACTGCGCCGCCAGTTCCCGGGCCAGCCGCGCCAGGTCGGGAAACGCTTCGGCCGCGCGGAGCAGGTCGTCAGGCGAGACCGGGGTGGCCTCGATCGAGACGAAATGCAGCAGGCGCGGGCGCGCGGGGTCCGCGCGCCAGGCCTGCCAGGTTGTCAGGAAATGAAGGCCCGGCCCGAAGCTGGTTTCGAGAATCCGCCATTGCGAACGCCCCGACCAAGCGGCGGGCAGGCCGCAGCCGTCCAGGAACACACGGCGCGAGAGCGCCGATGCGTCGGTGTCGAGGGGGAGGATGTCGCCGGAGCGCGCGCCGAGCGGGGTGCCGTCGGCGGCCACGCCGGGCTCAGGCTGCAGGGGGAACGTAGCCTTGCGCCACGTCGGCGCCTTCGCCGAAGAAGTGCTTTTCCATCTGGCGTGCCAGGTACTGGCGGGCGCGCAGGTCGGCCAGGTTCAGCCGGTTTTCATTGACCAGCATGGTCTGCTGCTTGAGCCAAGCGGCCCAAGCTTCCTTGCTGACGTTTTCCCACAGGCGCTTGCCCAGGTCGCCGGGGTACGGCGGAAAGTCGAGTCCTTCGGCCTCTTTGCCGAGCTTGATGCACTGAACCATGCGTGCCATTTGATTGCCTCTTGTGGGGGAAAGCGGGTGCTTAGTTGATTTGGCTATTTAGAACTGAAAACTTGGTCGTTCCAGTTCCTATATGTCGTATTCAGAATACGTGGCTTCATTGATATGCCTTTTTAAGAGCAAGACACCATGAGCCTTCGCCGCGACTTTATCAAGCTTTCCCTGGGTGCCGGCGTGGCCGGTGCCTTGGCCCTGTCGGCATTGCCGTCGTTTTCCCAGGGTGCGGCGGGTGCCAAGGGTCCCGTGACGCTGCTCAACGTGTCGTATGACCCGACCCGCGAGCTGTATGTGGACTACAACCAGGCCTTCGCCAAGTACTGGAAGGCCAAGACCGGGCAGGACGTGAGCATCAAGCAGTCGCACGGCGGCTCGGGCAAGCAGGCGCGCTCGATCATCGACGGCATTGACTCCGACGTGGCCACGCTGGCGCTCGGCGGCGACATCGACGCGCTGGCCACGCACGGCGGCCTCGTCAAGGCCGACTGGCAAAAACGCCTGCCGCACAACTCCGCGCCCTACACTTCGACCATCGTGTTCCTGGTGAAGAAGGGCAACCCCAAGGGCCTGAAGGACTGGAGCGACCTGATCAAGCCCGGCGTGCAGGTCATCACCCCCAACCCCAAGACCTCGGGTGGCGCCCGCTGGAACTACCTGGCCGCCTGGGAATTCGCCAAGCGCAAGTACGGTGGCGAGGCGCAGGCCAAGGAATTCGTCGGCAACCTGTACAAGAACGTGCCCGTGCTCGACACCGGCGCGCGCGGCTCCACGATCACCTTCGTGCAGCGCGGTGTGGGCGACGTGCTGCTGGCCTGGGAGAACGAGGCCTTCCTGGCGCTGAAGGAATTCGGCCCCGAGAAGTTCGAGATCGTCGTGCCCTCGCTGTCGATCCTGGCCGAGCCCAGCGTGGCGGTGGTCGACAAGGTCGTCGACAAGAAGGGCACGCGCGCCGTGGCCGAGGAGTACCTGAAGTACCTGTACTCCGACGAAGGCCAGGACATCGCCGGCCGCAACTTCTACCGCCCGACCTCGGACAAGGCCAAGGCCAAGTACGACAAGCAGTTCCCCAAGCTGACGCTGGTGACCATCGACCAGGCCTTCGGTGGCTGGGCGAAAGCGGACAAGGAGCACTTTGCAGACGGCGGCTCCTTCGACCAGATCTACGCACCCAAGCAGAAGTAAGCGCAGCAGTTCCGGAATCGATCGCTGGTGGCACCCCGTGGGAGGGCGCCGGGGATCGTTTCGTCCTGAATTTCCCCTGAAGACCAACGAAAGTTTCTCGTGTCCGTTCTCCTGATTGCCGGCAGTCCCTCGGCCCCGTCCCGCTCCACCGCCTTGCTCGACGCGGTGGGCGAGCGGCTGGCCCAACGCCATGCGCGCATCGAGCGGCTCGCGATCCGCGACCTGCCGGCGCAGGCGCTGCTGCTGGCCGAATGGGCGCATCCGGCCATCGAGCGCGCCGTTGCCCAGGTGGCGGCGGCCCGCGTGATCGTGGTGGCGACGCCGGTCTACAAGGCGGCCTACAGCGGCGTGCTGAAGGTCTTTCTCGATCTGCTCTCGCAGAACGCACTCAAGGGCAAGACGGTGCTGCCACTGGCCACCGGCGGCAGCCCGCACCACATGCTCGCGCTCGACTACGCACTGCGCCCCGTGCTGCAGTCGCTGTCGGCGCGCCACATCCTGCCGGGTGTCTACGCGAGCGATTCGCAGATCGCGCTGACACCCGAGAACGCCTACCAGGTGCACCACGACCTGGCGGAGCGACTCAACGAGGCCGTCGAGGTGTTGGCGACCGAAGGCCTGAAGCTGCCGGCCACCCACGGCTTCGAGCCGGTTCCTTTCTCCCGTGTGCGATGTAGCGTTTGACGACCGGGTTCCTCGCTGAACCCGGCCCCGCCAGACCTCTTTCCGTCCCCCGTTTTTCGACGCCGCCTGTGTGCGGCCGGGGGATCGCTTTGCCTCTCGTTTTTGCACCAAGGAATTCCGCATGACCCCCGTCGCTCCCGAAGACTCCGTGTTCGAAGTCCCGCCGCGCTCCTTCTGGCAGGCGCTGCGCGACCTGGCCGTGAGCGCCATCGTCGTCACTGCCATCGCGCTGATCGTGAGCTTCATCGCCGCCGCCTCGGCGCATGCCCAGACCAAGGGCAAGGGCGAGCTGCGCATCGGCTACCAGAAGTCGGCCAGCCTGTTCGTGCTGCAGAAGGCACAGGGCACGCTCGAGAAGAAGCTCGCACCGCTGGGCTTCGGCGTGAAGTGGGTCGAGTTCCCAGCCGGGCCGCAGTTGCTCGAAGGGCTGAACGTGGGCGCGGTCGACGTGGGCTATGTCGGCGAGGCGCCGCCCATCTTCGCGCAGGCCGCGGGTGCGAAGTTCGTCTACTTCGGCTACGACCCGGCCGCGCCGCGCGCCGAAGCCATCCTCGTCACGAAGGATTCGCCCATCGCGTCGGTCGCCGACCTCAAGGGCAAGAAGGTCGCGCTCAACAAGGGCAGCAACGTGCACTACCTGCTGGTGAAGCAGCTGGAGAAGAACGGCCTGAAGCTGTCCGACATCCAGCCCGTGTACCTCGCACCCGCCGACGGCCGCGCCGCCTTCGAGAGCAAGAACGTCGACGCCTGGGTGATCTGGGACCCGTTCCAGGCCGCCGCCGAGAAGGCCACCGGCGCCCGAGTGCTGGCCGATGGCACCCCCGGCGTGGTCAACAACTACCAGTACTACCTGGGCGAGCGCGGCTTCGTGAAGAACAACCCGAAGGTGATCGACGCGCTGTTCGCCGACTCGGTGGAGCAGGGCATCTGGCTCAAGAAGAACCTGCGCCAGGCCGCCGAGCTGATCGCGCCGCTGCAGGGCCTGCCGGTGGACGTGGTCGAGCTGGCACTGCGCCGCTACGAGTTCAACGTGAAGCCGATCACCGCCGCCGTCGCGGCCGACCAGCAGCAGATCGCCGACACCTTCCACGCGCTGAAGCTCATTCCCAAGCCCATCAAGGTCAGCGACGCCGTCGTCACGGCCCAGCCCTGAGCAGTTTCAAAGGATCACTCCGCATGACCCGCATTGCCATTCCCCGCCGCCGCCTGCTCCAGGGCGCGGCCGCCGCCCTCGCGCTGCCGTCGTCGTTCGCTGCACTGGCGCAGGCTCCCGCGCGCCAGTTCCGCATCGGCCACCAGAAGGGCTACCTGAGCCTGCTCAAGGGCCGCGGCACGCTCGAAAAGCGCCTCGCGCCGCTGGGCGTCACCGTGAAGTGGACCGAGTTCACCGCTGGCCCCGTGCAGCTCGAAGCGCTGAACGTCGGCTCGATCGACTTCGGCGATGTCGGCGAAGCACCACCCATCTTCGCGCAGGCCGCCGGCGCGCCGCTCGCCTACGTGGGGGCCACGGTGCCACGCCCGAAGACCGAGGCGGTGCTGGTGCCCAAGGGCTCCGCCATCCAGACCGTGGCCGACCTCAAGGGCAAGAAGATCGCGCTCAACAAGGGCTCGAACGTCCATTACTTCATCGTCAAGCTGTTCGAGAAGCACGGCCTGGCGTACAGCGACCTGAACCTGGTCTACCTGCCGCCGGCCGACGCGCGCGCCGCCTTCGAGAAGGGCTCGGTCGACGCCTGGGTGATCTGGGACCCGTTCCTGGCCGCCGCGCAGCAGTCGCTCGACGCGCGCATCCTGGCCGACGCCGTGGGTGTCGTGGGCAACCGCGCCTACTACTTCTCGTCGCTCGACTACGTCGCAAAGAACGCCGACGTGCTGGCCATCGCGATCGAAGAGATCAACAAGGTCGACCAGTGGGGCTCGGCCCATCGCAACGAACTGGCCGCCGAGCTGTCGGCGCTGTGGGGCCTGCCCAAGGCGGTGGCCGACCTGTCGCAAAGCCGCACGGCCTACGGCACCGCCCCGATCACCAAGGCCATCCTGGCCGAGCAGCAGCAGATCGCCGACACCTTCTTCTCGCTCAAGCTGATCCCCCGAAAGATCAACGTGCTCGAGGCCGCCGGCGCGGGGATCGCGTGATGGCCATGTCGAGCGTCTTGCCCGAACGCGCCGGCCAGGTGCTCGCCGTCACGGCGCGCGCCTGGGGCGTGGTGGCCGCGCCCGCCGGCCGCCTTCCTCTTTTTGCCCTCTGAACGAAACGAACGCGAAACGAACGAGAGCCCTCCGATGCAGATCTTCTGGTTCCTCCCCACGCACGGCGACAGCCGTTACCTCGGCACGAGCGAAGGCGCGCGCGCCGTCGACCTGCCGTACCTGCAACAGATCGCCGGCGCCGCCGACCACCTCGGCTACGAAGGCGTGCTCATTCCTACCGGCCGCTCCTGCGAAGACCCGTGGGTGATCGCCTCCAGCCTGATCGGCGCGACAAAGAAGCTCAAGTTCCTGGTCGCGGTGCGACCGGGCCTGCACCAGCCCAGCCTGGCCGCGCGCATGGCCGCGACCTTCGACCGGCTCTCGGGCGGTCGCCTGCTCGTGAACCTCGTCACAGGTGGCGACCAGGCCGAACTGGAAGGCGACGGCGTGTACCTCGACCACGCGGCGCGTTACGAGCAGTCGGCCGAGTTCATCCGCATCTGGCGCGAGATCATCACCCGCAGCCACGAAACCGGCACCTTCGATTTCGAGGGCAAGCACCTGAGCGTGAAGGGCGCGCGTCTGCTGTTCCCGCCGGTGCAGAAACCGCATCCGCCCGTGTGGTTCGGTGGTTCGTCCGCTGCGGCGCATGACCTCGCCGCCGAGCAGGTCGACGCCTACCTGACCTGGGGCGAGCCGCCCGCGGAAGTGGCCAAGAAGATCGCCGACGTGCGTGCACGCGCCGAACGCCAGGGCCGCACCGTCGAATTCGGCATCCGCCTGCACGTGATCGTGCGCGAAACCGAAGACGCCGCCTGGAAGGCCGCCGAAGAACTCATCAGCCGTGTCGACGACGAGACCGTCGCGCGTGCGCAGGCCGCCTTTGCGCGCATGGATTCCGAAGGCCAACGCCGCATGGCCGCGCTGCATGCGGGCGGCGCCAAGCGCGGGCGGGCCGATCTGGAGATCGCGCCCAACCTCTGGGCCGGCGTGGGCCTGGTGCGCGGCGGCGCGGGCACGGCGCTGGTCGGCGATGCCAAGACCGTGGCGGCGCGCATCGAGGAGTACGCCGCGCTGGGCATCGGCAAGTTCATCTTCTCGGGCTATCCGCACCTCGAAGAGGCCTACCGCTTCGCCGAGCTGGTGTTCCCGCTGCTCTCGCGCAAGGCGCGCACGCAACTGGCGGGCGGCTCGCTGAGCGGCCCCTTCGGCGAGGTCGTCGCCAACCTCGATGCGCCATCGCGGCTCGTCTCGCAAAGCTAAGGACCGGCATGACTGAACAAGTACAGGAGTTGCCGGCGGTGGCGCCGGCATCGAACAGCGGGGACGCCGGCGGCTCGCTGCGAGGCTTCGGCCTCAACGTCGCGAAGCGGCTCATCCCGTGGCTGGTGCCCGTGGGGCTGATCGTCGTCTGGCAGATCGCTTCGTCGCTGGGCTGGCTCAGCACGCGCGTGCTGCCGGCACCGCTCGACGTGGTCAAGGCCGCGTGGACGCTCACCGTGTCCGGCGAGCTGTGGACGCACGTGAAGGTCAGCGCGGGCCGTGCACTCGCGGGGCTGGCCATCGGCGGCGGCGCGGGGCTGGCGCTGGGCCTGCTCACCGGCTCGGTGAAGTTCTTCGAGACGCTGCTCGATTCGACCATCCAGATGGTGCGCAACATCCCCGCGCTCGCGCTGATTCCGCTGGTGATCCTCTGGTTCGGCATCGACGAATCGGCCAAGCTGTTCCTGATCTCGGTGTCGGTGTTCTTCCCGATCTACCTGAACACCTTCCATGGCATCCGCAACGTCGACCCGCAGCTCATCGAGATGGGACGCACCTACGGTCTCTCGCGCTGGCAGCTGTACCGCGAGGTGATCCTGCCGGGCGCACTGTCGTCGATCCTGGTGGGCCTGCGTTTCTCGCTGGGCCTGATGTGGGTGATCCTGATCGTGGCCGAGACCATCTCGGCGCAGGCCGGCATCGGCTACCTCACGATGAACGCCCGCGAGTTCCTGCAGACCGACATCGTGCTCGTGGGCATCCTGCTGTACGCGCTGCTCGGCAAGCTGGCCGACCTGTTCGCGCGCGGCCTGGAGCAGTGGTGGCTGCGCTGGCATCCCGGCTACCAGAAGAAGCCGGCGAAGTGAGGGCAGGGCACATGAACCACACCATTTCCCGACGCACGGCCATCGCCACACTGGGGGCGCTCGGCGCCACTGCGGTGTTCGCGCAGCAGCAACGCCCCGCCACCGTGCGGCTCGGCTACCAGAAGTCGTCCACGCTGATCGCGTTGTTGAAGGTGCAGGGCACGCTCGAGAAGCAGCTCGCGCCGCTGAACGTGACGCTGAGCTGGCACGAATTCACCAGCGGCCTGCCGCTGCTCGAAGCGCTGAACCTCGACAACCTCGACATCAGCGCCGACGTGGCCGACACCGTGCCGGTGTTCGCGCAGGCCGCAGGCGCCGAGCTGACCTTTCTCGCGCAGGAAGCACCGTCGCCGGCCGCGCAGGCCATCGTCGTGCGCGACGAATCGCCGCTCAAGACCGTGGCCGATCTGAAAGGCAAGAAGGTCGGATTCGCCAAGGCGGCCGGCGCGCACTACCTGCTGATCGCCGCATTGGAAAAGGCCGGCCTGTCGTTCAAGGACATCGAGCCTGCATACCTCACGCCGGCCGATGGCCGCGCCGCCTTCGAGAAGGGCGCCATCGACGCCTGGGTCGTGTGGGACCCGTTCCTGGCCGCGGCCCAGCGCCAGTCGAAGGTGCGCATCCTGGCCGACGGCGCGGGCATCGCGTCGTACCAGCGCTACTACCTGGCGAGCACCAAGTTCGCGAAGGCGCGGCCCGACGTGCTGCGCGTGGTCTACGCCGAACTGGAAAAGACCGGCAAGTGGGTCAAGCAGAACCCGAAGGAGGCGGCGGCCTTGCTCTCACCCGTGTGGGGGCTCGACGCCCCGACCATCGAGCAGGCCAACAGCCGCCGCAGCTACGCGGTGCGACCGGTGGCGGCGGGTGGCCTCGCCGAGCAGCAACGCATCGCCGATGCCTTCTTCGCCGAGAAGCTGCTGCCCAGAAAAATCAATGCGCTGAATGTGGCGCTTTTCAACCCCGGGGCCTGAGTCCATGAGTGCCGTTCTGAAAGACATCCAACCCCAGGCCATTGCCGGCGGCGTGCGCCTGGAGGCGCGCGGCCTGCACAAGCGCTACGGCGCGCGCGACGTGCTGCGCAACACGCAGCTCACCATCGAGCCGGGCCAGTTCATCGCCATCGTCGGGCGCAGCGGTTGTGGCAAGAGCACGCTGCTGCGGCTGATCGCGGGCCTGGAAGAGGCCAGCGCCGGTGCGCTCTACACCGACGGCAAGGCCGTCGACGGCCTGCACGACGACACCCGCATCATGTTCCAGGAGGCGCGCCTCTTGCCCTGGCGCCGCGTGCTCGACAACGTGACGCTGGGCCTGCCGAACGATGCCAAGGCGCGCGGCAAGGAAGTGCTCGCGCAGGTCGGCCTGGCCGATCGCGAGAACGAGTGGCCGGCGCGCCTGTCGGGCGGCCAGCGCCAGCGCGTGGCCCTGGCGCGCGCACTGGTGCATCACCCGCGCCTGCTGTTGCTCGACGAACCGCTGGGCGCGCTCGACGCACTCACGCGCATCGAGATGCACCGCCTCATCGAGAACCTGTGGCAGCGCCACCGTTTCACCGCGCTGCTGGTGACGCACGACGTGCAGGAAGCCGTGGCCTTGGCCGACCGCGTGATCCTCATCGAGGACGGTCGCATCGCGCTCGACGAGAACATCGCGCTGGCGCGTCCGCGCTCGCAAGGCGACCCGGCCTTTGCCGCCATCGAAAAACGAATCCTCGACAGGGTGCTGCAGAAGTCCGAAGAGACCGATGCCGAGAGCACCGACGCCAGCTGGCTGGCCACGCCCGCGCATGCCCTGCGCTGGGCGGTCTGAGCCTCTTCATTCCCATCCGCTTTCCCTTCCGCTCTTCCTTCCGTTTTTCCGAAAGGTCCTCTTCATGTCGCAGAACTGGAAATTCGAAACCCTGTCGGTGCACGCCGGCTATTCGCCTGAACCGACCACGCGCGCCGTGGCGCCGCCGATCTACCAGACGGTGGCCTATGCCTTCGACAGCGCGCAGCACGGCGCGGACCTGTTCGACCTGAAGGTGCCGGGCAACATCTACACGCGCATCAACAACCCGACGCAGGACGTGCTGGAGCAGCGCGTGGCCGCGCTCGAAGGCGGCATTGCGGCGCTGGCGCTGGCCTCGGGGCAGGCGGCCGTGACCTATGCGATCCAGACCATCGCCGAGGCCGGCGACAACATCATCAGCAGCACGGCGCTGTACGGCGGTACCTACAACCTGTTCGCCCACACGCTGCCGCAGTTCGGCATCACTACGCGCTTCGCGGACCACCGCGACCCGTCCAGCTTCGAGAAGCTGTTCGACGACCGGACCAAGGCGGTGTTCGTCGAGTCGCTCGGCAACCCAGCCGGCAACGTGACCGACATCGCGGCCATCGCCGAGATCGCGCACCGCCACGGCGTGCCGCTGATCGTCGACAACACCGTGCCCTCGCCGTACCTGAGCCGGCCCATCGAGCACGGCGCTGACATCGTCGTGCACTCGCTCACCAAGTACCTGGGCGGCCACGGCACCAGCATCGGTGGCGCCATCGTCGATTCGGGCAAGTTCCCGTGGGCCGAGCACAAGGAACGCTTCAAGCGCCTGAACGAGCCCGACGTGAGCTACCACGGCGTGGTCTACACCGAGGCGCTGGGCCCGGCCGCGTACATCGGCCGTGCGCGCGTGGTGCCGCTGCGCAACACGGGTGCGGCCATCTCGCCGTTCAACGCGTTCCTGATCCTGCAGGGCATCGAGACGTTGGCGCTGCGCATGGACCGCATCAGCAGCAACGCGCTCGCGGTGGCGCAGCACCTGAAGCAGAGCAAGGCCGTCGACTGGGTGAACTACGCCGCGCTCGAAGACCATGCCGACTACCCGCTGGCGAAGAAGTACTTCGGCGGCCGTTCGAGCGGCGTGCTGACCTTCGGCATCGGCTCGGGCCGCGAGGGTGGGGCGAAGTTCCTCGATGCGCTCAAGCTCTTCACGCGCCTGGTGAACATCGGCGACGTGCGCTCGCTGGCCACGCACCCCGCGTCGACCACGCACCGGCAGCTGTCGCCCGAAGAGCTGGCCCGCGCCGGCGTGACGGAAGACACGGTGCGCCTGTCGGTGGGTATCGAGCACATCGACGACTTGATCGCAGATCTCGACCACGCGCTCGCTGCCGCCTCGAACTGACACGCCGGTGCAAGACATGACCACACTGCAAGCCATTCCCGACGCCGCGCTCGACCAGCTGTTCCGCAAGGCGCGCACCGTGCACGCCTTCAAGCCGGTGCCCGTGACCGACGCACTGATCCACCAGCTCTACGACCTCGTGAAGTGGGGCCCGACCGCCTACAACGCGCAGCCGGCACGCTACGTGTTCGTGCGAAGCGAGGAAGCCAAGGCGAAGCTGAAACCGGCCGTGTCGGCGGGCAACACCGCGCAGACGCTGCAGGCCGGCGTGACGGTGATCGTGGCGCACGACACGCGCTTCTACGAACATCTGCCCACGCAGTTCCCGGCCTACGACGCCAAGCCCTTCTTCGAGAAGAGCGCCGAGGCCGCGCGGGCCACGGCCTTTCGCAACAGCAGCCTGCAGGGCGCCTACCTGATCCTGGCGGCACGCGCGCTCGGGCTAGACGCGGGGCCGCAGTCCGGCTTCAACGCCGACCTGATCGACAAGGCCTTCTTCCCCGACGGACGCTACCGCGCGAACTTCCTTGTCAACCTCGGTGTGGCCGACCACGCCGGCACCTTCGAGCGTGGGCCGCGCCTGTCGTTCGACGACGTGGCCGAGATCGTCTGAAGGGCGCGCCATCTTCCTGCTTCACCTTCCACCCTTTCCCCATCCACCCGCACCTGAAAGAGAACCCATCATGTCCATCCAAGCCATCAACGTCCGCAACCAGTTCAAGGGCAAGGTCCGCGAGATCATCCGCGGCGATGTCGTTTCCGAAGTCGATGTCGAGACCGCCTGGGGCATCGTCACCTCGGTCATCACCACGCGCTCGGTCGACGAGCTGCAGCTGAAGGTCGGCTCCGACGTGGTCGCCCTCGTGAAGTCGACTGAAGTTTCGATCGCGAAGCTCTGACGGACCCTCGGGCTGTGCGATGACCCGGTGCTGTTGAGGCACCGGGTTTTTTTACGCCTGAAGGCGCGAGTGAAATTCCGAGCGCTTCGACCCGCGGGCGAAAAAATCCACACACGCGTCCAGGAAAAATTCAGCGAGAGCCAGGATTTTTTCCTCGCGATTTATTCACAATTCCATGGCTTGAAAGCATCCTTAACCATGCATTTCCGGACAGGGATTTTTTCCAGATAGAACCAAGGTTTCCGGATCCTGCAGCCTGCGCAGTGGAACGAACGGCATGAGCCGATTGGCAGTCTTTACTTTCCCTGACTCGCCCTCTAAAGTTTCATCCGCTTACAAATCGCAATGTGCCTTGGAGGTCCTGGAATGGCTGCCAGCATTGTCTTCGTTGAGCTTCTTCTTTCTGACGGTGTCCGCCTTGCGCGGAGCCGCTCACCCCACCGCAATCCGGCCTCGCCGCTTGCCGCCATTCGTTCTCGAAAGAGATAGGTAGTCCGACCTTCTCTGCCGGCTTGAGAGCTTCCGCGTTCGCGGCCTCCAGACGCCGCGGACCTCGTGTCCCACCGGTTTCGCCGTCGCGCGAGATCCGTTTCCGTCACCCCAGGAGGAACGCCTGTCCAGCGGCGGCGCGTGGGGTTGCCTGTTACCCGTGAATTCATGCGGCGCGCCCTGCAAGGCCGCATGGATTTCTTTGTGTTCAGCCACCACCCTGAAGGAAAACGCATGTCCGATTCAACGCACAGCCAGTTCGACGATTTGTCCGCGCTCTACGAGAACATGGCGTCCTGGCCATTTCGCAAGGAGATCGAAACGCCCAGCATCCTGGAGACATTGGGAGATGTCAAAGGCAAGCATGTGTTGGATTTCGGATGCGGCGACGGCACCTATTCGCGCATTCTCAGGAAGCTGGGCGCCGCGCGTGTCGTGGGCTTCGACGAGGCGGAAGGCATGCTGGCCCACGCCCGCCGCATGGAGCGCGAAGCACCGCTGGGCATCGACTATGTCAACAACCTCTCGACCGAACTGAACCAGCAGTTCGATCTGGTCCTGGGCGTGTATGTGCTGCCCTATGCGAGCGACCAGCCGGCGTTGCACAAGATGTGCGCCGACATGGGGCGCGTGCTGAAGCCGGGCGGTCGCCTTGTGACGCTGCCGATCCATCCCGATTTCGATCCCGACCCCGCGTACTACGCGCCCTATGGTTTCGCAATGACGCAGACGCCTGCGCATGCGGACGGCACCCGCGTGAAGCTCGATCTTTTCTATTCCGACTTCAGGGCCACCGTGACCGCCTGGTACTGGAACTTTGCATCGCTGGACGCCGCGCTGAAGGCCGCCGATTTCACCTCGGTGGCGCACATCAATCCCATGCCGTCGAAGTACCGCACGTCGGCCTATCCCGATCTGCTGCGGCGCTATCTCGAAACGCCGCACGCGGTGATTCTTGACGCCCGCCGTTGAGCCTCTTTCCCCGACTTCATCCACCCCTTCGATGACCGGCCGCGGGGCCGCTTGTCGTTCTTCTTGAGGAGCGAATCCATGCTTGCGCTTGTGAAAGCTGAAAGTGCGGTCGGACTGTGGCTGCAGGAGGTGCCGATGCCCACGCTGGGAGACGGCGAGGTGCTCATCCGCATCCGCAAGACGGGCATCTGCGGCACCGACCTGCACATCTGGAACTGGGACGACTGGGCACAGCGCACCGTGCCCGTGCCGCTGGTCACGGGCCACGAGTACGCGGGAGAGATCGTCGAGAAAGGCGCAGGCGTGCGGCACCTGCGCCTGGGCCAGCGCGTCAGCGGGGAAGGGCACCTGATCGATCCGCACTGCGCGGCGGCGCGCTCGGGCCGCTTTCACCTGGACCCCAACACGCGCGGTGTCGGCGTGAACCATCCGGGCGCGTTCGCCGAGTACCTGGCGCTGCCGGCGTTCAACGTCATCGCGCTGCCCGACGACATCGACGACGAGCTCGGGGCCATCCTCGATCCGCTGGGGAATGCGGTGCACGTTGCGCTGTCGTTCGACCTGGCGGGCAACGACGTGCTCATCACCGGAGCCGGCCCCATCGGCATCATGGCAGCGGCGGTGGCCCGGCATGTGGGCGCGGCGCGCATCCTGCTGGCCGACATCAACCCCGAGCGCCTGAGCCTGGCGCGCAGCATCGTCGACGTGACGACCGTCGATCTGCAGCAGACCAGCTTGGTGGAAGCAGCCCAGGAGCACGGGATCGACCAGGGGTTTCAGATCGGCTTCGAGATGAGCGGCAGCAATGCCGCGCTGGATTCGCTGGTGGACGCGATGGCACCGGGCGGCCGGCTGGCCTGCCTCGGCCTGCCGTCGAGAAAGGTGCTGCTGGACTGGAGCGCCATCGTCTGCAAGAGCCTGCAGATACGCGGCGTGTACGGGCGCGAGATGTTCGAGACCTGGCGCAAGGGCCTGGCCATGCTGCGCAACGGCCTGCGCGTGCGGGACGTCATCACGCACCGCTTCGCCGCCCGGGAGTTCCGGCAGGGATTCGCCGCCGCGCAGGCGGGCACGGCCGGCAAGGTCGTGCTTGACTGGTCGGCCTGACGTCCGGCCGCCGCCATCCATCGACGGGTTGTTCCACCTTTGTCTGCGAGGTCCCGATGACGATCACCGTACAAGCGCTCGACTCCCTGAACGAGATCGATCCCGGCGAATACCGCGCGTTCTTCCTGCAAAGCCGCGCGCCGCTGTTCTACGACCAGCGCTTCATGCTCGCTGCCGAGCAGTCGCCGCTGTTGCCCGTGCATCGCACGCTCTACTTTCTCGTGCGCAGAAAAGGGCGCCTGGTGGCCTTCATGCCCGCCTACCTGCAGGACCTGGGCGCGGTCGATCCGCTGGGCGTGCTGGCCCACTCGGTCGGCTTGCAGAACGACGGCGCGGACCGGGGGCTGTTCAGCCATGTCATGCACTGCTTCGACAGCACCATCCCGGCGCTGTCGCCCACGCCCGAGGTCTACGGCGCCTTGCTCGATGCGATGGCGGACGTGGCGCGAGCGGAGCGTGCGCGCTACTTCGGCCTGCTCAACCTGCCCGATGGCCCGGCGCTGCGCGAGGCGGCGCGCGCGGGCCTTCGCGTGAGCCACATGGTCGATCGCTATGCTGCCGACCTGTCTGCCTTTCCCGACTTCGACAGCTTCGTGAGTGCGTTGCCCGCCGACGGCCGCCACGAGATGACGCGGCAACTGCGCAAGTTCCAGTCCAGCGGTGCGAGCGCCCGGGTGATCGCACCGCCGTTCGGCGACAAGCTCGACCAGCTGGCCGCGCTGTGCCAGCAGACCACCGCGCGCAACGGAACGCCGCACTACTTTCCGGCCGAGCCGCTCGCGCGTTTCAGCCGGCTGTGCGGCGACCTCATCCGCCTGAGCGTGGTCGAGGTCGAGGACCGGCTGGTGAGCGGCTTCATCTGCTTCGAGGAAGCGGGAACCTTCCACCTGTGGTCGGCGGGCATGACCTATGACGAGACGCCGTTCAGTCCCTACACCATCGGCGTGGCCGCAGCCTGTCGCCACGCCATCGAGAAGGGCCTGCGGCGGCTGGAAGGAGGGCGCCTGCATGCGCGCATCAAGACCCGGCTCGGCCTGCGACCCCTGCGGCTGTATGCCGCGACGAGCGAGGACCGAGGCAAGGCAGCGGCGTCGGCGAGGCTTCCGGATGCCGCGCAGGTGCTGGTGCGCACGCTGGAGGGCGAAGTCCGCTTTCGCGACCATCCGGCCTACGAGGAGTGGCTGGGCGCCGCCGCATGGAACGGGCGCACGTTTGACCGGCGGCCTGCCGCCATCGTGCGCGCGGCCAGCGAGGCTGATGTGGTGCGGACCATCGCCTTTGCACGCGAGACGGGCTTGCGCATCAGCGTGCGCGGCGGCGGCCACAGCTACGCGGGCTGCTTCTTGCGATCCGACACGCTGATGCTGGATGTGTCGGCGCTCAACCAGCTGGACATCGATGTCGCCCGTTCGCGCGCCATCGCGGGGCCTGGTGTGCAGGGCGCGATGTTGAGCACGGCGCTGGCTTCGCACGGGCTGGCCTTTCCCACGGGACATGGCCGCAACGTGGCCATCGGCGGGTTCCTGCTCGGTGGCGGGCTGGGCATCAACTGCGCGCAATGGGGCGGGATGAGCGTCTTCAATGTCGAGGCGCTCGACATCGTCGACGCCCAGGGCCGCTGTCGCCATGTCGATGCCGAGCACGATCCGGCGCTGTTCTGGGCCGCGCGCGGCGGCGGGCCGGGGTTGTTCTTCGTCGTGACGCGCTTCTATCTCAAGTGCTGGCCGCTGCCGCGCGCCATTCGCGGCAGCCTGTACGCGGCCGACGTGTCGCAGCTGGGCGCCGTGCTCGAGGAGATCGAACGCGCCGATCCACCGCGCAATCTGCAGGTCATGGTGATCGTCGCCTCGGACTCCGCGAGCGGAAATCCGGTCGTGCTGGTCAACACGCTGGCGTTCACCGGCGACCTGGCCGAGGCCACGCGCCTGCGAGCCGGCCTGACGGATCGCATCACCACGCCGCTGACGGCACTGGAGGTCGACCAGCCTTCGGGCTTCGAGACGATCTACCAGGCGACCGACGCGATGCTCGTGTCGCGGCGCTACCGCACCGACAACATCCTGACGGACCGCACGCAGGACATCGCGCCGATCCTGAGCCGGCACCTGCCGGCCAAGCCCTCTCCCGCAAGCGTGATGCTGCTGGTGTGGCGCGGCAAGGACCCGTCGTACCCGGATGCCGCGTATTCCGCGCGCGGCCGGTACTTCGTCTCGACCTACGCGCAGTGGAACGAGGCGTCGGACGATGCCGTCAATCGCGCGTGGCTGAACGGCATGTACGACGAGCTCGCGGGCATTGCGTCAGGGGCCTACGTCAACGAGTTCGATCTGGAGCATCGCTCCGCTGAAGTCGGGCGTTGCTTCGGCGACGAGAACCGGCAGCGCCTGTCGGAGCTGCGCCGCCTGCACGATGCGAACAGTCTCTTCGTGCCCGTGGAGACGCTCGCACAGGATGTGCCGCCGGACGTGCCGCTATAGATCAAGAGGTTGTAAGAAACCGACTTTTCAGTTGTTTGTGCTTCGGCGCGCGGCTCCTACAGTGGTGGTCATCGCCATCAAGGCGAATCCGATGCACAACAGGAGCCGCACAGCATGTCAGTGGAAGTTGAAGAACTCGTCCTGCCCGAAGCACTGGCGCAGGCGCGCGAACGGGCCCTGGAGGCCGGTTGGCCCTATGCCGGCGGCGTGACCCCGCCGGTGGCCTGGCAACTCGTCCAGAGCGGCCAGGCCTTGCTGGTCGATGTGCGCTCCGGCGAAGAGCGCAAGTTCGTCGGCCACGTGCCCGACAGCCTGCACGTCGCCTGGGCCACGGGCACGGCGCTCACGCGCAATCCGCGCTTCGTGCGCGAACTCGAAGCCAGGCTGGCCAAGGATGGCGGCAAGGAGGCCTTGGTGCTGCTGCTGTGCCGCAGCGGCAAGCGTTCGGCCCTGGCTGCCGAAGCCGCTGCCAAGGCAGGCTTCACCAGCGTCTTCAACGTGCTCGAAGGTTTCGAGGGCGAGATCGACGCGGCGGGGCACCGCGGTGGTGCCGACGGCTGGCGCTTCCACGGGCTGCCGTGGGTGCAGGACTGAACCTCACACACACACACGAACACTCACGGGAGAAGAACACACATGGCCCATTTCGAGGTGAGCGACATCGTGCGTGCGTTGCACGAGGTGCGCGACGAATGGCGCGATTCGCAGCGCCGTTCGCGCGAACCCGGCGCGCGCGAGTTTCCGTCGCGCGATGCGCTCGCGCAGATCGTCGAATCGCTCAAGGGCGCGCTGTTTCCGATGCGGCTCGGGCCGCCGGACCTGCGTCACGAGAGCGAAGATTTCTATGTGGGCCACACGCTCGATGCCGCGCTGCAGGCGCTGCTCGTGCAGGCGCGGCTCGAGCTGAACTTCAATGCCCGGTTGCAGCCGCGCGCTCCCAGCGAGATCGACGCCGCGGCCACAGAGGCCGTCCGGCAGTTCGCCAACGCGCTGCCGGGCCTGCGGCGCCTGCTTGACAGCGACGTGCTCGCGGCCTACCAGGGCGACCCGGCGGCGCGCAGCGTCGACGAGGTGCTGCTGTGCTATCCGGGCGTGCTGGCGATGATCCATCACCGCCTCGCGCACCGTCTGTACGAGCTCGACCTGCCGCTGCTGGCGCGCATCGTGGCCGAGCTGGCGCATGCGCAGACCGGCATCGACATCCACCCGGGCGCGCAGATCGACGCGGGCTTTTTCATCGACCACGGCACGGGTGTCGTGATCGGCGAGACGGCCGTCATCGGCAAGCGCGTGCGGCTGTACCAGGCCGTCACGCTCGGCGCCAAGCGCTTCCCGACCGACGCCGAAGGCAACCTGCAGAAGGGCCTGCCACGCCATCCGGTGGTGGAGGACGACGTGGTGATCTATGCGGGCGCGACCATCCTCGGGCGCGTCACGCTGGGCAAGGGCGCGGTCATCGGCGGCAATGTGTGGATCACGGACGACGTGCCGCCCGGTGCCAGCGTCTCGCAGGCGAGCCTGCAGAACAGCAGCACGACGAAAGCGGGGAACGCATGAAAGGCTTCGTGGAAGACTTCGGCGTGACCGTGCGGCAGTTGCGTGAAGGGCAGGGCTGGTCGCAAGAGGAGCTGGCCGAGCGTTCCGATCTGAACCGCTCGTACGTGGGCGAGATCGAGCGTGGTCGCGTGATTCCGTCGATCGTCACCGCGCACAAGCTGGCCGGCGCGCTGGGCATCAACATCGTGCATCTGCTCGCGCAATGCGAGCAACTGGAGCAGTCGCGCCTTGCGCGAAGGATCAACTTGGCGGCTATAGCCTGTTGAGGGAAAACCCGTGGCCGCCAGACACTGGCGGCCACTGTCGTTTTCTTCTTCTCAACCCACGGAGCCCTGATCCATGAGTGCAACAGTCGGTGGTACCACCGCCCTCGGCGACAACGCCGCCCGCCAGCTAGCCAACGCCACCAAGACCGTTCCCCAACTCGAGACCATCAGCCCGCGCTGGCTGACGCACCTGCTGCAATGGGTGCCGGTCGAGGCGGGCATCTACCGCGTCAACAAGGTCAAGAACCCCGAGTCGATCAAGGTCACCTGCACCTCGCGCGAAGAAGAGAACCAGCTGCCGCGCACCTTCGTCGACTACGAAGAGAACCCGCGCGAGCATTTCTTGAACGCCGTGAGCACCGTGCTCGACGTGCACACCCGCATCTCCGACCTCTACAGCAGCCCGCACGATCAGATCAAGGAGCAGCTGCGCCTCACGATCGAGACGATCAAGGAGAACCAGGAGAGCGAGCTCATCAACAACCCCGACTACGGCCTGCTGGCCCAGGTGAGCGAAGAGCAGCGCATCTTCCCGCTGACCGGCGCGCCCACGCCCGACGACCTCGACGAGTTGCTGACCAAGGTGTGGAAGGAACCCGCGTTCTTTCTCACGCACCCGCTGGCCATTGCCGCCTTCGGCCGCGAAGCCACGCGCCGCGGCACGCCGCCGCCGACCGTGAGCCTGTTCGGCTCGCAGTTCATCACCTGGCGCGGCATTCCGCTGATTCCCTCGAACAAGGTGCCGGTGGCCGACGGCAAGAGCAAGATCCTGCTGCTGCGCGTGGGCGACAAGCGTCAGGGCGTGGTGGGTCTGTTCCAGCCGGGACTGTCGGGCGAGCAGAGCCCGGGACTGTCGGTGCGTTTCATGGGCATCAACAACCATGCGATCGCGTCGTACCTGATCTCGCTGTACTGCTCGCTCGCGGTGCTGACCACCGACGCGCTGGCGGTGCTCGACGATGTCGAGATCGGCAAGTACCACGACTATCCCGACACCTACAAGTAAGACATCGCGGTGAGCACACCCACGATTCCGGGCGAGGCCGCGCCGTTCGATCCGGCCGTCCTTTCGCGCATGGCCAGCGCCATGTTCTCCGCATTGCCGGGCACGCCGCCGACCTCGCTGCCGGGCGTGGCCAGCGGCCTCGTGCCGGGCGCGCAGTTTCCGGCCAACGTCGCGCCACCGGGCTCGCCGCTGGTGAGTCCCGCGGGCTTCGGCCCGAGCGTGCCGGGCACGCCGATCCCGCAGGGGCAGATTCCGGGCGCCAATGTGCTGCCCGCGTCGCCGACCCAACTGCCTTCGCTCGCGAACCGCGCACCGGCCCTGGTGCCGCACGCGGTGGCGGGCAATGGCGTGCCGGACCATGTGCTGTCGGTGGCGCCGGCCCTCGAGCCGCGTTCGGGCGGCACGGTGCAAGGCGTGCCGCAGCTGGTGGGGGCGCCTGCATCGCCGCAAGCGGTGGCCTCGCCGTTCTACTTCCTGGGCAACGGCCATGGGCATCCAGTGGCCGGCGCCGCAGCTGCTGCGCCGGGCGACGGCTTCGCCATCCACGATCCCTTCGCGGACCTCGCCGCGCTGGCGACGCAGCCCTCGGCACAACCTGCATTGCCGCACGGCGCGCCCTCGGCGCCTGCCGGGCGCGACGCGCAGTTCTACTTCGTCGATGCCGTGCGCCTGCCCAGCGGCTTCGTCACGCCGGCCAAGCCCGATCCGCGCGGCCCCGACGCGGTGCCGCTGGCCGGCAGCGGCCGGCATCCGCCGTTCGACGTGCACGCCGTGCGGCGCGACTTCCCGGTGCTGCAGGAGCGCGTGAACGGCAAGCAGCTCGTGTGGTTCGACAACGCGGCCACCACGCACAAGCCGCAGTCGGTCATCGACCGCATCGCGTACTTCTACGCGCACGAGAACTCGAACATCCACCGCGCGGCGCACGAGCTGGCCGCGCGCGCCACCGACGCCTACGAAGGCGCACGCGAACGGGTGCGCCGCTTCATCAATGCGCCCGAAGTGGAGGAAGTGATCTTCGTGCGCGGCACCACCGAGGCCATCAACCTGGTGGCCAAGAGCTGGGGTGGGCAGCATGTGGGCGAGGGCGATGAGATCATCGTCTCGAACCTGGAGCACCACGCCAACATCGTGCCGTGGCAGCAGATGGCCGCCGCCAAGGGCGCGAAGCTGCGCGTGATCCCCGTGGACGATTCGGGCCAGGTGCTGCTCGACGAATACCGCAAGCTGCTCAACGACCGTACGAAGATCGTCGCCGTCACGCAGGTGTCGAACGCGCTGGGCACCGTGGTGCCGGTGAAGGAGATCGTCGAGCTGGCCCACCGCGCGGGCGCGAAGGCGCTGGTCGACGGCGCGCAGTCGGTGTCGCACATGCGCGTGGACGTGCAGGACCTCGGCGCCGACTTCTTCGTGTTCTCCGGCCACAAGGTGTTCGGCCCGACCGGCATCGGCGTGGTCTGGGGCAAGCGCGAAGTGCTCGAAGACATGCCCCCGTGGCAGGGCGGCGGCAACATGATTGCCGACGTCACCTTCGAGAAGACGGTGTTCCAGCCGATCCCGAACAAGTTCGAGGCCGGCACCGGCAACATCGCCGACGCGGTGGGCCTGGGCGCGGCGATCGACTACGTGAACAAGGTCGGCATCGAGAACATCGCGCGCTACGAACACGACCTGCTGGTCTACGGCATGGCGCAGCTCGGCGCGATCCCGGGCGTGCGGCTGATCGGCACGGCGGCCGACAAGGCCAGCGTGATGTCCTTCGCGCTCGACGGCTACAGCACCGAGGAGGTGGGCCACGCGCTCAACGACGAGGGCATTGCTGTGCGCACAGGGCACCACTGCGCGCAGCCGATCCTGCGGCGCTTCGGCGTCGAGACCACGGTGCGGCCGTCGCTGGCGTTCTACAACACCTTCGACGAGATCGACCGGCTGGTGACGGTGGTGCGGCGGCTGGCCGGCCAGCGGCGCACGCGGTAGTGAAGTAGGACGGTCGCGCGACTGGGTCAGGGCTTCGATGCGAGGTGCTGCCTGAAGAAGGCGAGTACCTTGGCATTGAAGTCCGCATGGAAGGCCACGCGGTCGAAGCCGGCCCCGTCGTTGCAGATCTCTGGCAGTACCTTGGCCATGGCGGGCGCGCAAGGCGCCAGGAACGCGAAGTGCCCGGTGTTCGCGGCCACGTGCCAGTCCGGCGGTGTGGGCAGGTTGCGGCGGACGGCTTCCACGTCGTCCGGCATCACCCCATCGCCGCCACGGGCCGAGGCCCAGAGCTGCACGGGCACCGCGACCTGCTTCAGTCCCTCGGCGTCGAAGAAGCTCAGCGGATCGACGATGACGGCGGCCTTGATGCGCGCGTCGCGCACCGGTGGCGCAGGCAGTTCCTGGCGCTGGATCTGTCCGCAGAACGGAATCCTCGACGCCGGTGTGCAGAAGCGCAGGCCGAGCTTGTAGTCGGGCACCGCGCCCGTCGCCACGAGGCCGGTGAAGCCGCCCCGGGAGAAACCGAAGAAGCCGACCTGGTCGGCGGTGAGCTTCGCGCGATGCGGCCAAGCGCCGAGCATGTGGTCGGCCAGTCGCCGCATGTCGATGGGCCGTGCGGCCAGCGTCGAGAGATGGCCCCGGCGTTCCATATCCTGGAAGTTGTCGTTGGGGTGATTGATGGCGGCGACCACGAAGCCAGCGTCTGCCAGCGCGGCGGCCGTGTCGTGGTGGCCCAGGAACGAGCCGCCTGAGCCGTGCGACATCAGCACCAAGGGGAGCTTCGCGCCAGCGATGGGGCAATCCTTCGCGGCCGAGATGGCGATCAGGCCGAACGAGATGTCGGTGGGCGGCGCCTCGCAAGGTGTCCACACTGCGCCACGCAAGGCCGGTCCGTCCTTGTCGGCCGGGACTTCGATGAAGCTGAATCCCGCGGCATGGCTCCATGCGGCGGATAGGCAGAGCGCGGCAGACAAGGCAAGGCGTCGCAGGAACATGGCGTGCAAGCTGGGGGGATGACGGGGCACCAGTGTGCCGTCTCCCGATCCGTGTCACCAACCGTTTTGTGTCGTGCGATGCGGGCGCGCTATGCTCTGTCGCTGTCAACCACGCAGCTTGTCTTCGCATGTCCCAGCCCCAGGTTTCCTCTCCCGGCGTTTCCAGCTCTCCAGAATCCTGCGATGTGTTCGTGATCGGCGGCGGCCCCGCCGGATCGACGATCTCGGCGTTGCTGGCGCAGCAGGGCCGAAAGGTGGTGCTGGTCGAGAAGGAGCACCACCCGCGTTTTCACATCGGCGAATCGCTGCTGCCCGCGAATGTCGAGCTGTTCGACAAGCTCGGCGTGCGCGATCAGGTCGAGAAGATCGGCATGCCGAAGTTCGGCATCGAGTTCGTCTCGCCGGAGCATGAGCACCGCAGCTACGTCGAATTCGGCGAAGGCTGGGACAAGTCGCTCGACTCCGCCTGGCAGGTGCGCCGTTCCGAACTCGACGAACTGCTGTTTCGCAATGCCGCCACGCGCGGCGCCCAGGCCTTGGAAGGTTGCAAGGTGCGCGACGTGGCCTTCGACGCCGACGGCGCCAACGTGCAGGCCGTGATGGACGACGGCACCAGGCGCAGCTGGCGCGCGCGCTTCGTGGTCGACGCGTCCGGGCGCGACACGATGCTGGCGAACAAATTCCGCTGCAAGGAAAAGAACCCCGACCACAACAGCACCGCGCTGTTCGGCCACTTCACGAACGCCGAGCGGCTCGAGGGCAAGAAGGAAGGCAACATCAGCATCTGCTGGTTCCCGCACGGCTGGTTCTGGTTCATTCCGCTGGCCGATGGCACGACCAGCGTGGGCGCGGTGTGCTGGCCTTATTACCTGAAGACGCGCGAGAAGCCGCTCAAGGATTTCTTCTACGACACCATCGCGCTATGCCCGGTGCTGGTCGACCGCCTGAAGAACGCCACGCTGGTCGACGACGCGGTGCATGCGACGGGCAATTTCTCGTACTCGAGCACGCACGCCACGGGCGACCGCTATCTGCTGCTGGGCGATGCCTTCGCTTTCATCGACCCGATGTTCTCCTCCGGCGTGTACCTCGCGATGCACAGCGCCTTCGACGGCGCCGAGTTGGTGAACGCCGCGCTCGACCAGCCGGCCGAACTCCCGCGCGCGCGCGAAGCATTCGAAGCCATGATGCGCAAGGGGCCGCGCGAGTACTCGTGGTTCATCTACCGCGTGACCAACCCGACCATCCGCGACATGTTCATGTACCCCGGCAATCCGTTCCGGGTGAAGGAGGCGCTGATGTCGCTGCTGGCCGGCGACATCTACAGGGGCACGCCGATGTGGGGCGCGCTGCGCATGTTCAAGGTGATCTATTACGGCATCTCCATCTCCAACTTCCGCCGTACCTGGGCGGGCTGGAAGCGGCACCGCTTCAACACCCGCGACATGGGGATGCTGAGGGGCGAGACGATCCAGAAGCAGGAGTAGGCCTGGCGAAGACCTGGCTCCTGCTGCAGGGCAGGGCTACCAGCCCGACATTCCTGTGCTGTTGGACGCCCAGGCCTTGCTCGACGCGCGCAGCATGGCCACCGCATGCGCCACGCCCAGTTGCGGGCTGCTGAGCACGTCGACACCCAGGTCCGCCAACAACGCCGTCACCGGCGCCATCGACGCCTGCGCCAGCACGATCACATCGGTGGCATCGGCTGCGGCGCGGATCGATTCGGCCAGCGTGGCCACGTAGCGCGCGGTGTCGCCGGACTGGAAATGCACCCAGGCGTCTTCGACCAGCAAGGTGCTGGCCCGGATGCCGACACCGGCCTGACGGGCCGCGGAGAGCACGAGCGACAGGGTCGGGTCGATGGTGCTCTCGACAGCGCCGACGATCA
This sequence comes from Acidovorax cavernicola, assembly GCF_003581445.1. Taxonomy (NCBI): domain Bacteria; kingdom Pseudomonadati; phylum Pseudomonadota; class Betaproteobacteria; order Burkholderiales; family Comamonadaceae; genus Acidovorax; species Acidovorax cavernicola. Next base: position 51,615 of record NZ_QXMN01000027.1, on the reverse strand, counting down.
GCACGCGCGGGCCGTTGCGCACGGCGCGGTCGGCCATGGCGCGATCGATGCGCAGGGCTGCAAAGGCGCCGCCGGTGGCGGTTTTCTCTGCGATGCCGCCGATGGTCGAGCAGGTGCACACGACGACGGCGGCGCCGTCCGAGGCGGCATCCCGCATGGCTTCGTGCACGCGCGTCACGAGGCTGGCGTTGTCGATGCCCAGCCTGCGCGCATCGGCCAGCAACTCTTCCATCACCACATGCTGCACGCGCAGCTCGGGCGCGACCTCGCGTGCGAGGTTGCCGAAGGTCTGCACATGCACCTGGGCCGTGTGGAGGAAGGCGAGCGTGTCTGCCATGAGGCTCGTCGTGTCCGTTCAGCCGGCCTCGCGGGCGCGCCGGAACTCGTAGGCCTTGAGGTGCACGTACGCCGTGCGCAGCACCGACGGCGTGGGTGACTCGGTGCGCGCAGCACGGGCCAGCAGATCGCCCAGGATGTGGTCGGCCTCGACGCGCGCGCCGCGGGCCATGTCCTTGTACATCGAGGCGGTCATGGGCGAGCCGGCGGTCGTGACCACCGCGCGACCACGTGTGATGGCACCGGGCCGCGGGGCAAAGCCGTTGTGGGCGGCGATGGCGCAGCATTCGTCGAAGATCGCCAGCGCCACGTCCTCGCCGCCGGCGGCCACGATGTCGCCGATGGAGGCGTGCATGAGGCTCGTGAGGCCCGCGGCCGAGGCGATGAAGACCCACTTTTCCCACATGTCCTGCGCGATGGTCTCGCTCGCGGTGGCTGCGAAGTTCGCGCCGTCGAACTGCGCCGCGATGGCATCGATGCGCGCGGAGCGCCCACCTGCACGTTCGCCGTAGCTCAGGCTGTGCATGTCGTTCAGGTGCAGCACGCGACCCTCGTCGTCGAGCGTGGCGGAGATCATGCACAGGCCGCCGAGCACGCACGCATCGCCGAAGCGCGCGGCCAGCCGGTCGATGTGGCCGAGGCCGTTGAGCAGCGGAAGGATGACTGTGTCGGGGCCGACGGCGGGCGCGAACGAATCCATGGTCGCGTCGAGGTCGTAGGCCTTGCAGCCGACCACGACCACGTCGTACGGGCCGTCGATCTGTTCGGCCAGCACATGTTTCGGTGTCGGCAGGTCGAGGTCGCCGAAGGGGCTGCGCACCACGAGCCCGGTCGTGGCCAGCTGGGCTGCGCGGCCCGGACGCAGTAAAAAGGTTACGTCGCGGCCCGCTGCGAGCAGGCGTCCGCCGAAGTAACCACCGAGTGCACCAGCACCCACCACCAGGAATCGCATCGCGCGCTGCCTCCGAAGAAACTGAAGATCGGAAGCGATGATGCCCCGGATCGCGCGCGTACGCCTCAGGGGTATTGCGAGGCCACCAACCGCTCGCGGGCAAAGGGCCGCAGGTCGAGGCCGTGCGCGCTTTCGCGGCCCAGCACGCGGTCGGCGATGGCGTCGCCCAGTCCGGCCGAGTGCTTGAAACCATGGCCCGAGCAGGCCGAGACGATCAGCACGTGGGGCAGGCCGTCGAGCGCGTCGATCACGAAGCGACGGTCGGGTGTGACGGTGTACATGCAGGCGCGGGCCTTGAGCGCGTGTCCCTGGATCTGCGGAAAGCGGCCGGCCACGCGGTTGCGGTACATGGCGGCGGTTTCTTCGGCGCTCACGTCGCGGTTGAGCGCGTCTGGCGTGGTGGCGTCGACGTACTGCTCGGTGGCGACCTTCAGCGCGGGCTGCGATGCGTCGGAGGCCGGAAAGCCGTACATGTAGTCTTCCTGCGCGTCGCCGAACATCCAGATGAAGATGGGGAAGCGCCCGGGTGCGAAGTCGGCCGCGGCAGAGGGGCCGGTGTCGAACCAGTGCATCACCTGCCTGTGCACCGAGAAGTGGGCTTGCCAGTCGGTGCGCGCCTGCCGGCCGAGGAATTCGGGCAGCCAGGCGCCGGCGGCAACCACTACCTGGTCGGCGGTGAAGCTCGCGGTGTCGGTGCGCACGCGCACGGTGTCGCCATTGCCCACGGGCTCGACGCTCAGCACGCGCTCGCCCGTGCGGGTCTGTGCGCCGTCGGCGCGGGCCACGGCGAGCTGGGCGGCGATGGCTTCTTCGGGCCGCACGAAACCGGCGTCGCGTTCGAGATAGCCGATCTCGTCGCCTTGCAGGTGGAACTGCGGATAGCGCGCGCGGATGCCGGCTGCGTCGAGCACTTCATGCGCGATGCCGAAACGCTCGGCGCAGGCGATGGTGCGGCGCACGAAGTCGGACTTGCCATGGTGTTCCGCCACGCGGTCGCGCGGCGCGAGGATGAGGCCGCCGGTGGTGGTCATCAGCTCGTGGCCGGTGCGCGCTTCGAGTTCACGCCAGATGGCGTGCGAGCGGTGCACCAGCGGCACGTACTCGTCGCCTTCGCCGACGGCCAGTCGCGTGATGCGCGAATCGCCGTGCGAGGAGCCCTGGTCGTGTGGCGGCGCGAACTGGTCGATGCCGAGCACGCGCGCGCCGCGCTGCGAGAGCTGATACAGGGTGGCCGCGCCGAGGGCGCCCAGGCCGATGACGATGGCGTCGTAGTGGGGGAGGGTCACGGGGCGAAGGGTGTGGTCGTCAAACAAGGTTCAGGTCGAGGAAGGCATCCTTCACCGCGATGGGCTGCGGAATGAGCTTCAACTGCGCGAACACATCGGCCAACCCCTGTTGTTCGCGGGCGATGGCGGGCGTGAGCGCAACAACGCCATACTGCCGCCGTTCGGTCGCCAGCGCCAGCACCTTGGGTTCGACCTTGAGCTGCGGCGCGAGCGTGGCGACGACCTCGGCCGGGTTCGCCTGTGCCCATTCGTTGGCCTTGCGCAGTTCGGCGAACACGGTGCGCAGCGTGTCCTGGTTGGCGCGCGCGAAGCCGGCCTGCGCAAAGTGGTAGGTGCGGTTGCCGCTCAGGCCAGTGCCGTCGAACAGCAGGCGCGAATCGGTCGCCACCTGCGCGCCGGCCAGGAACGGGTCCCACAGGCCAATGGCCGCCACGCTGCCCGACTGGTAGGCGGCCACGGTGTCGGAGGCCGTGAGGATGTTGACCGGCTCGATGTCTTCGTAGCGCAGGCCGGCCGCTTCGAGTGCGCGGATCAGCACGTACTGCGTGTTGTAGCCGCGGCCGGTGACGACCTTCTTGCCCTTCAGGTCGCGCACGCTGCGGATCGGCGAGTCGCGCGGCACCAGGAAGCCGACGCCGCCGGGGTAGGGGCTCTCGGCTGCGAGATACACCAGGCCCTTGCCGCTGGCCTGCTGGAACACGCCGATGCCGTCGGAGGCATGGCCGAAGTCGATGGCGCCGGCGGCCAGCGCTTCCGAGAGTTGGCTGCCGCCAAGGAACTCGCGCCACTCGACGCTCACGCCGGCCGGCGCGAGCGCCTTCTCGAGCTGGCCCGTGCCCTTGAGGATGTTGAGCGTGTTGAACTTCTGGTAGCCGATGCGCAGCGTGCGAGCGCGGGTCTGGGCGAACAGCGGCGCCGAGGCGGCGACGGCGGCAGCGCCGACGCCGGCGCGAAGCAGAAGGCGCCGGGAGACGGCGGGAGATGAAGAAGCGGGGATGTGCATGAGAAGAGCGAGGCCACGTCACGCGGTCAAGGAAGAAAAAAGCAGTCAGTCGGAAGGCGGAGGCTGGCCACTCTAGGGATCGACGCCTTCACGCGCCACGAAGCTTTTGTCATTTGTTCATGCGCAACTCGTCGCTGCATATGCAAGCGGAAATTGCTTCGTTGGCGCCGTGCCGGACACTGCCTAGAGTCGCGCTCTCTCATTTTTTTCTTCTTCAAGCGAAGCGCAGGCATGACCCGCAATACCCACTCTTTCACTCTGACCAGCCTGGCCCTGGCTCTCGGCGCCTTCACCACCTTGGGCAACGTCGCCTGGGCCGACAAGCTCGACGACATCCGCAAGGCCGGCGTGCTGCGCGTGGCCGCGTTCGACGGCAACCCGCCGTTCGGCTACATCGATCCGGCCAGCAAGAAGCAGGTGGGCCATGACATCGACCTGGCCACCGAGTTCGCGAAGAGCCTGGGCGTGAAGATCGAGCTGGTGCCGACCAACCCGGCCAACCGCATTCCGCTGCTCACCTCCGGCAAGGCGGACGTGGTGTTCGCGAGCTTCACCATCACCGACGAACGCGCCAAGGCCGTGGACTTCACCACGCCTTACTTCCTGGTCGGGCAGCAGTTCCTCGCGAAAAAGGGCGTGCTGAAGGACGCCGCGCAGATCAAGGACATCCGCATCGGCACCGAGAAGGGCACGACGATGGAGTCGAACCTGCGCAAGAACTACCCCGACGCCAAGGTCGTGCTCTACGACGATTCGCCGTTCGCGCTGGCCGCGCTGCGCAACGGCAACGTGCAGGCCATCACCAACGACGGCGTGAAGCTCACGGCGCAGTGGAATGCGATTCCTGACAAGGAGAAGTACGAGATCCCGGCGATCACGGTGTCGAAGGAATACCTCGGCGCGGCCGTGGCCAAGGGCGAGACGCGCCTGCTCGAGACGCTCAACGCCTGGCTGGTCGACAGCGAGAAGAACGGCCGCGCCGTGGCGATCTACGACACCTGGTTCGGCCCGAACAGCAAGGCACCGCTGCCGCGCCTGCTGAAGATCGGCGACCAGCGCGTGGCCGCCAACTGACCGGCAGCCTTGACCGATCTGTTGCGCGAGCATCTGCTCGCGCCCCGTTATCTGGGCTGGCTGCTCGACGGCTGGCTCGTGACCGTGGGAGCCTCGCTGCTGGTGGCGGCGGGCGCAACGCTGCTCGGCGTGGTCGTGGCGGCAGGGCGCTCGTCGAGCCGGCCCGCGTGGCTTCGCGTGAGCGGCGCGTACGTCTCGCTGTTTCGCAACACGCCGCTGCTGGTGCAGCTCTTCTTCTGGTACTTCGGCGCGCCCAGCGTGCTGCCCGAGGCGCTGCGCGAAGGGCTGCTGGCGGGGCGTTTCATCTCCTTCGAACTGCTGTCGGCGCTCTTCGGGCTCACGCTGTATGCGGCGGCCTATGTGGGCGAGGACATCCGCTCAGGCATCCGTGGCGTGCCGGTCGGACAGACGCTGGCGGCGCAGGCGCTGGGCTTCACGCGCGCGCAGGTGCTGACGCAGGTGGTGCTGCCGCAGGCGCTGCGCATCGCGTTGCCGCCGCTGCTGGGTCAGTACATGAACATCGTCAAGAACACCTCGCTCGCAATGGCCGTGGGGCTGGTCGAGCTGTCGTATGCCTCGCGGCAGGTCGAGGCCGAGACCTTCAAGACCTTCCAGGCGTTCGGCGTGGCGACGCTGCTCTACATCGCGACCATCGGCGTGATCGAAGTGCTGGCAGCCTGGGCGGCGCGCCGGCAGTCGCAGGTGCCGGGGAGGGCGGCGACATGACCGACGCGTTGCACACGCTATGGGACAGCCTGCCGTACCTGCTGTGGGGCGCCTTTCCGCAGGGCGAACTGGGCGGTGCGGCGCTCACGGTGCTGCTCAGCGCCGGCTCGGGCATCGCCTCGGCGTTGCTCGGACTGGCGTGGGGCATCGGGCTGGCGATGGCGCGAGGGCCGCTGAAGCGTGTGCTGACGCTGGCGCTGGCCTTCCTGCGCGCGATCCCGGTGCTGATGCTGATCTTCTGGACCTACTTCCTGCTGCCGTTCGCGCTGGGCGTCAGCGTGCCGGGCGTGCTGTCGGTGATGTGCGCGCTGTCGCTGGTGGGCGGTGCCTACCTGGCGCACGCGGTGCATGCGGGCATCCGCGGCATCGGCGCGGGGCAGTGGGCGGCGGGGCTGTCGCTCGGGCTCACGCGCTGGGGCACGCTGCGTCATATCGTGCTGCCGCAGGCGCTGCGGATGATGCTGCCGTCGTTCGTCAACCAGTGGGTCACGCTCGTGAAGGACAGCTCACTCGCGTATGTGGTGGGCGTGGGCGAGCTGTCGTTCGTGGCCTCGCAGGTGAATGCGCGCACCATGGTCTATCCGGCGGAGATATTCATGCTCGTGGGCGCGATCTACTGGCTGCTGTGCACCGGGCTGGACCGGCTGGCCCACGGGGCCGTGCGGCGCGCGCAGGCGCGTGCGCCGGTTGTCATGAACTTTTCTGGAAAAGGTCTTGAGCGCTTCGCATAATCGTCCCGGTCATTCCGACAGCCTTTCTCACTTCAAGGAGTTCCACCCATGGCACAGACCCGGATCGCCGTCATCGTCGGCAGCCTGCGCAAGGATTCGTTCAACCACAAGCTGGCCCTTGCACTGGCGCATCTCGCACCGTCGGACTTCACTTTCGAAACCCTGCGCATCGACGATCTGCCGCTGTACAACCAGGACGACGACGGCAACCAGGCCGCCCAGGTGAAGCGCCTCAAGAGCGAGGTCGCGGCGGCACAGGGCGTGCTGTTCGTCACGCCCGAATACAACCGCTCGATCCCCGGCGTGCTGAAGAACGCCATCGACCACGCCTCGCGCCCTTACGGCCAGAGCGTCTGGGCCGGCAAGCCGACCGGCGTGCTCGGCATCTCGGTGGGTGCCATCGGCACGGCACTGGCGCAGCAACACCTGCGCAACATCCTGGCCTACCTCGACGCACCGACGATGGGCGGTCCCGAGGTGTTCCTGCAGGCCAAGGAAGGCCTGTTCGACGACAAGGGCCACATCGGCAACGCAGACACGAAGAAGTTCCTGCAGGGCTGGATGGACAAGTACGTGGCTTGGGTCAAATCCCACTCCGCAGCCTGATTGGGCTCGCCCCCAGGCTTCGCGCACTTCGTGTCGCTTCGCCAACCCCCTCGCCCGGGGGCAACACCAGCGGCCCGGCAAAGCCGGTTCCGCGGTGTTCTTGGCCTGAAGACAAAAAGGGCCGCCCTCATGGGCGGCCCTTTTGGTTTTTCAGCCTGCTACGGGATCAGGCGGCTTGCGCAACGGTCTTCTGGTTCGCGGCTTCGCTCGTGGCCACGAGGATGTCGGCGCGGGCTGCGGCCAGTGCGGCGGCCTTAGGGGCGTCACCCATCGCGATGCCTTCGGCGCGCACGAAGCGCACGTCGGTGATGCCGAAGAAGCCGAAGATCACCTTCAGGTAGCTCTCCTGATGTTCCGCAGCCTGGCCGCCTTCGGAGGTCGAGTAGATGCCGCCGCGGCTCGAAGCCACGATCACCGTCTTGCCGCCGGCCAGGCCGACGGCGCCCTTGTCGGTGTATTTGAAGGTGCGGCCGGCCTGGGCGAGGCGGTCGATCCAGGCCTTGAGCTGGGTCGGGATGGTGAAGTTGTACAGCGGGGCGCCGAGCACGATGACGTCGGCGGCCAGGAACTGGCTCACCAGCTTTTCCGACAGGGCGTTCTCGCGCAGTTGCGCTTCGGTGGGCTGGGCCTGCACGCCGGTCTTGATGCCGAGGGCATCGGCGCCGAAGTGCGAGGGCGCGTTCACGGCGAGGTCCAGGTACTCGACCTGGGTGTCGGGATGGGCGGCGCGCCAGGCGGTCACGATTTCCGCGGTCAGCTGGCGCGAGGTGGAGCCGGCGGCGAGGATGCTGGAGTCGATGTGGAGCAGCTTCATGTCAATCAAACGCTTTCTTTGCGGGTGTCGGCGCTCAAAGGTGGCCGGCGTTGGGAGAATTCTATTTTTGATGCCATTGGCTGATAAGTAGCCAAATTTCGATCAGATCGTTCTGTTTGCGGGACAATGAGGCGATGCAAGACCTCAACGACATGGTGTTCTTCGCCGAAGTGGCCGAACGGGGCGGCTTTGCCGCGGCCAGCCGGGCGCTGGGCATTCCCAAATCGCGCCTGTCACGCCGCGTGGCCGAACTCGAGGAGCGGCTGGGCGTGCAGTTGATGCAGCGCAGCACGCGGCGCCTGTCGCTCACGCCGGCCGGCGAGATCTACCTGCGCCACGCCTCCGCCATGCGTGACGCGGCCCAGGCTGCGGCCGAGGCGGTGGCGCAGGTGCAGACCGAGCCGAGCGGACTGGTGCGGCTGACCTGCCCGGTCACCATCGCGCACAGCGGGCTGGCGCAGCTGATGCCGGTGTTCATGGAACGCCATCCGGCGGTGCGTGTCGATATGCGTGTCATCAACCGGCCGGTAGACCTGATCGAGGAGGGCATCGACATCGCGCTGCGGGTGCGCCCGGCCATCGAGGACAGCACGGTGCTCGTGGCCAAGACCTTCGGCTACAGCCGCGGCGTGCTGGCTGCCAGCCCGGCGCTGCTGGCGCAACACGGGCCGGTCGAAACGCCGACCGATCTCGCGAAGCTGCCGACGGCGGCCATGTCGGTCAACGGGGAAGGGCGCGCCGAATGGCGGCTGGAAGGCCCGGACGGCCGCAGCCACCTGCATGTGCACACGCCGCGTTATGTGGCCGACGACCTGGCGACGCTGCAGTTCGGCACGCTGGGAGGCGTCGGCGCCACCATGCTCCCCGACTACATGTGCCGCGCCGACATCGAAGCCGGCCGGCTGGTGCGCGTGCTGCCCGGCTGGGGGCCGTCGCCGGTGGTGGCACACATGGTGTTTCCGGCACGGCGGGCGCTGGTGCCGGCGGTGCGGCGGCTGATCGACTTCCTGTCGGAGCACCTGCAGAGCGAGGAAATGCGGATGTTCTGAGGTCGATTGCTATCGAAAAGATAGCGTTCTGCGGCGGGCTTGGATGGCTCTATATGCGGAAAACGTCATATCCAAACAAACAGATATTCGTTTGTCATTGAAGCACCCGTTCGCACAATCCGAGGCTTCCACCCCATCCTTGGAGCGACCATGGCAACCCTGCGACTCGGCGACACCGCCCCCAATTTCACCCAGGACTCCAGCGAAGGCCCGATCGATTTCCATCAGTGGGCCGGCGATTCGTGGGTCGTGTTCTTCTCGCACCCGGCCGATTTCACGCCCGTGTGCACCACCGAACTCGGCAAGACCGCGGCGCTGTCGGGCGAGTTCGCCAAGCGCGGCGTGAAGCCCATCGCGCTGAGCGTCGATCCGGCCACCAAGCACAAGGAGTGGATCGGCGACATCAACGAGACGCAGAACACCACCGTCAACTTCCCGATCATTGCGGACGCCGACCGCAAGGTGGCCGACCTGTACGACCTGATCCACCCGAACGCCTCCACCACGGCGACGGTGCGCAGCGTCTACATCATCGACCCCAAGAAGATCATCCGCACCACCATCACCTACCCGGCGTCCACCGGCCGCAACTTCGACGAGATCCTGCGCGTGATCGACTCGCTGCAGCTCACCGACAGCCACAAGGTCGCCACGCCCGTGAACTGGAAGGACGGCGACGACGTCGTCATCGTGCCAAGCATCCAGGACCCGGCCGAACTCGCCGAGCGTTTCCCCAAGGGCTTCAAGGCCGTCAAGCCTTACCTGCGCATCACGCCGCAGCCCAACAAGTAAGCAAGCAGGACTGCGCCGTCATGCAGACTCGTGTCGTCATCGTGCCCGGCTGGCGCGACTCCGGGCCCGGCCACTGGCAGAGCCTGTGGGAAGAGCGCATCCCGGGCGCCGCGCGGGTCGTGCAGGACGACTGGGCCTCGCCGCGGCGCGAGGCCTGGGTCTCGACGCTGGCCAAGCTCGTGCTCGACACGCCCGGCCCGGTGGTGATCGCAGCCCACAGCCTGGGCTGCATCGCCACGGCGCACCTGCCGCCCGAGGCCGCCGCCCGCATCCAGGGCGCACTGCTGGTGGCGCCGGCCGATCCCGAGCGCCGCGCGGTACTGTCCGACTTCGCGCCCGTGCCGTATGCGGCGCTGCCGTACCGCAGCATCGTGGTGGCGAGCAGCAACGATCCCTATTGCCCCATCCGCCTTGCCGGCGCCTACTCGCGCGCCTGGGGCAGCGAGTTCGTGCGCATGCAGAATGCGGGGCACATCAACATCGATTCGGGGCACGGAGACTGGCCGCTCGGCCTGGCCCTGCTGCAATCGTTGACCGACGAACCCGCCGCCTGGTCGGCGGGACGTGAATTTTCAGAAAACCTGGCAACCACATGACTTCCAGAATCAAGACCTTCGTCGCCGTGCTCGCGCTGGCGTCCTCCGCACTCGCCGGCAGCACCGCCTTCGCACAAGGCACCGGGCTGCTCAACGCCTCGTACGACGTGGCCCGCGAGTTCTACAAGGACTACAACGCGGCCTTCGTGGCGAACTACAAGAAGACCACTGGCAAGGACGTCAAGATCGACCAGTCGCACGGCGGCTCCAGCGCCCAGGCGCGCGCGGTGGCCGACGGCCTGGACGCCGATGTGGTGACCATGAACACCTCGACCGACATCGACTTCCTGGCCAACGCCGGCGTGGTTGCCAAGGACTGGAACAAGAAGTTCCCCGAGAACGCATCGCCCACCACGTCGACCATGCTGCTGCTGGTGCGCAACGGCAACCCTAAGGGCATCAAGGACTGGGACGACCTGGTCAAGCCCGGCGTGCAGGTCGTGATCGTCAACCCCAAGACCGGCGGCAACGGCCGCTACGCCTACCTGGCCGCCTGGGGCTACATCAAGAAGAAGGGCGGCACCGACGCCCAGGCTGCCGAGTTCGTCGGCAAGCTGTTCAAGAACGTGCCGGTGCTGGCGCGCGGCGGCCGCGACGCGACCACCGCCTTCCTGCAACGCAACATCGGCGACGCGCTGATCACCTTCGAATCCGAAGTGGTCTCGATCGACCGTGAGTTCGGCACCGGCAAGGTCGACTCGGTGTACCCGTCGATCTCCATCGTGGCCGAGAACCCGGTCGCCATCGTCGAGCGCACCGTCAAGAAGAAGGGCACGGGCGACCTCGCCAAGGCCTACCTCGACTGGCTGTACTCCGAAGAAGCGCAGGAAATCGCCGCCAAGCACGCACTGCGTCCGCGTTCGCAGACCGTGCTCAAGAAGTACGCCGCCACCTTCAAGCCGCTGCAGCTGTTCACGGTGCAGGAACTGTTCGGCAGCCTGAGCGAAGCGCAGAAGGTGCACTTCAATGACGGCGGTCAATTCGACAAGTTGTACACGCCCGGCGCGAAGTAAATGAGCGGCGCTGCTTCTTCGGCGCTCCCGGCAGCGGGAGCGCCTTTTTCACGTGCCAACCGGGCAGGGGGCGCCAAGCGCGTGCTGCCCGGTTTCCACATCACGCTCGGCTTCACGATCTTCTATCTGTGCCTGATCGTGCTGATCCCGTTGTCGGCGCTGGTCTTCAAGACCTTCACGATGACCTGGGAGCACTTCTGGGTGTCGGTGACCGCGCCGCGCGTGATGGCCTCGTACCGCCTGACCTTCGGCGCCTCGCTGATCGCGGCGATGGTGAATGCGGTGTTCGGACTGCTCGTGGCCTGGGTGCTGGTGCGCTACAAGTTTCCGGGCAAGCGCATCGTCGATGCGTTGGTCGACCTGCCGTTCGCGCTGCCGACGGCCGTGGCCGGCATCTCGCTTACTGCGCTGCTCGCGGGCAATGGCTGGATCGGCCAGCTGCTCGAGCCGCACGGCATCAAGCTGGCCTTCACGCCGGCGGGCATCGTGATTGCGCTGATCTTCATCGGGCTGCCGTTCGTGGTGCGCACGGTGCAGCCGGTGCTCGAAGACGCCGAGAAAGAGCTTGAAGAAGCCGCGACCTCGCTGGGCGCCACGCGCCTGCAGACCTTCACCAAGGTGATCTTCCCGTCGATCGCGCCTGCGCTGCTCACGGGCTTCGCGATGGCGTTCGCGCGCGCCATCGGCGAATACGGTTCGGTGATCTTCATCGCCGGCAACATGCCGATGATTTCCGAGATCACGCCGCTCATCATCATCGGCAAGCTGGAGCAGTACGACTACACGGGCGCCACGGCGGTCGCGCTGGTGATGCTGGTGCTGTCGTTCATCCTGCTGCTGGTCATCAACGGCCTGCAAGCGTGGCAGCGCAAGCGCGCGGGAGCCTAGAAATGTTGCACTCCCCCAGTCTTCGCGCACTTCGTGTCGCTTCGCCAACCCCCTCGCCGGGGGCAACACCAGCAGCCCGGCAAAGCCGGTTCTGCGGTGTTCCTTCGCGCAGCCTCATCGGGAACTTGCCATGAGCGCACCTTCCAAGACCATCCGCCGCGCAAAAGCCGGCACCACCGAGTCGGCCTGGGTCCGCTGGACGCTGATCGGCATCGCCCTCGTGTTCATGTTCCTGTTCCTCGTGCTGCCGCTGGCGGCCGTGGCGGTCGAGGCGCTGCGCAAGGGCGTCAACGCGTACCTCGAGGCGTTGAAGGAACCCGATGCGTGGAGCGCCATCCGCCTCACGCTGATCACCGCGGCCATCGCCGTGCCGATGAACCTCGTGTTCGGCGTGGCGGCGGCCTGGGCCATCGCCAAGTTCGAGTTCCGCGGCAAGGCCTTTCTCACCACGCTGATCGACCTGCCGTTCGCGGTGTCGCCGGTGGTGGCGGGCCTGATCTATGTGCTGGTGTTCGGTGCGCAGGGCTGGTTCGGTCCGTGGCTCGCGGAGCACGACATCAAGATCATCTTCGCCGTGCCCGGCATCGTGCTGGCCACCGTGTTCGTGACCTTCCCCTTCATTGCGCGCGAACTCATTCCGCTGATGCAGGCGCAGGGCACCGACGAAGAGCAGGCCGCCATCGTGCTCGGCGCGACCGGCTGGCAGACCTTCTGGCGCGTGACCCTGCCCAACATCAAGTGGGGCCTGCTGTACGGGGTGATCCTGTGCAACGCGCGCGCCATGGGCGAGTTCGGCGCGGTGTCTGTGGTGTCGGGCCACATCCGCGGCCAGACCAACACCATGCCGCTGCATGTGGAAGTGCTCTACAACGAATACCAGTCGGTGGCCGCGTTTGCCGTGGCCTCGCTGCTGGCGATCCTGGCGCTGGTCACCCTGGTGATCAAGTCGGTCATCGAGTGGCGCCATGAGCGCGAAATGAAAGCCATCGCCGAGCTTCCGCCCGAGCGTCCCCCCGAGCCCTCGGTGGCCTGAGAAGACGAGAGAACAAGACCATGAGCATCGAAATCCGCAACATCAGCAAGCAGTTCGGCGACTTCCGCGCGCTGAACAACGTGAACCTCGACGTCGAGTCGGGCGAACTCGTCGCGCTGCTCGGCCCCTCGGGCTGCGGCAAGACCACGCTGCTGCGCATCATCGCGGGCCTGGAAACGGCCGACACCGGCAGCATCCATTTCTCTGGCGAAGACACCACCGACGTGCACGTGCGCGAGCGGCAGGTGGGCTTCGTGTTCCAGCACTACGCGCTGTTCCGTCACATGACCGTGTTCGAGAACGTGGCCTTCGGCCTGCGCGTGAAGCCGCGCAAGGAGCGCCCGAGCGACGCGCAGATCAAGGCCAAGGTGACCGACCTGCTCAAGCTGGTGCAGCTCGACTGGCTGGCCGATCGCTACCCCTCGCAACTGTCCGGCGGCCAACGCCAGCGCATCGCGCTGGCCCGCGCGCTGGCGGTGGAGCCCAAGGTGCTGCTGCTGGACGAGCCTTTCGGCGCGCTCGACGCCAAGGTGCGCAAGGAACTGCGCCGCTGGCTGCGCCGGCTGCACGACGAGCTGCATGTCACCTCGATCTTCGTCACACACGACCAGGAAGAAGCGCTCGAAGTGGCCGACCGCGTGGTGGTCATCAACAAGGGCCGCATCGAGCAGGTCGGCTCGCCCCAGGACGTGTGGGACAAGCCCGCGAGCCCGTTCGTCTACGGCTTCCTGGGCGACGTGAACCTGTTCCACGGTCGGGCCGACAACGGCGCGGTGCAGCTGGACGGCATTCGCATCGACTCCCCCGAGCACGGCACCGCGCGCGACGCCAAGGCGCTGGCCTACGTGCGCCCGCATGACCTGGATGTGACACGCTACCTGCCCGGCGCCGCCGGCATCGTCGCCACCCTGTCGCGTGCGATCGTCGTCGGACCGATCGCGCGGCTGGAACTTGAGCCCACCGAAACGAATCCAGATAATCCGGGCTCCGGAACCATCATCGAAGCGCAACTCCCTGCGCAACAGTTCCGCGACCTGGGCTTGAAGGAAGGCGACACCGTCGTCGCCAATCCGCGCAAGGCCAGGGTGTTCGTAGAAGAAGATTGGGTGTCTCCTTGATCCATTGGTACTTCGGCGCGCCGCGCCGCGCGCTCGCGCTGATCTGCCTGGCCTGTGTCCTGATGCTGGCCTTCGGGCTGTATCTGCAACATGTGGTCGGGCTCGAACCCTGTCCCATGTGCATCGTGCAGCGCTACGCGCTGATGCTGGTGGCGCTGTTCACCGGCTTGGCAGCGTTGTTCAGGAGCCGTGGCCTGCAGGTCACCGGCGGGGTGCTGGCGCTGGTGTCGGCGCTGGGCGGCGCCTACACGGCGGCGCAGCAGAGCTGGCTGCAGTGGTATCCGCCCGAAGTCGTCTCGTGCGGGCGTGACCTGTACGGAATGATCGAGACCTTCCCGCTCAAGCGCGCGCTGCCGATGATCTTCCGCGGTGGCGGCGACTGTTCCAAGATCGACTGGACATTGTTCGGCCTGACGCTGGCGAACTGGTCGTTCATCGCGTTCACGGTGCTGACACTGTTGCTCATTACCTTGCTTGTGCGTCGGCGCACTGCGCGCTGAGTTCTTTTTCAGTAGGTCTTGCGGCGTGGCCCGCTGTCCCCCAGGGGCAGCGGGCCACGCCGTTTTCATGGGCCGCATCCCGTTCCGGGGCAAAGGCCCGCCGGAAAGGCATGCTTTAGCCGGCCTTCAGCAACCGGGGCTAGGATCAATCTCATCCTTTCCCAGGGCCACTGGCCGTTTCATCCCACTTCCACTGCATGCCCAACAACACTCCTTCGCGGCGATCGCGCAAGCTCCTTGTCGGCCTGGCCTTGCTCGTCGTGCTGGCCATCGTGGCCTTCTTCTGGTTGAGTCCGCCGAAGAAAACCGACTACCTGACCGCCACCGTGCAGCGCAGCGACCTCGAGAACTCGGTGCTGGCCACCGGCGTGCTGCAGGCGTTCCGGCAGGTCGAGGTGGGCGCGCAGGCGTCCGGCCAGCTCAAGTCGCTGAAGGTGGTGCTCGGCCAGACGGTGAAGAAGGGCGACTGGCTCGCCGAGATCGACCCCGTCATCCTGCAGAACACCCTGGCGCAGGAGCAAGCCAAGCTCGAGAACCTGCAGGCGCAGAAGCTCGCGAAGGAAGTCCGCGTGAAGCAGGCCGAGCTCACCTGGGCGCGCCAGCGCGAGATGCTGGCGCAGGACGCCACCGCGCGTCAGGACCTGGAAGGGGCCGACACCGAGCTGCGCGCGCTGCGTGCCGATGCCGTCTCGCTCGACGCGCAGATCCGCCAGCAGAAGCTGGCCCTGGCCTCGGCGCAGGCCAACCTGTCATACACGCGCATCGTCGCGCCCATCGACGGCGACGTGGTGTCGATCAGCACGCTCGAAGGCCAGACCGTGGTGGCTTCGTTCCAGGTGCCCACGCTGATGAAGCTGGCCGACCTGTCGACCATGACCGTGAAAGCCCAGGTCTCCGAGGCCGACGTGGTGCGCGTGAAAGCCGGCCAGCCGGTGTACTTCACCATCCTGGGCGATCCCGACACGCGTTACCACGGCACGCTGCGCGCCGTGCAGCCGGCACCCGAGAAGATCAACAACGCCGTGTTCTTCAACGCGCTGTTCGACGTGCCCAACCCCGACCGCACGCTGCGCGTCGACATGACGGCGCAGGTCGCCATCCTGCTGGGCGAGGCGAAGCAGGCGCTGACCGTGCCGCTCACCGCACTGGGCGCGCGCGACAAGGACGGCCGCCAGGAAGTGCGCGTGCTCAAGCCCGACCACAGCGTGGAGAAGCGGCAGGTGCGCATCGGCATCAGCAACAACTTCCAGGCGCAAGTGCTCGAAGGCCTGAAAGAGGGCGACAACGTCATCACGGGTGATGCCTCGGCGCTGGAAAAGGCAGACGGCAACAACGGCAATGGCAACGACGGCAACACCCGGAGGCCGCGCCAGTGACGCAGCCGCTGCTGACCCTGCGCGGCATCGGCCGCAGCTTTCCCTCGGGCGAGCAGGAGGTCCAGGTGCTGAAGGACGTCAACCTGGACATCGGCCACGGCGAAATGCTGGCCATCGTCGGGGCCTCGGGCTCGGGCAAGTCGACGCTCATGAACATCCTCGGCTGCCTCGACCGGCCGAGCACCGGCACCTACACCGTCTCGGGGCAGGACGTCGGCACGCTCGACAGCGATGCGCTGGCCGCGCTGCGGCGCGAGCACTTCGGCTTCATCTTCCAGCGCTACCACCTCATGCAGCACCTGACGGCCACCGGCAACGTCGAGGTGCCCGCCGTGTACGCCGGTACCGAGGGCGGCGCGCGCGAGGAGCGAGCACGCCAGCTGCTGGCGCGGCTGGGCCTGGGCGACCGCACCGAGCATCGGCCGAGCCAGCTCTCGGGCGGCCAGCAGCAGCGCGTGAGCATCGCGCGCGCGCTGATGAACGGCGGGCAGGTCATCCTGGCCGACGAGCCGACCGGCGCGCTCGACAGCAAGAGCGGTCAGGAGGTCATGGGCATCCTGCGCGAGCTGCATGCGCAGGGGCACACGATCATCATCGTGACGCACGACATGCAGGTCGCACGCTGCACCGAGCGCATCATCGAGATCGCCGACGGCGAAATTGTGGGCGACCGTCCCAATGTGCCGACGGTGGCCGCGCCGCCGCAGGCGGTTGCAGACGACGCTCCGGCGCCGCCCGCCATGACCCGCCCCACGCTCGGCATCGCGCGCTTCAGCACCGGCTGGGCGCGCTTCTCCGAAGCCTTCCGCATGGCCTGGCGCTCGATGATGGCGCATCGCATGCGCACGGCGCTGACCATGCTGGGCATCATCATCGGCATCACGTCGGTGGTGTCGATCGTGGCCATCGGGGAGGGCGCCAAGCGCTTCGTGCTGGCCGACATCAAGGCCATCGGCACCAGCACGCTCGACATCTACCCGGGCCGCGACTTCGGCGACGACAAGGCCGCGAGCATCCGCACGCTGTTGCCGGCCGACCTGCAGGCCATCGCCGCGCAGCCCTACGTGCACAGCGTCACGCCGACCACCATGCGCAGCCTGCGCCTGCGCTACCGCAGCGCCGACATCAACGGCAACGTGAACGGCGTCAGCGACAGCTTCTTCAGCGTGCGCGACGTCCAGATGGCCAGCGGCATGGCCTTCAATGCCAACGACGTGCGGCAGCAGTCGCAGGTGGTGGTGATCGACCAGAACACGCGGCGCAAGCTCTTTCCCGAGGGCACCGACCCGGTCGGCAAGATCATCCTGGTGGGCAGCCTGCCGTGCACGGTGATCGGCGTGGCGCAGGAAAAGAAGAGCATGTTCGGCGAGAACAAGTCGCTCAACATCTGGCTGCCCTACAGCACCGGCGCGAGCCGGCTGTTCGGGCAGCAGCACTTCGACAACATCACCGTGCGCATCCGCGACGACCAGCCGACCAAGGCGGCCGAGGACAGCATCGTGCGGCTGCTCACGCTGCGCCATGGCGGCAAGGACTTCTTCACCTTCAACATGGACAGCATCGTGAAGACGGCCGAGCGCACGAGCCAGTCGCTCACCTTGCTGCTGTCGCTGATCGCAGTGATCTCTCTGGTGGTCGGCGGCATCGGCGTGATGAACATCATGCTGGTGTCGGTGACCGAGCGCACCCGCGAGATCGGCATCCGCATGGCCGTGGGCGCGCGCCAGAGCGATGTGCTGCAGCAATTCCTGACCGAGGCGGTGCTCGTGTGCCTGGTCGGCGGTTTCATCGGCGTGATGCTGTCGTACGGCATCAGCTTTCTGTTTTCGGTGTTCGTGAAGCAATGGCAAATGATCTTTTCGCTGGGGGCTGTCGTGTCTGCCTTCCTGTGCGCGTCGCTCATCGGCGTGCTGTTCGGGTATCTGCCGGCGCGCAACGCTGCGCGGCTCGACCCCATCGAGGCGCTGGCTCGTGAGTAGCGCGCGCCTGACCCTGGGGGCGCTCGCCGTGGCGCTGGCGCTCGGCGGCTGCACACTGTTCCAACCCGAGCGGCGCGAGCAACGGCCGCTTGGCGTGCCGCAGGCATGGCAACAGCAGCAGCCCACGCCGCCATCGTCAAACGCCGCCGCGATACCGCAGACACGCTGGTGGACCGCCTTCAACGACGCGCGGCTCGACGCCCTGATCGACAACGCCCTGCGCACCAACAACGACCTGGCCGTCGCCGGCATCCGCGTGCAGCGGGCGCAATTGCAGGCTGGCCTGGCCCACACGAACCTCACGCCGGGCGTGACGGGGCAGCTCGACACGAACCGTCGCTTCGACCTGAAGCGCGGCGGCGTGGCGGCATCGAGCGCGAGCTCCCAGCTGAGCCTGAGCTACGAAATCGACCTGTGGGGGCGCCTGTCGGCACAGCGCAGCGAGGCCGACTGGGCACTGCAGGCCACCCAGTCCGACCGTGAGGCCACGGCGCTGGCGCTGGTGGGCACGACCGCCGAGCTGTACTGGCGAAGCGGCCACCTGAACCATCGCATCGCACTGAGCGAAGCCGGCATCGCCGACGCAAGTCGCATCCAGGCACTGGTGCGCGCCAAGTACGCGGCGGGCGCCGTGTCCGGGCTCGATGTCGCGCAGGCGGGCCAGAACCTCGCGAGCCAGGAGGCGGCGCACACGCAACTGCTGCAACAGCGCGTCGAGGCGCGCAACGCGCTGGCGATCCTGTTCGACATGCCGCCCGACGCCCTCGACCAGGAGCCGTCGCAGCTGCCGGACACGGCCTTGCCCGTGATCGATGCCGGCCTGCCCGCCAGCCTGCTCGGCCGTCGACCCGACCTGCGCGCAGCAGAACAGCGCCTGCGGGCGTCGCTGGCGAACGTCGATGCGACACGCACGGGCTTCTATCCGGTGCTGAGCCTCACGGGCGCATTGGGCGCGGGGAGCAATGCGTTGGGCGAGGTGTTGAAGAACCCCGTCGCGACTTTGGGTGCGGGGCTGGTGTTGCCGTTCCTGCAATGGAACACCGCACGCCTGACCGTCGCCGTGTCGCAGACGCGGTACGAAGAAGCGGTCGTCGGGTTCCGCCAGTCGCTCTACACCGCGCTATCCGAGGTGGAGAACACGCTGTCGTCACGGACCCAGTTGCAAGATGAAAGCGTCAAGTTGGCCCTGGCGCTTCAACAGGCGCAACGTGCGGAAGCCTTGTCCGAAGTGCGCTACCGCGCCGGCGCCACTGCGTTGCAGCCGGTGCTCGATGCCAAGGACAAGCGCCGCGCCGCGGAAGTTTCGGTGGCACAGAACCGGTTGAACCAGCTCAACGCAACGATGACGCTGTACAAGGCTTTGGGTGGCGGCGCTGCTGCTGAGTAGCGGAAGAAGGGCAGAGGGCCTTCACGTCACAGCAGGCGCCCGGCAGGCGGTGCGGTGTGGACGGCCCCTCTGTGCCGCCGAGGAGCGCAGCGTTTCGCGGATCAGGGCTCGCAGCTGTTTGAGCGCAACGCAGTGGAGCGAGTTCTGCGAGACCCCGCGAAACGCGAGCACCGCAGGGGAGCCGCGAAGCGGCCGGCACAGTGGGGCTGGCCGCGCCGTACCGCCTGTCGGGTGCCCCCAAAAGGGGTTCAGTCCTGAAACGGCGGCGCCCCTCGAATCTTGCGAATCAGCAGCCCAGGCAGCCGCAAGACGAACTCGATCATCAACCGCGTGTGCATCCACGTCAGCAACACGTTGTCGCGTCCATAGCGAAAGTGCGACACCCCGCCTTCTTCAGCTGTCAGGTATTTCACAGGCGCATCGATGTTCACCGGCTTGACCCCGCGCCAGGCCAGTCGCACCACGGCCTCCGTGTCGAAGTCGAAGCGTCGCATCCACGGTTGCCGCGCCATCACGGCAATCAGATCGACCACCGGATACACGCGGAAGCCGTAGAGCGAATCCCCGACCCCCGCGAACAGCGTTTCGAGCTGCGTCCAGCCGTTCGACACCCGACGCCCCCGCACCCGCAGCAGCGGCGCGCTGGCGTCGAACACCGGCCGGCCCAGCACCATCGTCTCGGGCCGTGCCAGCGACGCGTTCATGAAAGAGGGGATCAGGTCCGCCGGATGCTGCCCGTCGGAATCCATCGTGAGCGCATGCGTGAAGCCGGCTTCCTTCGCGGCCCGCAGCCCGTGCAGCACCGCCGAACCCTTGCCCTGGTTCTGCGGCAACACCCACACGCGCAGCCCCGGATCGTCAGTCGCCATCTGCTGCAACCGCTCGCCCGTGCCGTCGTCGCTGCCGTCGATCACCACCCACACCGGGTTCCATTGGGCCCGTGCGGCCGCGACCGTCGAGAACAGACGCTCGCCTGTGTTGTAGCTGGGAATCAGGACAAGGTGGGTGCGCGAGGCGTCTGCTGGCATTCGGGGGACGCGTCGGTGGCGCGCTGCTCCATGTGTTGACGGAAATAGTGTTCCAGCTCGACCTGCAACGCGTCGCTGTCCTGCGTCGGCGCAAAGCGCTTGCCCAGCCGCAGCGTGAAGACGATCGGCAGCGGCGGCACGCGCCACAGCGGCCAGCCCTTGCCGAGGTAGGGCGAGTCGGTGTCGATGAACACCGTCTGGATCGGCGCCTGCGCCAGCTTGGCGATCAGCGTGGTGCCGGGTCGGAAGGGGTTGAGCGGCGGCGTCACCGTGCGCGTGCCCTCGGGAAAGATCACGAGCTGGCCGCCCTGGCGCAGGTCATTGACCGCCAGGCGCACCATGGTTCGGGCCGACTTGTTGCTGATGTAGCGCGCCAGCCGGGCTCCCGCGCCGAGGAAGATGTTGCCCATCAGCTCGGCCTTCATGATGCAGGCGCTGCGTGGCAGCCGCGCCACCAGCAGCAGCGCGTCGAGCATCGTCGGGTGGTTGGCCACGAAGATCACGCCGGGTTCGTTGCGCATCGGGTCCAGGCACGAGGCGTCGATGCGCATCATGCCGGTGACGGACGCGAGCCACCAGAACATCCGGTAGGCGAAGGCGATGGTCATGCGGCCCAGCGCGCGCGCCGGTACGGCCGGCATCACCGGGTACAGCAGCATGGCGACGAAATTCCAGACCAGCGAGATCAAGCCGAGAAACAGCAGCAGCGCATAGAGCATCAGCGCGAGCGGGATCGACGTGAGAAAACGCAGCACGTTCATGGGTGGTGAGGTCGGTCGGACGGACGGGCGACCGCTCACGCGGCCTGCAGCCGTCCGGCGGCGACCGTGTGGGCCTCGATCTCGACCAGCAGATCGCTGCGGCAGATGTCGGCTTCCAGGTACACGGCATGCCGGGCCATCGGCGCGTCGGCACCGAGCGCGGCTGCGATCACTTCGCGCACGGCGTCGGTGTCCGACGGATGCCGCACATACACCACGCAATCGAGCGCGTCGAGCGAGAAGCGCGCGGTGGTCTGCGCATGGGCGGAGGCGATCACGGCTTCGAGGTTGCGCAGGGTCTCGCGGGTTTGCTCCTGCACATCGCCGTGGTGCACGGTTTCGTGCCCGACGATGCTCGCCGTGCCCGAAATGAAGAGCGCGATCTGGCCGTCGCCGATGTCCGCCAGCGCGGCGCGCGAGAAGGTCGGCGAGCGCGGGCCGTAGGTTTCGGGGTAGCGGTAGGCCGACACCTGCCGCGGGTTCTCCACTGGCAGCGGCGCGGTGCGTCCCGCGAGAAAACGGATCGACAGCGCGCCCTGGCGGATGCCCAGCGCACAGGCGGCCGGGGCGCCCTCGAAGGCGGCCCGGCCGGCTTCGAAGAAGGCTTCCTGCCGGCCCAGGTTGAACTGGCGGTAGCGTTCGAGCCCGCCACCGTCGGCGTTGATGCGCGGCAGGTAGTTCCAGATGCGCTGCAGGTGCGGCGTGCCGGCCTGGTCGAGCGTGCGGAACAGGTCTCGGTAGGCGCGCTGCGAAAGCTCGGTCAGGCTCTGGCCTTCCACGGCTTCATCGAGATCGATGGCGCCCAGCAGCCAATGCCCGTCGGTGCGCCAGCGCGCGATGCCGGTGGTGCCCGACTTGATCTGGGAGCCGTCGCCCACGTGCCACACGTCGGCCATGGCACCTTGCGGCGACAGCACGCGCGCGTTGACCGTCGGCATCCAGGCGACACCGTGCGGCGTGCCGTAGCCGAGCGCGGCAAAGGGCGCGTGACTGTGCGTGGCCAGCGCGAGGCTGTCCGGCAGCGAGAGGCGCTCCACGCGCAGGGGGGGGTGAAGGTGGTCGTCCTGGGGGCGCACGTTCAGCGAACCTCGTCGGCGGTGGATTCGGGCTTGCGGCCGGTGTAGGCCGAGAAGACCCCGAGGCTCGCATGGCGGCGAACCTCGCTGAAGCCGGCAGCGCCCAGCGCCTGCATGACGCGTTCGGGCGGAATGCAGGCCTCGATCGTGTCCCAGTAATAGCGCCACAGCTCTGAGGTGTCGCTG
Organism: Acidovorax cavernicola; assembly: GCF_003581445.1. Taxonomy (NCBI): domain Bacteria; kingdom Pseudomonadati; phylum Pseudomonadota; class Betaproteobacteria; order Burkholderiales; family Comamonadaceae; genus Acidovorax; species Acidovorax cavernicola. The sequence goes on along the minus strand of NZ_QXMN01000027.1, from coordinate 29,305 downwards.
CGGCGGCCGACCACGCGGGCGATCAGCGGCACCACGGCGCGCATGTAGCCCTTGAGCAGCGCCGTCGCCATGCGGCCTTCGGGCTTGGTGATCTCGAGCACGACGACGCGGCCGCCGGGGCGCAGCACGCGATGGAATTCGGAGAAAGCGGCGGCCACGTCGCTGATGTGGCGCATAGCGTAGCCCATGCTCACGAAGTCGCAGCTGGCGTCCGGCCGGGGCAGGGCCTCGGCCACGCCCTGGATCAGCTCGACACCAGGCAGGCGGATCTGGCCCATCATCCCAACGCTCGGGTCGACGCCGGTCAGCTTGCCCGTGGGGCCGATGATCTTCAGGGCCTCGCGGGCGACGAGCCCGGTGCCGATGCCCACGTCGAGCACCTGCGCGCCCGCGGCAAGGCCGGCCTGCTGCAGCGCGGCGCGACGATAGGACGGGCCGGTGCCGAAGGCCAGCACGGCTTCGATGCGGTCGTAGTCCGCGGCTGTGCTGTCGAAGATGCGCCGCAGGAAGGCCTGGTGCTCCGCTTCGGTGTTGTAGTACAGCGGCAGCGGTGCGTGCGGCGGCAGGGCGTCGGGATTTCCCGTACCGGCAATGGGCGATGGCGTCATCAAACAATTATCACCAAAAGGTCCGGGCCGAAATCCCGGGCGCCGGGGAGCGTTGTGTGCGCCGGACAGTAAACTCCACACTTGCTTTGAAAACACACGACAGCGAGAGAGATAGCCATGGCCGGACATAGCAAGTGGGCAAATATTCAGCACCGCAAGGGCCGCCAGGACGAGAAACGGGGCAAGCTCTGGACCCGCGCCATTCGCGAAATCACGGTGGCGGCACGTGCCGGCGGCGGTGACCTCAGTGCCAACCCCCGGCTGCGGCTGGCGGTCGAAAAGGCCAAGGCGGTCAACCTGCCCATCGACACCGTCAAGCGCAACATCGACAAGGCCACGGGCAACCTCGAAGGCGTCAATTACGAAGAAATTCGTTACGAAGGGTACGGCATCGGCGGCGCGGCGATCATCGTCGACACCATGACCGACAACCGCGTGCGCACCGTGGCCGAAGTGCGCCACGCCTTCTCCAAGCACGGCGGCAACATGGGCACCGAAGGCTCGGTGGCCTTCCAGTTCAAGCACTGCGGGCAGATCATCTTCGCGCCCGGCATCAGCGAGGACAAGGTCATGGAAGTGGCTCTCGAGGCCGGCGCCGAGGACGTGATCACCGACGACGATGGCGCCATCGAGGTGCTCACCGCCGTCGGCGACTTCGAATCCGTCAAGAACGCCCTCGAAGCCGCGGGCCTGAAGCCCGATGCCGCAGAGATCACCATGCGCGCCGAGAACACCGTGGACGTGACCGGCGAGGACGCCGCCCGGATGCAGAAGCTGCTCGACGTGCTCGAGGACCTGGACGACGTGCAGGACGTCTATCACAACGCCGCACTGTCCGACTGAACGAATGAATGATGGATCCACAGCGACAAACGAAAGCCCGCGAATGAAGGTACTGGTGATTGGAGGAGGGGGCCGCGAGCACGCGCTGGCGTGGCGGCTGGCGCAGGGCAACCGGGTCAGCCGCGTCTACGTGGCACCGGGCAACGGCGGCACTGTGAGCGACGAACGCTACGACTGCATCGACATCACCGAGCCCGCCGCGCTGCGCGAGTGGGCGATGGCCGAGAAGATCGCGCTGACCGTGGTCGGCCCCGAGGCGCCGCTGGCTGCCGGCGTGGTGGACGAGTTCCGTGCGCATGGCCTGCGCATCTTCGGCCCGACGCAGGCTGCGGCGCAGCTCGAAAGCTCCAAGGCGTTCTCGAAGGCCTTCATGAAGCGCCACAAGATTCCGACCGCCGAGTACGAGGCCTTCACCGACGCCGCGGCGGCCCACGCGTACATCGACGCCAAGGGCGCGCCGATCGTCGTCAAGGCCGACGGCCTGGCCGCCGGCAAGGGCGTGGTCGTTGCCATGACCGCGCAGGAAGCCCACGAGGCGGTCGACTTCATGCTGGTCGACAACAAGTTCGGCGTGTCGCACAACGAAGGCGGCGCGCGCGTCGTCATCGAAGAGTTCCTGCAGGGCGAGGAAGCCAGCTTCATCGTGCTGTGCGACGGCAAGAACGTCACCGCGCTGGCCACCAGCCAGGACCACAAGCGCCTGCTCGACGGCGACGAAGGCCCGAACACCGGCGGCATGGGCGCGTATTCACCCGCGCCCGTGGTCACGGCCGAGGTACATGCGCGCGCGATGCGCGAGATCATCCTGCCGACCATCCGCGGCATGGAAAAGGACGGCATTCCGTACACGGGTTTCCTGTACGCCGGCCTGATGATCGATGCTCAGGGCCAGCCCAAGACGCTCGAATTCAACTGCCGCATGGGCGATCCCGAGACGCAGCCGATCATGATGCGCCTCAAGTCCGACTTGTTCGAGGTGTTCTGGCACGCCACCGACGGCACGCTCGACCAGGTCGAGCTGCAGTGGGACCGGCGCGTGGCGCTCGGCGTGGTGATGGCCGCGCACGGCTACCCGCTGTCGCCGCGCAAGGGCGACCGCATCAGCGGCATTCCGGCTGAAGCGCCCGATGCCGTGGTGTTTCACGCGGGCACCACGATTGAAAACGGCGAACTCAAGACCAGCGGCGGCCGCGTGCTCTGCGTGACCGTGCTGGCCGACAGCGTCAAGCAGGCGCAGCAGCGCGCCTACGAAGTCGCTGCGCGCGTGCAGTTCGACGGTGCCCAGTACCGCAAGGACATCGGCTATCGCGCCCTGAACGCGCGCAACACGACCCAATCCTGATGCCTGCCACCCAGCCGAAGGCGGTCGGCGACTATCTGCGCGGACTGCAGCAATCGATCATCTCGGCGGTCGAGGCGGCAGACGGCGGCCAGGCCGTGCGCGATGCGTGGCAGAAGGAGCCGGGCGAGCCGCTGCAGGGCAGCGGTCTAACCTGCATCCTCGAAGGCGGTGCGCTGTTCGAGCGTGCCGGCGTCGGCTTCTCGCAGGTGCGCGGCGCCAAGCTGCCGCCTTCGGCCACACAGAACCGCCCGGAACTCTCGGGCGCGCCGTTCGAAGCCATGGGCGTGTCGCTCGTCTTCCATCCGCGCAACCCCTATGTGCCGATCGTCCACATGAACGTGCGCATGCTTGCGGCGCAGCCTGCGGGCGGCGGCGAGCCTGTGTGCTGGTTCGGCGGTGGCATGGACCTCACGCCGTGCTACGGCTTCGAGGACGACGCGGTGCATTTCCACACCGTGTGCCGTGATGCGCTCGCACCATTCGGCGCCGACAAATACCCGCGCTTCAAGACGTGGTGCGACGAGTATTTCTTCTTGAAGCACCGCAACGAGCAGCGTGGCATCGGCGGCATCTTCTTTGACGATTTTGCCGAGGGCGGCATCGAGAACGGCTTCGCATTGATCCGCTCGGTCGGCGACGCCTTCCTGCAGGCCTACCTGCCGATCGTCGAGCGCCGCCGCGGCATGCCGTACGGCGAGCGCGAGCGCGAGTTCCAGCTGTACCGGCGCGGGCGCTATGTCGAGTTCAACCTCGTGTGGGACCGCGGCACGCACTTCGGCCTGCAGTCGGGCGGGCGTACCGAATCGATCCTGCTGTCGATGCCGCCGCTCGCGAGCTGGGCCTACCGACAACAGCCCGAGCCCGGGACTCCCGAAGCCGCGCTGTACAGCGACTTCATCGTGCGCCGGGACTGGGTGTGAGCCCCTCGGGTCCTGCTTTGCGCATCGGCGTCTTCGGCGGGGCCTTCGACCCGCCGCACAACGCCCACGTCGCCCTGGCCGAAGCTGCGCTGGCGCAGCTCGACCTGACGGAGCTGCATGTGATTCCCACGGGGCAGGCCTGGCACAAGAGCCGCACCCTCACGCCGAAGGAAGACCGCCTCGCAATGGCGCGACTGGCCTTCGGCGAGCTGACAGGGAAGGTCGTCATCGACAGCCGCGAAGTGTTGCGCGACGGCCCGACTTACACGCTCGACACGTTGCACGAACTGCAGCAGGAACAGCCCGGCGCACAGCTCGTGCTGGTGATGGGCGCCGACCAGGCCAGTGCCTTGCCGACCTGGCACGGCTGGCAGGATATACTCGGCATTGCTATCGTTTCTGTAGCGTATCGCGCACTATCGACAGGTGACGTCACCCGTTTTGATCCGAAACAGCTGCCCGGCCTCCCGGCTGGCGCGCGTTTCGAGGCGCTTGAACTGCCTGCCGCCATGGACACCAGCGCCACCGACATCCGGCGGCGCGTGGCGTCGGGTGTGGACATTTCCTCGCTGGTTCCGCCCACGGTTGCACGCTATATTGACCAACACCACCTCTACCGCTCTGCCTGATGACCACTGAAGCCGCCGCCAAAAAAGACATCCAAAAACTCCAGCGAGCCATCATCGATGGTCTCGAAGACGTCAAGGCGCAGGACATCCAGGTATTCGACACGGAGCACCTCTCGCCGCTGTTCGAGCGCGTGATCGTGGCCTCGGGCACCTCCAACCGCCAGACCAAGGCGCTCGCTTCGAGCGTGCGCGACGCCGTGCGTGAAGCCGGCTTTGCCAAGCCGCGCACCGAGGGTGAGGAAAACGGCGAGTGGATCATCGTGGACTGCGGCTCGGCCGTGGCGCACATCATGCAGCCCGCCATCCGCCAGTACTACCACCTCGAGGAAATCTGGGGTGACAAGCCGGTGCGCGCCAAGCTCGGCGCCACCAAGCCTGCGCTGGCCACTGCGTCGTCCGTCAAGGGCGCCGAAGAGAAGAAGCCGGCTGCCGCCAAGGCTCCGAGCCTGCGCCGTTCGAGCGCCGCCAAGACCGCGATCCGCGCGGCCGAGCAGGAAGCCAAGGCCGCCAAGGCGCCGGCGAAGAAGGCAGCCTCGAAGACCACGGCCAAGACCGCCGCCAAGAAGGCCCCTGCGAAGAAGTCCGCCACGGGCACCGCACGCGTGCCGGTGAAGGTGGTCGGCAAGCCGGCCGCCAAGAAGACCGCTGCGAAGAAGGCGCCGGCCAAGAAGGCGCCAGCCCGCCGCGCATGAAGCTGCTGGTGGTCGCCGTCGGGCAGCGCATGCCCGACTGGGCGCAGACCGCCTGGGACGACTACGCCAAGCGCTTCCCGCCCGAGCTCAAGCTCGAGCTGCGCGCCGTCAAGACCGAGCCGCGCGGTTCCAAGACACTCGAGACGCTGTATGCGGCCGAGCGCGAGCGCATCGAGGGCGCCATCGTCCGCGGCATGCGCATCGTCGTGCTCGACGAGCGCGGCACTGCACTCACCACGAAGGCACTGGCCGCACGGCTGCAGACCTGGCAGGGCGAGGGCGACGACGTGGCGCTGGTCATCGGCGGCCCCGACGGGCTCGACCCGGCCTTCAAGGCCGCGGCGCACGAACGCATCCGCCTGTCCGACCTGACCCTGCCGCATGCCATGGCGCGCGTGCTGCTGGTCGAGCAGCTCTACCGGGCGTGGTCGGTCAACGCGGGCCATCCGTACCACCGCGAATGATCACGGGGCCGGCGGTGGGGCCCACGGAGACCTGAACTTGCCTGACTTCATCTACCTCGCGTCGCAAAGCCCGCGCCGCGCCCAATTGCTCGGCCAGCTCGGCGTGCGCCACGAACTGCTGCTGGCCGGCCCCGACGAAGACGCCGAGGCGCTCGAAGCCTTGCTGCCGAACGAGTCGCCGACTGCGTATGTGCAGCGCGTCACCGCCCTCAAGCTCGATGCCGCCGTTGCCCGCCGCAAGCGCCTGGGCCTGGCCGATGCGCCCGTGCTCTGCGCCGACACCACGGTCGCACTTGGCCGCACGATCCTCGGCAAGCCCGAAGATGCGCGCGACGCCGAGCGCATGCTCGCGCACCTGTCTGGCGCTACGCACCGCGTGCTCACCGCCGTCGCGCTGCAGCACGGCCGTCGCCGGCATGCGGCGCTCAGCGTTTCGCGCGTGCGCTTCGCAACGCTCACGAAGAAGCAGATGGCTGCCTACGCCGCCAGCGGCGAGCCGCTCGGCAAGGCCGGCGCGTATGCAATTCAGGGCGCGGCGGCAGCGTTCATCGAGCACATCAGCGGGTCCTATTCGGGCATCATGGGACTTCCCATGTTCGAGACCGCGCAGCTGCTTCGAAGCGCAGGTTTCAATACTTAAGACTTCCATGCAAGACATCCTGATCAACTGGTCTCCGCAGGAGACCCGTGTGGCGCTGGTCGAGCACGGCGCGGTGCAAGAGCTGCACGTCGAGCGCACGCTCGAGCGCGGGCTGGTCGGCAACATCTACCTGGGCAAGGTCTCGCGCGTGCTGCCTGGCATGCAGTCGGCCTTCATCGACATTGGCCTGGAGCGCACCGCCTTCCTGCACGTGGCCGACATCGTTTCGCCGTTCACGCCGGGCTCGCGCCCGAGCGCCGCGTCGCCCGAGCGCGACCACCGCAACGGCGGGCCGATGGTGCCCATCGAGAAGCAGGTGTTCGAAGGCCAGTCGCTGCTGGTGCAGGTCATCAAGGACCCGATCGGCACCAAGGGCGCGCGGCTGTCCACGCAGATCAGCATCGCCGGCCGGCTGCTGGTGTTCCTGCCGCAGGACAACCACATCGGCGTGTCGCAGAAGATTCCGCCCGACCAGCGCGAGTCGCTGCGCAACCGCATGCTGGCGCTCATTGAAGCAGCTGCAGCCGCAGAGAGCGGTGGCGTGGTGCCTGTGAACACGGGCGGCTTCATTCTGCGCACCAACGGCGAGGACGCCGCCGATGCCGAGCTGGCCGAAGACATCGCCTACCTGCGCAAGACCTGGACGCGCATCCGCGAGGCCTCGGGCCGGCTGCCGGCGATGTCGCTGTTGCACCAGGACCTGAGCCTGCTGCAACGCGTGCTGCGCGATATGACCACCGAGAGCACGCAGACGATCCGCATCGACTCGCGCGAGCAGTTCGAGGTGCTGCTGAAGTTCGGTCTCGAATTCATGCCGCAGGCGGCCGGCAAGCTGCAGCACTACAAGGGCGAGCGGCCCATCTTCGACCTGTATTCGGTGGACGAGGAAATCGCGAAGGCGCTGGGCCGGCGTGTCGACCTGAAGTCGGGCGGCTACCTTGTGGTCGACCAGACCGAGGCGCTGACCACGGTCGATGTGAACACCGGCGGCTTCGTGGGAGCGCGCAACTTCGACGACACCATCTTCAAGACCAACCTCGAGGCCGCGCAGGCGATTGCGCGGCAGCTGCGGCTGCGCAACCTGGGCGGGATCATCATCGTCGACTTCATCGACATGGCGCGCGACGACCACCGCGAGCAGGTGCTGGCGGAGTTTCGCAAGCAGCTCGCACGCGACCGCGTGAAGACCACGGCCGGCGGCTTCTCGCAGCTCGGGCTGGTCGAGATGACGCGCAAGCGCACCCGCGAATCGCTGGCCCACATGCTGTGCGAGCCCTGCGTGGCCTGCGGCGGACAGGGCATCGTGAAGACCGCGCGCAGCGTGGCCTACGACGTGATGCGGGAAATCCTGCGCGAGGCGCGGCAGTTCACGCCGCGCGAGTTCCGCATCGTCTCGTCGCCGCAGGTCATCGAGCTCTTCCTCGACGAGGAGAGCCAGCATCTCGCAGGGCTGAGCGACTTCATCGGCAAGCCGATCTCGCTGCAGTCCGAGCCCGCCATCGGGCAGGGGCAGTACGACATCGTGCTGCTCTGACGGTGGGAGCGCGCGGCCCGTTGCAACGACGGGTCAGCGCTTGCGCTGCGATTCCTGGCCCTGCCGCATCCAGACGCTGGCGAGCGCGGCGGCCACCAGCATCCCGGCGATCAGGAGCAGGCCGTTCTTCGTGCTGCCCGTGCTCTGCTCGATCCAGCCCATCACCGACGGGCCGATGAAACCGCCCACGAGGCCGCAGGTGTTCACGAGCGCCAGCCCGCCTGCCAGCGCCACGCCGGCCAGCCGAGACGACGCGAACAGGAAGATCACGGACTGCACGACGAAGAACATCGAGCCCGTGAGGCAGAAGCCGGCCAGCGCAATGGCCGGGCTCGCGAACGCCGCGATCAACAGACCGACCGACATCGAGACCAGTCCGACCAGCAGCAGCAGCCGGCCGCGCTGCGGCGTGACCGCGAGCCGCGGCAGCGCAATGGCGCCGACGGCGGCGGCCACCCAGGGCAGCGAGTTGAGCGCACCGATTTCCAGCGGCGACAGCTTGCCGTAGGTGCCGATGATGCTCGGCAGGAAGAAGATCACCGTGTAGATGCTGATCTGATGGCAGAAGTAGACAAAGATCGCCAGCCAGATCTGCCGGTCGACCAGGCAGGCCCTGAACGACTCGCCGACCTGGCCGTCGGCCACGTCTTCGGCGCGTTCGGCGGCGAGCTGGCGTTCGATGGCCTGTGCCTGCGGGCGCGTGAGCCAGCTGGCGCTGGACGGCCCGTCGGGCAGCTTGCGCCAGACCACGAAGGCCAGCGCCACGGCCGGCAGACCTTCGAGCACGAACATCCATTGCCAGCCATGCCAGCCCCACAGGCCGTCCATCTGCAGCAACGCGCCGCCGACCGGGCCGCTGAGGATGTTGGCGATGCACACGCCGAGCAGGAAGTAGCCCGTGGCGCGTGCGCGGTCCTTGCGGCCGAACCAGTAGTTCAGGTACAGCATCACGCCCGGGAACAGGCCGGCTTCCGCCGCGCCGAGCAGGATGCGCATCACGTAGAACGAGGTCTCTCCCGTGACGAAGGCCATGCCGGCCGACAGCAGGCCCCAGGTGATCATGATGCGGGCGATCCACCAGCGTGCGCCCACACGGTGCATCACCAGGTTGCTGGGCACTTCGAGCAACGCGTAGCTCAGGAAGAACAGGCCGGCGCCCAGCCCGTAGGCGGCGGCCGAAATGCCGATGTCCACGGCCATGTGGTTCTTGGCCAGCGCGATGTTGGTGCGGTCGATGAAGCTGATCACGTAGGCCAGCACCAGCAGCGGCATGAGCTTGCGGAAGATCAGGGCATTGAGCGAGGCCTGCTCGTCGTCTGCCCGACTGGCCCCCAGGCCTGGCGTGGCAGGGATGGATGTGTGTTGCATGGGAAGTCTCTTTCCTGTCCTGTGGTGTTCTGGCGGAAGGGCGTCGGCGCTGGGGCGACGGGCGTGCGGATGCGGCCCGGTCCCCGGAGTCAACCGAGCCGGGCCGGGTGGTCCTGGCGCAGGGCTAGAAGTCGACGTTCGCCGCGCCCTTGAGGCCGAGGATCTCGCGCGCCTCGGCGGGTGTTGCGATGTCGATGTTCAGTGCCTCCAGCACGGCGCGGATGCGCAGCACCTGTTCGGCACTCGACGCGGCGAGCCGGCCCGGCCCGATCCACAGCGAGTCTTCCAGCCCGACGCGCACATGCGAGCCCATGGCGGCGCCGATGGTGGCCAGCGGCAGCTGGTTGCGGCCGGCGCCCAGGATCGACCACTCGAAGCGATCGCCGAACAGCCGTGTCGCGGTGCGGCGCATGTGCATCAGGTCTTCGGGATCGCCCCCGATGCCTCCCAGGATGCCGAAGACGGTCTGCACGAAGACCGGGGCCTGCACCAGCCCCTGGTCCAGGAAGTACCGCAGGTTGTTGAGGTGACTGACGTCGTAGCACTCGAATTCGAAGCGCGTGCCGCTGGCGTTGCCGAGCTTGAGGATGTTCTCGATGTCTGCAAAGGTGTTCTTGAAGATCAGGTTGCGGCTGTTCTCCAGGTGTTCGCGCTCCCAGTCGTGTTCGAAGGACTTGAAGCGTTCCAGCATCGGAAAGAGGCCGAAGTTCATCGAGCCCATGTTGAGCGACGCGAGTTCGGGTTTGAAGGTGCTGGCCGGGCGCATGCGCTCCTCGACGCTCATGTGCGGGCTACCGCCGGTGGTGATGTTGATCACCGCGTCGGTCGCCGCCTTGATCTTCGAGAGGAAGGGGCGGAAGAGGTCCGGGTCCTGCGAGGGGCGGCCGTCCTTCGGGTCGCGCGCATGCAGGTGCAGGATCGCGGCGCCGGCGCGGGCCGCGTCGATCGAGGCCTGTGCGATCTCGTCGGCCGTCACGGGAAGGTGCGGCGACATGCTGGGCGTGTGGATGGCGCCCGTGGGGGCGCAGGTGATGATGGCTTTGGGGCGTTGGGCCATGGAGTGTCCGGAAAAGAAGAGGGAAGGAAAGAGGATGCGAGCGGATCAGCTCAGCGCCTGCGTGTGGCCGTCCACCACGAGCTCCTGGCCCGTGACGCTGGCGGCCAGGTCGCTGGCAGCGAACAGGACCATGTTCGCGATGTCCGTGGCCGTCACCATGCGGCCCAGTGCGGCTTGCGCGGTGTAGGCGCGCGTCACTTCGTCGAGCGGCTTGCCCAGCACCTCGGCCTTGGCCGCGATCACCGCACGGATGCGCGGACCGTCGACCGCGCCCGGCAGGATCGCGTTGACGCGGATGCCGTCGGGGCCGAGTTCGAGCGCCAGCGTTTTGGTGAAGCCGATCACGGCCCACTTCGAAGCGGAGTAGGGCGAGCGCCCCGGCATGCCCAGGTGGCCGGCGGCCGAGGACAGGTTGACGATGGCCGGCAGACGGCCCTTGCGCAGTCGCGGCACGGCCAGTCGAACGCAGAGGAACTGGCCGGTGATGTTGACAGCCATCGTGCGCTCCCAGTCGGCGAGCGAGACGGTCTCGACCGGGCCGGTCGGGCCCGCCACGCCGGCGTTGTTCACCAGCACGTCGAGGCCGCCGAGTTCGCGGTCGACCGCCTCGAAGAGACGCGCCACGTCGTCCTCCCTGGACACGTCGGCGACGCAGCGGCCCACCTCGGGCAGTTCACCCGCCAATTGGTCGAGGCTGGCCGGCTGCACGTCGCAGACGAAGACCTTGGCGCCCGCGGCGACGAAGTTGCGCACGATGTCCAGGCCGATGCCGCTGGCACCGGCGGTGACGAGCACGCGCCGGCCGGCGAGGGAGTTGTTGTTCCACATGCTGAAGAGATCCTTGGGGTCGATGTTTGCAATGATCGGAATCGTATATCTGTGATCACAGATAAATCATAGGGAATACCCCAGACATATACTTCGACGCATGAGCCTCACCGATCTCGTCACCCCCCTCAAGCGTCAGACGCTCAGCGCCAACGTCTACGACCAGTTGCGCGACCTCGTGATGAGCGGGCAGATGATGCCGGGCGAGCAGATTTCATTGCGCAGCGCGGCCGAGGCGCTGGGCGTGAGCGTGATGCCGGTGCGCGAAGCGATGCAGCGCCTGGTGGCCGAGCAGGCGCTCGAACTCACGCCCAGCCGCACCTTGCGCGTGCCCCGGATGACGGCCGCGCAGTTCAAGGAAATCACCACCATCCGCACCAATCTCGAAGGCCTTGCCACCGAGCTGGCCGCCACGGCGCCGGGCGCGGTGGCGCTGCGCGACATCACGCGCTGGCACGACGAGTTCGCGGCCGAGATGGACTCGGCGAGCCCGGACGGCTCGAAGCTCGTCACCTTCAATAAGGAGTTCCACTTCGCGGTCTACGCGGCCGCCGACATGCCGGTGCTGCTGCAGATGATCGAAGCGCTGTGGCTGCGCATCGGACCCATCCTCAACTACGACTTGCGTGCCGGCTCGCGGCGCGTGGGGGACAAGGTGGCGATGTCGCACCATGCGGCGTTGCTGGCTGCGTTGAAACGCCGCGACGGCGCCAAGGCTCGGGCCGCACTGCAGGGCGATATCGAAAGCGCGGCTGAATTCATCCTGTCGACGGGCGTGCTGGTGTCCGATGGCACGCCGCCGCAGACTCCCGCATCAGCGGCGAAGAAGACGCGTGCCGCGGCAGGCGCGGCGCGCTGACATTCAGAGCGTCGGGTCTTGCCCCGGCGCCGCGCTGCGCACGGCCAGCGTCTGCAGCCGCGCATAGAGTCCGTCGCGGGCCATGAGCTGCTCGTGGCTGCCTTCCTCGGCGATGCGGCCTTGCTCCATCACGATGATGCGGTCGGCATGCTGGATGGTCGACAGGCGATGCGCCACGATCAGCGTGGTGCGGCCTTGCATCAGGCGCTGCAGGGCGTCCTGCACCAGCCGTTCCGATTCGGTGTCCAGGGCCGAGGTCGCTTCGTCGAGCAGCAGCACGGGCGCGTTCTTGTAGAGCGCACGGGCAATCGCCAGCCGTTGGCGCTGCCCGCCCGAGAGCTGCGTGGCGTTGTGGCCGAGCACGGTGTCGATGCCCTGCGGCAGCGTCTCGACGTGCGCGCTCAGGTTGGCCGCCTCGAGGCAGGCCAGCACACGCGGCACGTCGATGTCGCCGCCCAGCGCCACGTTGGCGGCGAGCGTGTCGTTGAGCATCACGACGTCCTGGCTCACCATCGCGAACTGGGCGCGCAGGCTCTTGAGCTGCCACTCGCTGGTGTCGTGGCCGTCGAGCAGCACCTGGCCGCCGCTGGGCTGGACGAAGCGCGGCAGCAGGTTGATCAGCGTGGTCTTGCCGGAGCCCGACGGACCGACGAAGGCCACGACCTGGCCCGGCTCGATGACGAGGTTCACGCGGTCGAGCGCTTTCAGACCGTCTTCGCCGCGGTAGCTGACCTCGATGTTGCGCAGTTCGATGCGACCGTTCGCGTGTGCGACCTGGTGGTCGCCCTGCGATTCGGGCGCGACTTCGTCGATGAGGACGAGACCGCGCTCGAGCGCGGCAAGGCCGCGCGTGATCGGCCCGGCGACTTCGGCCAGGCGACGGATCGGCGCGATCAGCATCAGCATCGCCGTGATGTAGGCGACGAAACCGCCCACCGTGAAGCCCTGCTTGCCGCTTTGCCACAGCGCGATCATCACGACCACCGACAGCGCCAGCGAGGCCATCATCTGCGTCAGCGGCGTGGTGGCGGCCTGGGCGATGGTCGATTTCACGGCCAGCCGGTTCAGGCGCTGGCTCAGCTGTTCGAAGCGCCGGCCCTGGGCCTCTTCGGCGCCGTGCAGCCGCACCACGCGGTGGGCCAGCACGTTTTCCTCGACCACGTAGGCCAGCTCGTCGGTGGCCTGCTGACCTTGCTGCGTGAGCTTGTACAGGCGCTTGGAGAACACCTTCATGATCCAGGAGATGCTGGGCACCAGGAAGGCCACGATCAGCGTGAGCTTCCAGTTCAGGTAGATCAGATAGCCGAGCAGCGCGATCAGCGTGAAGCCGTCGCGCGACAGCCCGAGCAGCGCTTGCACCAGCAGCATGGCGCCGGTCTGCACCTCGTACACGACGGTGTTCGACAGCGCGCTGGCCGACTGCCGCGCGAACAGCGCCAGCTCGGCGCCGAGCAGTCGTTCGAACAGCACGCGGCGCAGCTTCTGCATGCCTTCGTTGGCGATGCGCGAGAGCGCGTATTGCGAAATGAACTGCGCGATGCCGCGCACCGCGAACAGCAGCAGCACGGCGGCCGGGATGAACCACAGCGGCATCTCGTCGCGCGTGAAGCCCCGGTCGAGCAACGGCTTGAGCATGGCGGCCATCAGCGGCTCGGTGAGTGCGGCCAGCAGGGCGCCGATCAGCCCCACGGCCCACCATTGGCGCGAACTGCCGAACCAGGTCATGAGTCGCGCCAGCCGGCGCATGAGGGGAGGGCGGGCGCTCTCGCTGCCGGGGGATGCTTGCATATGGCGGCGGATTTTACGGGGCGGCTCCGGCCGCTTTCCGGGGGCCTTGTAGGACCAGTTCGCTGGCTGAACGTTGGATAAACGTTTTGTGACGGCGGGTCCAAACCAGTGTGTAACATGTGGCCCGTGAAACGCCCGGGAGAAACTTTTGACCCGGAAACCTCTCCGAACCGCATGAACAAGCCGTTGCAAGATCTTTCCCCAACTCCTTCTTCATCGTTGATTGCGCGCCGCAGCCTCATCGCGGCCCTTGCCGCCACTCCCATGCTCCCTGCCATGGCCCAGTTCCGGGTCGAGGTGTCGGGCGTGGGCCTGACGCAGCTGCCGATCGCGCTCGTGCCTTTCCGGGGGCAGGACGCCTCGCCCCAGAAGATTTCCGACATCGTCCAGGCCGACCTGGAGCGCAGCGGCCAGTTCCGTGGCGTCGATGCCTCGGGCCAGGCGCTCGACGAGTCCTCCCGCCCCGACCTCGCCCTGTGGCGTCAACGCACCGCCGATTCGCTCGTGGTGGGCAGTGTCAGCCGGCTGGCCGATGGCCGCTACGACGTGCGCTTCCGCCTGTGGGACGTCGTGAAAGACCGCGACCTCGGCGGCCAGAGCTACACCGTGCCGCAGGGTGACCTGCGTCTGGCGGCGCACCGCATCGCCGACTACGTCTATGAAAAGCTGACCGGCGAGAAGGGCATCTTCTCGACCCGCATCGCCTACGTCACCAAGGGCGGCAGCCGCTATTCGCTGTGGGTGGCCGACGCCGACGGCGAGAACGCGCAGGCCGCGCTTGCCAGCCCCGAGCCGATCATCTCGCCCTGCTGGTCGTCCAACGGCCAGCAACTGGCGTACGTGTCGTTCGAGTCGCGCAAGCCCGTGGTCTATGTGCACAACGTGGCCAGCGGCCAGCGCCGGTTGCTCGCGAACTTCAAGGGCTCCAACAGCGCGCCGGCCTGGGCGCCCGACGGCGGCTCGCTGGCCGTCACGCTCAGCCGCGACGGCGGCTCGCAGCTGTACACCATCCCGGCCAGCGGTGGCGAACCGCGTCGGCTGACGCAAAGTTCAAGCATCGACACCGAGCCGGTGTACTCGGCCGACGGCAGCACGATCTACTTCGTGAGCGACCGCGGCGGCGCGCCCCAGATCTACAAGATGGGCGCCGGCGGCGGCAATCCGACCCGGGTCACCTTCAGCGGCACCTACAACATTTCTCCATCTGTCAGCGGCGATGGCCGGTGGTTGGCCTACATCTCGCGGGTCGGCGGTGCGTTCAAACTCCACGTGATGGAGTTGGCCACCGGCAACGTCGCCGCGATCACCGACACCACGGCCGACGAGAGCCCGAGCTTCGCCCCCAACAGCAAGCTGATCGTCTATGCCACGCACCTGCAAGGCCGCGAGGCGCTCATGACGACCACGCTGGACGGAAAGATCAAGGCCCGACTGGCGGGCCAGGCCGGAGACATCCGGGAACCGGACTGGGGTCCGTTTCAAAAGCAATAAGCACTGACAGCACTGACCAGACAAATTTCTTGAGGAGTTCGCAAATGTTGAAACGTACGATCTATTCGCTCGCCATCGTGGCGCTTATCGCCGGTTGCTCGTCGGGCACCAAGCTCAATGAAACGCCGGTCTCCGACCGCACCGGCACGGCCGGCGGCCAGCAAGGCGGCGCAACCGCTGTGGCTCCGGTGACCATCGATCCCAACGCCAACACGGCGCAAGGTCCGGTCGGCGTCGCGCGCATCGTGTACTTCGACTACGACAGCTACACGGTCAAGCCCGAGTTCCAGTCGGTCATCGACGGCCACGCGCGCTTCCTCAAGGGCGCACCGCAACGTCGCATCTCGATCGAAGGCCACACCGACGATCGCGGCGGCCGCGAATACAACCTGGCCCTCGGACAGAAGCGCTCCGAAGCCGTGCGCCGCGCGCTCACGCTGCTGGGCGTGAACGACGGCCAGATCGAAGCCGTGAGCTTCGGCAAGGAAAAGCCCGCGGCCCAGGGCTCGGGTGAAGAGGCGTGGGCACAGAACCGCCGCGCTGAAATCCGCTACACCCGGTGATGCAGCCACGTGCCCTGTGGCGAGGCGCGGCCCTCGCCGCCGCCTTGCTCTGCGCCTCGGCCGGCTCGCAGGCCGCGCTGTTCGAGGACGACGAGGCGCGCCGCGCCATCCTCGACCTGCGCCAGCGCGTCGAAGCCATGCGCCAGCAGACCGACCAGCGCCTGGCCGACGAGAATGGCCAGCTGCGCCGCAGCCTGCTCGACCTGCAAAGCCAGATCGAACAGATGCGCGGCGAGCTGGCGCGCATGACCGGCCAGAACGAGCAGCTCACGCGCACGCTGAGCGAAATGCAGTCGCGCCAGACCACGATCGATGACAAGCTGCGCCAGAACGAGCCTTCCAAGGTCTCGATCGACGGTCGCGAGTTCAACGCCGATCCGAAGGAAAAGGCCGATTTCGAAGCTGCCCTCGGCATCTTCCGCTCGGGCCAGTTCGCACAGGCCCAGACCGCGTTCGCCGAGTTCGTGAAGCGCTACCCGCAAAGCGGCTACAACGCGTCCGCGCTGTTCTGGCTCGGCAATGCGCAGTACGCCACGCGCAACTACAACGAAGCCATCGCCAATTTCCGCTCGATGCTGTCGCTCGCGCCCGACCATGCCAAGGCCCCAGAGGCTGTGCTGTCGATCGCGAACTGCCAGATCGAACTGAAGGACACGCGCGCCGCACGTCGCACGCTGGAAGACCTGGCCAAGGCCTATCCGCAGTCGGAAGCCGCACAGGCCGGCCGTGAGCGTCTGTCGCGCCTGCGCTGACGTGATGACTGTTCTGGCGGAGCTTTCCGCTTGAGCGCTTCGATGCCTTCGGCTGAAGTCTCCTCCCTCCCCATGGCCGCCGCGGATGTCATCACCGACACCGCGGCGCCTGACTTTGCGCGCCGCTTCGGCGGGCTCGAGCGTCTTTACGGCGTGGCCGGTGCTGCGCGCATCCGCCATGCCCACGTGCTGGTCGTCGGCATCGGCGGCGTGGGCTCCTGGGCGGTCGAGGCGCTGGCGCGCAGCGGGGTGGGGCGCCTGACGCTGATCGATCTCGATCACGTGTCGGAGTCGAACATCAACCGCCAGATCCACGCCCTCGACTCCACCGTGGGGCAGGCCAAGGTCGAGGCCATGCGCGAGCGCATCGCACAGATCAACCCCGGCTGCCAGGTGCTCGCCATCGACGAGTTCGTCGAGCCCGACAACTGGACCTCGCTGCTCGATGCCGCGCAGGCGGCCCACGGGCCAGTGCATGCGGTCATCGACGCCTGTGACCAGGTGAAGGCCAAGCTGGCCATGGCCGCATGGGCACGCACGGCGTCGCGCAGCACCGCGCTCATCACGGTCGGTGCGGCAGGCGGCAAGCGCCAGGCGCACAGGGTCGACATCGAAGACCTCTCGCTCGTCACCCACGACCCGCTGCTTGCCCAGCTTCGCCAACGCCTGCGCAAGCTGCACGGCGCGCCGCGCGAGGGTCGCAAGATCGGTTTGAGCTGCGTGTTCAGCCGCGAGAGCGTGGCACCGCCCGACGCCTCCTGCCAGATCGAGTCGGGCGATGGTTCGCTCAACTGCCACGGCTACGGATCGGTGGTCAGCGTGACCGCCACCTTCGGTCAATGTGCGGCAGGATGGGTGCTGGACGAAATTGCGCGAAACAGCACGCTATAATCCAAGGCTTTGCCGGATTCGACGTCGGCAAGAAGCAAGAAAAATGGTTCCGGGACGTTAGCTCAGTTGGTAGAGCAGCGGACTTTTAATCCGTTGGTCACTGGTTCGAATCCAGTACGTCCTACCAAACCTCTTGATCGCCAGACAGGCCGCTATTTCCAGGAATAGCGGCTTTTCTTTTTTCTGCGGCTCGGATCACGACGGCGCTCGCTTTGTCGAGCGCAGTGTCGGATGCGTGGTCACCAAAGCAGAGGCCGCCTGCCTCGCAGGTGCTTCCCCTCGTTCAAGTTGCCGTGCTAGGCTGAAATCAGGAGGCCTGTCATGGTGATTGTTTCGCGCTTGTTCTCTGTCCTGGTGATCCTCATGGGGCTGGGCCTCGCGATCGGCGGCGCCCAACTGGTCTGGCTCCAGGGCTCGCCTTATTACCTGCTCGCGGGGGCGGTCCTTGTTGTGGCCGCGCTGCAGATCTGGCGTGGCCGCCGCAGTGGTGCCTTGCTGCTGGCGGTGCTGGCCGTGCTCACGGTGCCATGGGCACTGTGGGAAAGCGGCGCTGATTTCTGGGCACTGTTTCCGCGCGTGATGGCGCCGTTCGCCCTGGCGGCCATCGGCCTGTGGCTGGCGCCTTCCGCGAGCGATGTGACGCGGCCTGCGCCCTGGCGTGTGGGGGGCGTGGTGTTCGCGTTGCTCTTCGTGATGGGCTTCGGCCTGGCCTTCATGCCGCACGGCGTGGTCCGTCCCGATGCATCGATGGCCTATCAGCTGCCCACCGGCGACAACCAACCCGTCGACTGGAGCGCCTATGGCCGCACCACCGAGGGCCGGCGCGATGCACCGTTCAACCAGATCAACCGCGAGACGGTCGGCAAGCTCCAGCTCGCGTGGAGCTATCGCACCGGTGACCTCAAGCCCGGCGTGGACCAGAACACGCCGCTGCAACTCGGCGACACCGTGTACAGCTGCACGCGCAACGACAAGATCATTGCACTCGATGCGGACACGGGCAAGGAACGCTGGACCTTCGACCCGCAGGCCGAGTCGCCGTTCTGGCAACGCTGCCGCGGACTGGGGCACTACCGCGCCGAGGCGGTGGCCCCGGCCGCTGCCAGCACGACCTCCGAAGGCCAGTGCCGGGACCGCATCATCCAGACCACCATCGATGCCCGCCTGATCGCGCTGGATGCGCGCACAGGCAAGCCCTGCGAAGACTTCGGCGACAAGGGGACCGTGGCCCTGTCGCAGAACATGGGACTCGTGCGGCCCGGCTTCTACTTCCAGACCTCGGCGCCGTTGGTGGCACGCGACCTGATCGTCGTGGGTGGCTGGGTGGTCGACAACCAGATGCGCGGCGAGCCCTCGGGCGTGATCCGTGCCTTCAGCGCGCGCACCGGTGAACTCGTGTGGGCCTGGGACCTGGGCAACCCCGACACCACGCGGCTGCCGCCCGAAGGCCAGACCTACACCCTGGGCACGCCGAACATGTGGACCACCGCGTCCTACGACGACAAGCTGGGCCTCATCTATGCGCCGCTGGGCAATGCCACGCCCGACTACTACGGCGTGGGCCGGCCCGCGCATTCGGATGCCTACAACGCCACGCTGGTGGCGCTCGATGTGACCACGGGTCGGCCGCGCTGGAAGTTCCAGACGGTGCACCACGACATCTGGGACTACGACCTGCCGTCGCAGCCGGCCCTGATCGACCTGCCCGACGGGCAGGGCGGCAGCACGCCGGCCGTCCTGCAGACGACCAAGCGCGGCCAGATCTTCCTGCTCAACCGAGCGACAGGCGAGCCGCTGGCTGAAGTGACGGAGAAGCCCGTGACGCAGGAAGGCGCCGTGCCCGAGGAAAAGCTGTCGCCCACGCAGCCTTATTCGACCGGCATGCCCTCCATCGGCGCCGAGCGCCTGAGCGAGCAGCGGATGTGGGGCATGACGATGTTCGACCAGCTCCTGTGTCGCATCGAGTTTCGCAAGCTGCGCTATGACGGCGACTTCACGCCGCCGGGTCTCGTGCGCTCCATCCAGCATCCGGGCAATGTGGGTGGCCTGAACTGGGGCAGTGTGTCCGTCGACACGGCCAACCAGCGCGTGTTCCTTAACGACATCCGCGTGCCGAGTGTGTTCCAGCTCGTGCCGCGCGACGACTACGCGGCCTTTTCCAAGAAGTACCCGCCGGTCAGCGACGGCCACGGCCCGTCGGCGCAGCTCGGAACGCCGTACGGCATCTACACCAACATCTGGTTCTCCGCGCTCGGCGTGCCCTGCGTGCAGCCGCCGTTCGGCACCCTCACCGCGATCGACCTGAAGACGCGCAAGGTGGCCTGGCAAGTGCCTGCCGGCACGGCCCAGCAGCTCGGCCCGATGGGCGTGAAGCTGAACATGCCCATGCCCATCGGCATGCCGACATACGCTGGCACGCTGTCGACGGCGGGCGGCCTGGTGTTCTTTGCGGGGTTCCAGGACTTCTACCTGCGCGCCTACGACGCGCAGACCGGTGCCGAGGTCTGGAAGCACGAGATGCCGGTGGGCTCGAGCGCCACGCCGATGACGTATGTGTCGCCCAAGACGGGCAAGCAGTACATCGTCATTTCGGCGGGCGGGGCGGCTTACTCGCCGGAGCGGGGCGACTACGTGCTGGCGTTCGCGTTGCCCTGAACGGGGCGGTGCAGGCGACGGCAGGCGCTACGCCGAGGCGCGCCAGTCTTGCGCCGACTGCGGTGCGAGGTTGGCGGTGCCTTCATTGCAAGGCTGGACCTCCAACGGATCGCACGGGCTGCTGATCTGGCGCCCGTCGAACTTGATCCGGATGTGCGAATTGCTCGCGCCGGCGACGGTGCCGAGGCGGCCACCGCAGATGACGCGGGTTCCTCTTTCGAAGCTCACGCCGTAGCGTTCGCGGATATCCCTGAGGCTCATTTGATTCCCTTTGTTCCCTGTGCAGACAGTGAGCGAATCGTCTCTTGCGCCCGGGTGGAACCGCGTAGGTCGCATTCCGTTACGTCGTGTAGGAAAAAAGAGGGGTTGACGGAAGGCGGGCGCCTTGGGCTGCGAGCGCGCATAAAAAAGCCCTCGCGGGGAGGGCTTTGGGAATGTGGTCGTGAACTCTTACGCGGTCCACGCTACGGCAAAGATTCGTTTGCGGAAGTCATTGTTGTTTTTCTCGTCGCTATGACTTCGACGCGCTGGTATGAGATTCAGCTTGCCTGGCCAGGCAATGCCCGATGTTTTCGGGCAACCGAGGATTATACATAAAAATCCTCGGGCCCATCCGTTTGCGCGGGTTGCCTGTGTTCGCAGGCAAAAAAACAGCCCGCACAAGGGCGGGCTGGAAGATGACCTGCTGGAGGAGGGAGGATCAGAGGTGCAGGCCACCGGGAGAAACCTCACTGTGCCCGGCGAATCTGTACGCAACCTGACCTCGCGAATCGAGGCCTTTGCACGCGCCTGCCGCTCGACCTTCTCGACCTCTCAGTCTTCGTCTTCCCATTTGCCGATCACCGTGCCCAGCACGGTGAAGGCGGCGCGCACCGGTTCGTGCGCCGGGTTCAGCGGCAGCAGCCAGCGGCGGCCCGCGTCTTCCTTGTAGACCTTGAAGGTAACTTCGCCGCTCGTGTCGTTGTCGAGCTTGGCGATCACGCGCTCGCCGTCGTCGGGCGTGGTGTGCTGCGGGTCGACGAAGATGATCGATCCGGCCGGGTAGCTCTTCAGGTGCCCGTGCGGTGCCGTCATGCTGTCGCCGCGCACGCGCAGCGCGTAGGTGCCGGCGCTGTGGTGCGCGATGCAGGGAATCCAGCGTTCGGCCAGCGTGGGCCGGGGCGGCGATTCGGCGCCGCGCCATTCGCCGGCCAACTCCCACGAGATCAGCGGCACGGTGCCGGGCGTCTGCGGTGCGAAGGCCGGGCCTTCGGGCGGGGTGCGGGTGACGCGGTAGGGACCGGGCGGCTCGTGGGCGTTGTCGCGTGCCGGGCGGATCTGCACTTCGTCCCACGGCGCGGGGCCGTCGCCGGTGTCGAGCCAGTTGGGATCGGCGCGGTAAGCACGCGCCAGGGCCAGCACGCTCATCGAGCGGCTGGTGTCGCCGCGCTCGATCTTCGAGATGCTCGATTGCTTGACGCCCGAAGCGATCTCCGCCTGCTTCTGAGTCATCTTGGCGAATTTGCGTGCGGCCAGGGCACGGGAAGCAATAGTCTCCATGGGGTGGAGATTCAAGCGCAAATGAATATTCGTATTGGACTTTAGAATATTAAAAAAAGGGAGGTTCGATATGAAGCCACGCGAATTGGTGCAAGCGCTGCGGGCGCTCGGATTGACGCAAAAGCAGATCCAGGAGCGAACGGGCATTCCGCAGCCCACGGTCAGCAAGATCGGGCTGGGGCGGGTGAGCGACGTGATGTCGCGCCACTACGTGGCACTGCTGGCCGCCTACGAACAGCGGATGAAGGAAGAGGCGCTCCGGCCGGCCGCGCACTTCGCGCCGCCGCCTCATCGCGACTGACGCACCGTCCGGGCGGGTGTCTCAGGCCGGCTTGAGCCGCTCAGCCGGCTCAGGCGGCGTCAGGGCCAGCGTGGTGCTCACGCGCACGCAGTCCTTGATGTGCTGCTCGCCCAGCGCGCGCAGCGCGGCGTAGCCGAGCGCGGCGGACACCACCTGCCCGGCAATGGGCACGTACTTGGTGGCCTGCTTGGCGGTCAGGCGGATGCCGGCGTGGCGGGCCAGCTTCATGAGCAGCTCGCGCGTGACGAGCCGCCCGACGAGCAGGGCGCCGAGCGTCGTGGCGGCCTTCTGGATGCGTTCGCGCTGGTGCGGCGCGAGCTTTTCGACCTGGGTGACCGAGAGGCCGAACTCGGAGCTGATCTGCGGCACCAGGCGCGAAAGCAGCGCCGCGTCGGCCATCCAGTCGACGCCAGGGAGCGGGATGGCGCTGGCGGCGGCGGCCATGAGGGCCTTGCGGCCGATCAGGCGTCGGCTGCGGTGGATGGCCGCGATGAGTTTTTCATCGCCCCGGGCGAGTTCGATGGCAGACGGCATGCGGCGTGGCTCCTTGGCGGGTTCCCTGACCTTGCCATGCTACCCGGCCCGCGCTGACCGGCCAGTGGCCAGCCGTGCGCAGGCAGGGGGCTTAGGCCGTCAGCGCTTCGAGCTGGTCGGACAGCGCCAGCCAGCGCTCTTCGAGCTGCGCAATCTCGTCGTTGAGCGACTTCAGCCGCTTGCCGGCATCGGCGATCTCGGCAGGCGGCAGCGGTTCGGCCAGTTTGGCTTCGAGCGTGCCGCGCTCGGCGCTGGCCGCCGCCATGCGTTCGTCGATCCTGGCGATTTCCTTTTTCAGCGGCTTGGCCTGTTCGCTGCGCTGCTGGCGCTCCTGGGCGTCCTGCTTGCGCTGCTCGGGGGTGTTGCTGCTCTTGGCGGGGGCCGCAGAAGCTGCGGCGGCGGCTGCAGCAGCGGCCGTCGCCGCGGCGTCCGCCTCGCGCACGGCCACCTTGGCCTCTTCACGCAGGCGCTTGGCTTCGTCGAGCAGGTAGCGCTGGTAGTCGTCCAGGTCGCCGTCGAAGTCGCCGACGACACCGCGGCCGACGAGCCAGAACTCGTCGCACACCGAGCGCAGGAGCGCACGGTCGTGGCTCACCAGCATCAGGGTGCCTTCGAACTCGTTGAGCGCCACGGCCAGGGCTTCGCGGGTGGCCAGATCCAGGTGGTTGGTCGGCTCGTCGAGCAGCAGCAGGTTGGGGCGCTGCCAGACCATCATCGCGAGCACGAGGCGGGCCTTTTCGCCGCCGCTCATGGTGCCCACGGGCTGCTTGACCATGTCGCCGCTGAAGTTGAAGCTGCCCAGGTAGCCGCGCAGCGCCTGCTCGCCGGTCGGCTCCTTGGCGCTGCTGCCGAGCTCGCGCGCCATGCGCACCATGTGCTCCAGCGGGTTGCTCTCGGGGTGCAGCACGTCGAGTTCCTGCTGTGCGAAGTAGCCGATGTTCAGCCCCTTGCCCTCGGTGACCTGGCCCGCCAGCGCACCCATTTCGCGCGCGATGGTCTTCACCAGCGTCGACTTGCCCTGGCCGTTCGCGCCCAGGATGCCGATGCGCTGGCCCGCCAGCACCGAGCGGTTGACGCCGCGCAGGATGGTCTTGGGCGCTTCGTTCTCCACCACGTAGCCGAAGCTCGCGTTGCTGATCGACAGCATCGGGTTGGGGATGTTGCCCGGCTCCTTGAACTCGAAGCTGAAGTCGGCTTCGGCCAGCAGCGGCGCGACCCGCTCCATGCGCTCCAGCGCCTTGACGCGGCTTTGCGCCTGTTTGGCCTTGCTGGCCTTGGCCTTGAAGCGGTCGATGAACTTCTGCAGGTGGGCGATCTTGTCCTGCTGCTTGGCGAAGGCCTGTTGCTGCTGCTCCATCTGCAGCGCGCGCATGTCCTCGAACTTGCTGTAGTTGCCGCCGTAGCGCGTGAGCTGGGCGTTGGCGATGTGCAGGGTGACATCGGTCACGGCGTCGAGGAACTCGCGGTCGTGGCTGATGACGATCATGGTGCCGGCGTACTTCTGCAGCCAGGCTTCGAGCCAGACGAGTGCGTCCAGGTCCAGGTGGTTGGTGGGTTCGTCGAGCAGCAGCAGGTCGCTGGGGCACATCAGCGCACGCGCCAGCTGCAGGCGCATGCGCCAGCCGCCCGAGAAGCTGTTGACGGGCTCGTCGAGCTCGTGCGACTTGAAGCCCAGGCCCAGGATCAGCGCCTGCGCGCGCGGCACGGCATCGTGCTCGCCCGCGTCGGCCAGGTCGGTGTAGGCATGGGCCATTTCCATGCCGATCTCGGCATCGTCGGGGTTCTCGGCGTAGGCGGCTTCGATCTTGGCGAGGGTGTCGCGCAGCTCGGTCAGGCGCGTGTCGCCGCCCACCACGAAGTCGGTGGCCGACTCCTCGGTCTCGGGCATGTTCTGGGCGACCTGGGCCATGCGCCACTGCTTGGGCACCGAGAAATCGCCGCCGTCTTCGTGCAGCGTGCCGTTGAGCAGGGCGAACAGGGTCGACTTGCCGGCGCCGTTGCGTCCCACCAGGCCGACCTTCTCGCCGGGGTTGAGGGTGACGGTGGCGCCGTCGAGCAGGACCTTGGCGCTGCGGCGAAGAATGACGTTCTTGAGAGTGATCATGAGAGCAAAACCTGAGGGGCGATTATCCCGCCCGGCCCATGGCGACCCGGCGCGAAGGGGCAAAGGCGGACATCGCCCGATGAAAGGGGGCGCAGCCTGGAGGCTGCGTGCAAGGCGGTGAGAGGGGCGTGGACGGGCGCCGCTAACGCACGCCGGCGCCGGCCAGCAGCGCCGTCCGGGTGACCAGCAGCACCTGGTCTTCCCCGGCCGAGGTTTCGAGCCAGACCACCTCGAGCTGCGGAAACGCCGTCTCGAAGTAGTCGCGCTCGTTGCCGATCTCCAGCACCAGCACGGCCTGCTCGCTCATGCGTGCGGGCGCGTCGGCGAACAGCTGGCGCACGAAATCCATGCCGTCGGTGCCGCCGGCCAGCGCCAGTTCGGGCTCGGCGCGGTATTCGGCGGGCAGCGCGGCCATGCTGGCGCTGTTCACGTAGGGCGGGTTGCACAGCACGAGGTCGTACGGGCCGGGCACGTTCTTCAGGCCGTCCGATTCGATCAGCGTGACGCGGGCATCGAGTGCGTGGCGCGTGACGTTGATGGCAGCCACTTCGAGGGCCTCGACCGACAGGTCGGCGGCATCCACCATCACGTCCGGGTAGGTGAGCGCCGCGAGCACCGCGAGGCTGCCGTTGCCGGTGCACAGGTCGAGCACGCGCTGCGTGTGTTCGCCCAGCCAGTAGTCGATGCTGCCGTCGGCGATGAGTTCGGCGATGAAGCTGCGCGGCACGATGGCGCGCTCGTCCACGTAGAAGGGCACGCCCTGCAGCCAGGCCTCTTTCGTGAGGTAGGCGGCGGGCTTGCGCGTGGCGATGCGTTCGTCGATGAGGGCCACCACCTTGGCGGCGTCGGCCGGCGACACGGGGGTGTCGGCCACGGCGTCGAGGTCGTCCAGTGGCTGCTTCAGGCGCCACAGCACGAGCCAGGCAGCCTCGTCGAAGGCGTTGGCGGTGCCGTGGCCGAACGCGACGCCGGCGTCGGTCAGTCGCTGGGCGCCGGCTTCGATGAGTTCGATGACGGTGCTCATCGCGCGCCCTGGGCGAGCGCCGCGTCGAGCCCGCGCAGTGTGCGCAGGTAGATGTTCTTCAGCGTCTCGATCTCGGCGACCTCGATGTGCTCGTCGATCTTGTGGATGCTGGCGTTCACCGGGCCGCATTCGACCACCTGCTTGCAGATCTTGGCAATGAAGCGCGCGTCGCTGGTGCCGCCGCTGGTCGACAGTTCGGTCTCGAGGCCGGTTTCCTCGCGGATCGCCGTCTGCACGGCCGAGACGAGTTCGCCGGGCGTGGTCAGGAAGGGCAGGCCGCCGACGGTCCAGGTCAGCGTGTAGTCGACGCCGTGCGCATCGAGCACGGCGTGCACGCGCTGCTGCAGCGATTCGGGCGTGGACTCGGTCGAGAAGCGGAAGTTGAAATCGATCACCGCGCTGCCCGGAATGACGTTGCTCGCGCCGGTGCCCGAATGGAAATTGCTGATCTGCCAGCTGGTCGGCTGGAAGTAGGGGTTGCCTTGAGCGTCCCAGCCGCCGGCGGCATTGATCGCCACCAGCTCGGCCAGCGCGGGCGCCACCGCATGCACCGGGTTCTTCGCCAGGTGCGGATAGGCGATGTGGCCCTGCACGCCGTTCACCGTGAGCTTGCCGCTCATGGTGCCGCGGCGGCCGTTCTTGATCATGTCGCCGCAGCGCGCGACCGAGGTGGGTTCGCCGACGATGCAGTAGTCGATGGTTTCACCGCGTGCAGCCAGCGCGTTGCAGACGATCACGGTGCCGTCGACGCCCGGGCCTTCTTCGTCGCTGGTCAGCAGCAGGGCCAGCGTGAGTGCCGGGTCGGGCTGGCCCTGCAGAAACTCCTCGATGGAGGTCACGAAGGCCGCGACCGAGGTCTTCATGTCGCAGGCACCGCGGCCGTAGAGCTTGCCGTCGCGGTGCGTGGGCGTGAAGGGGTGGCTGCTCCACTGGTCGAGCGGACCGGTGGGCACCACGTCGGTGTGGCCGGCGAAGACCAGCGTCTTCGTCGCCTTGCCATTTGTGGGGCGGCGCACGGCCCAGAGGTTGGTCACCCGGAAATCGGCCGGCCCGCTCTCGATGGTTTCCAGCGTGAAGCCCAGCGCGGCGAGGCGTTCGCCCAGGATCTGTTGGCAACCCGCGTCGTCGGGGGTGACGGAAGGGCGCGAGATCAGTTGTTCGGCGAGCTGGAGCGTACGGGACATCGAGGGAGCGGAAAAAAGAGGGTCAGAACTTCACATCGAGTGTGATGTCGGTGAAGGTGGGTTCGTCGAGCTGATCGGTCAGATCGCGATCCTCGGCCTGCTTCTTGGGCGCGTCGCGGTTCTGCAGGCGCCACATCAGGTTGGTGGGAGAGTCGGCGTTGGCCAGGCCTTCCTCGCGGGTCACGCGCTCCTCGGTGATGAGGCGGGCGATGTCTTCCTCGAAGGTCTGCGAGCCTTCGGCCATCGACTGCTCCATGGCTTCCTTGACGCCGGAGAAATCGCCCTTTTCGATCAGGTCGGCCACGAGCGCGGTGTTCAGCATGACTTCGAGTGCAGGCACGCGCGCGCCGGCGGGCGTGCGCAGCAGGCGCTGCGACACCACGGCGCGCAACGCCGAGCCCAGGTCGCCCAGCAGGGTGGGGCGCACTTCCACAGGGAAGAAGCTCAGGATGCGATTCAGCGCGCGGTAGCTGTTGTTGGCGTGCAGCGTGGCCACGCACAGGTGGCCCGACTGCGCGTAGGCGATGGCGGCCGTCATGGTCTCGCGGTCGCGGATTTCACCGATCTGGATCACGTCGGGTGCCTGGCGCAGCGCGTTCTTGAGCGCGGTCTGCAGCGAGGTGGTGTCGCTGCCCACGTCGCGCTGGTTCACCAGCGATTTCTTGTTGGTGTACGTGAACTCGATCGGCTCCTCGACCGTGAGGATGTGGCCGCTGGCGTGCTCGTTGCGGTAGTCGAGCATCGAGGCCAGCGTGGTCGTCTTGCCCGCGCCGGTGGCGCCCACCATCAGGATCAGCCCGCGCTTTTCCATGATGAGCGACTTCAGGATGTCGGGCAGGTTCAGGTCGTCGAAGCTGGGGATGACGGAGGCGATGTGCCGCACCACCACCGCGTAGCTGCCGCGCTGGCGCATCGCGCTGATGCGGTAGTTGCCGGCGCCTTCGAGGGCGACGGCCATGTTGAGTTCGCCCGTGTTTTCCAGTTCCTGGATGCGGGCTTCGGGCACCACTTCCGACAGCAGCGCCAGCGGCGCGGTCGGCGGCAGCACCTGCGCATTGATCGGCAGGCAGTTGCCGTTGATGCGGATCATCACCGGAGAGTGGGCCGAGAGGTAGATGTCGGAGGCCTTGCGCTCGGCCATCAAACGAAGAATCCGTTCCATCATGTTCATCGGTCTCTCTCCTCGGTTGTTCTCTGAATTATTCGCAGGCTGCGCAAGCACCGGATTCTTCGTGCGGAACGCCGCGGAACCGGCTTTGCCGGGCCGCTGGCGTTGCCCCCTGCAAGGGGGTGTGCGAAGCGACACGCAGTGCGCGCAGCATGGGGGTGTGCCTAAGGTCAGTCGCGCAGCAGGTCGTTCAGGCTGGTCTTCGAACGCGTTTGCGCGTCGACCGTCTTCACGATGACCGCGGCGTAGGTGCTGTAGTCCTGGCCCGACTTGGTCTTCTTGGGCAGGCTGCCGCTGATGACCACGCTGCCGGCCGGCACGCGGCCGTACGAAATTTCGCCGGTGTCGCGGTTGAAGATCGGGGTGCTCTGGCCGAGGTACACGCCCATGCCCAGCACCGAGTTCTCTTCGACGATCACGCCTTCGACGACTTCGGAGCGCGCGCCGATGAAGCAGTTGTCTTCGATGATGGTCGGGTTCGCTTGCAGCGGCTCGAGCACGCCGCCCAGGCCCACGCCGCCCGACAGGTGCACGTTGGCACCGACCTGCGCGCACGAACCGACGGTGGCCCAGGTGTCGACCATGGAGCCTTCGCCAACGTAGGCGCCGATGTTCACGTACGAGGGCATCAGGATTGCGCCCTTGGCGATGAAGCTGCCGCGGCGGGCCACGGCCGGCGGCACGATGCGCACGCCCGAATCCTTCAGCTCGGCGGCCGACAGGTGCGAGAACTTGGTCGGCACCTTGTCGTAGAAGCCCAGCGAACCGGCCTGGATCTGCTCGTTGTCCTTCAGGCGGAACGACAGCAGCACGGCCTTCTTGATCCACTGGTGCACGGTCCACTGGCCCACGCCTTCGCGGGTGGCGACG
Source organism: Acidovorax cavernicola (assembly GCF_003581445.1). Classification (NCBI taxonomy): domain Bacteria; kingdom Pseudomonadati; phylum Pseudomonadota; class Betaproteobacteria; order Burkholderiales; family Comamonadaceae; genus Acidovorax; species Acidovorax cavernicola. Next base: position 657 of record NZ_QXMN01000027.1, on the reverse strand, counting down.
CGCAGCTTGCCGTTGTTCAGCTCGGTGATCACGTGTTCGACGGCGTCGACGACTTCTGCGGGCGCGCTCGCGGGGCTCAGGTTTGCACGGTTGTCCCAGGCGGCGTCGATGATGGATTGCAATTGCTGAGTCATGAAAGCTTACTTCTTCAGGTTTTGGATAAATTGGACGATGCGCTGGGCCGCTTCGAGGCATTCCGCGGTCTCTGCGACCAGGGCCATGCGTACGCGATTCGCACCGGGGTTGTGGCCTGCGACATCCCGGGCCAGATAGCTGCCCGGCAGGACCGTGACATTGTATTGAGCATACAGCTCGCGTGCGAACTCCGTGTCATCCATGCCCAGGGATTCCGGTACGCCGGCCCAGAGATAGAAGCCCGCGTCGGGCAGGCGCACGTCCATCACGCTGGCCAGCAGCGGCGTGACTTCGGCGAACTTCTGCCGGTACTGGCGGCGGTTCTCGATCACATGTTCTTCGTCATTCCAGGCAACGATGCTCGCTTCCTGCACGGCCGGGCTCATCGCGCCGCCGTGGTAGGTGCGGTACAGCAGGAAGGCCTTGAGCAGCGCGGCGTCGCCGGCGACGAAACCGCTGCGCAGCCCGGGCACATTGCTGCGCTTGGACAGGCTGGTGAACGCCACCAGGTTCTTGAAGTCC
>NZ_QXMN01000107.1:0-3307 GCF_003581445.1 Acidovorax cavernicola | reverse complement strand
GTCGGGGCTGTAGGTACGCGCCACGACGATGCCGAAGTCGCCCCAGAGACCGTTGCTGATCCACAGCTTGCGTCCGCTGAGCACGTAATGGTCGCCCTTGAGTTCGGCGCGGGCCTGCACGGCGGCGGGGTTGGAGCCCACGTTCGGCTCGGTGATGGCCGTGAACACCGAGCGCTTGCCTTGCGTCAGCGGCTTGAGATACTTTTCCTTCTGCGCGGGCGTGCCATGGCTGGCGAGCATCAGCATGGGCACGTTGGTGCAGTTGAGCATGGTGCGCAGCGACAGCCAGTGGTAGCCGAGCTGCTCGAACATCATCGACCAGGTCACATAGTCGATGCCCAGCCCGCCGTCGGACTCGGCCAGGGTCCCGCCCATGTAGCCGAATTCGGCGAGTTTCGGGAACAGTTCGAAGGGAAAGGTGCGGCTGGCTTCGGACACGTCGATCAAGGGCGTGACTTCGCGCTGCATGAAGCGGCGCAGCTGGTCGCGCAGCTCGATCTGCTCGGAGTTGAGATCAAAGTTCATGGGGGTTCCGTTCACGGGAAGACAGGAATATCAGCCGGAGTAACGGCCGCCGGTGACGAACAGCGTGGTGCCGCTGATGTAGCGCGCCACATCCGAGGCCAGAAACGCAACGGCATTGGAGATGTCGCGCGGCTCGCCGAGAAAGCCCACCGGCACCTTGGCGGTCGCGGCCTCCTGCAACTGCGGGAAATGCGGCAGGTTGCGCATGCCCGGCGTCATGATGAAACCCGGCGCGACCGCGTTGACCGTCACGCCGAACCGGCCCTGCTCCTGGGCCAGCGCGCGCGTGAAGCCCACCAGGCCCGCCTTGCCGGCCGAATAGTTGGTCTGCCCCGGGTTGCCGAACAGCGAACGCGACGAGATGTTGATCACCCGCCCCCATTTCTTTTCCATCATCTGCGGCAGCACCGCGCGCGAACAAAGAAAGGCGCCCTTGAGGATGATGTCCACCACGCTGTCCCAGGCCTGCTCGCTCATCTTGGTGAGGTAGCCGTCTTTGACGATGCCGGCGTTGTTCACCAGGATGTCCACGCCACCCCATTGCCCGGCCTGCGCCACCAGATGCTCGACCTCCTCCTCCCGCGTCACATCGCAGGCCACGGCGATGGCCTCGTGCCCTGCTTCGCGCAGGTCGGCTGCGGTGTCGCGGGCGCTGTCGGCGTTGATGTCGGAGACGACGATCCGGCAACCCTCCTCGGCGAGTTTGAAAACCGTGTCGCGTCCGATGCCGCTGCCAGATCCTGTCACGAGGGCTACGCGCCCCATGAGATTGAGTTCCATGCTGCTCCTGCGTTGTCTGTAGATTTCAACGAGATATCGTTTTATTTAACGAATGGTCGTAATCTACATAGCGCATATGGCGTTGTCAACGAAAGTCGGCGCGAATTCATGCATTCGGGTGTAAACCCCAACGCCCATGGAGAAGAGATGATTTCAGGCGCAGTACGGTGCCACATCACAGACAACATGGCGGAGTACAATCCGACCAGTCGTTAACAAATGAAGATTGGAGGCCCTGTGCCCGCTGACGTGCCCGCCTGCGCCAGAACCTTGGCCGTACTGGAAATCTTTGCCCGCGAGAAGCGGGAGCTGTCGGTGTCCGATGTGGCCCGGTTCCTGGACCTGGCCGACAGCAGTTGCTCCGACCTGCTGCACACCATGCTGAAAGCCGGCTATGTGGTGCGCACGGCCAAGACCCGGCGCTTCTACCCGACCGGCAAGCTCTATTCGATCGCGCTGGACATTTCGCGCAATGACCCGCTCTACATGGCCAGCCTGGAAATGGTGGAGCTGCTGAGTGAAAAAACGGGCGAATCCGCGTTTTGCGCCGTGCTCGATGACGGCGCCGTCAAGGTGCTCGCCACCGTGGAAGGCAAGCACCATCTGCGCTATGTGCTGCGCACGGGAGAACGCATCGCGCTGCACGCCTCGGCGCTGGGCAAGGCCGTGCTTGGCAGCCTCGATGACGACGAGATGCGCCGCCAGCTGCGCCTCAAGCCGCTGCGGAAAGTGACGCCGGAGACCATCGTCGACCCCCAGGCGCTGGAGGAAAACGTCAAGGGCCAGCGCGAGCGCGGCTGGTACAGCGTGCAGGAAGAAGGCAATGAAGGCGTGCTGGCCTTTGGCATCCCGCTGCAGATCGGTGACGCCAAGGTCGCGCTGTCGATTGCGGGCCCGATCGAGCGCATGCGCAAGCACCAGCAGGCCTACCTCGCGGAGATGAAGCTGATCGTCGCCAGCCATCAGTAGGCATTTTCACGGCCAGCGGGAACGCATGGCGTCCCGCATGGCCGCCGCACCGGCCCTCAGCCTTCGTTGAGTTCCGCGTGGTGCGCGATCTCGCCGCGCTTCCAGTATGCGGCGATGCGCATGCGCTTGGCATCGACGCCGGGCTTGGCGAGCACGATGCGGCGCAACGCGGCCATGTCGTTGTGCTCGCCCGCGGCCCAGATGAAACCGTCGCCCGCGGGCAGCGCCAGTTGCTCGGCGGCGGCCGTGAGCGAATCGACCCACTGCAGGTCGAGCCGGGCGGCGCTGGCCAGCGGGCGCTGGTCGCGCGCGTCGGCCACGCAGATGCGTACCGTGGCGCGGGCCGTGGCCGGCAGTTCGGCCAGGCGCCGCTCGATCGCCGGCAGCGCGCTTTCGTCGCCCAGCAGCCAGTGCCAGGCGAATTCCTTGGGCACCAGCAGGCTGCCGCGCGGACCGGCCACGCCGACCCACTGGCCCAGCGGCGCGTTGACCGCCCAGTCGGCCGCCGGGCCGGTGTTGTGCAGCGCGAATTCGAGCACCAGTTCGTTGCGCTGCGCGTTCCAGCTCACGGGCGTGTAGTCGCGCGTCGTCGGGCGCGCGCCTTCGAAGCTCGGACGGCCGTCGACGATCGCCGGCAGGTTGGGGCGCTCCAGGCCGTCCTGGGGCAGGATGAATTTCAGATGGTCGTCAAAGCCGGTGCTGACGAAGCCGGCCAGCTGGGGGCCGCCCAGCGTCACGCGCACAAAGCCGGGGCTGACGATTTCGCGCGCCAGCAGTTGCAGATGGCGCGCGGCGAACGGGTGGCGCTGGCGCTCGACGCGCAGGGTTTCAGGGAGATGCGTCTCGGAAGAAGTGGTGGTCATGCAGGCCTTTGGCGTAAAATGTTGATTTAGTCAACGAAATATCCACCGTCTCGTTGATTTTGTCAACTATAAAACCCACACTGCGATGACTGCCAAAAACCCTGCTGACGTGTTCGACGCCATGCATGACCTGATGCATGCCTACCGCCACCGCATGCGCGCCGCGATGC
>NZ_QXMN01000026.1:0-91733 GCF_003581445.1 Acidovorax cavernicola | reverse complement strand
GTGGTGGAGGGGGCGGCTTGGTCTCGTCCACGATGCTGACTTCCACCGGGGACTTGATCACGTCCACGACCTGCCGCGCCAATCCGCTGACAAGCGCCCATCCCAGCAGCAGGTGCAGCAGCACCACGATGCCGAAGCCGACCAGCCGCCCCGTGGGTCGGCGATTCTCATTGAAATCCATTCGATATCCTCCAGGCGCCGCCAGGGCTGGCGTACGACCTTCATGTACTGCGGACTCGTCTTCGCCCCGCGCGGGGCGGCGACTGAGTCCTCGGGGTGCGCCGCGACTAGCATGGAAACCTCGAGGGCGAAAACGCCGTCGCCTCCGTGTAGGGCGTGCCACCTTCGAGCAGGTCTGCCAGGAGCCGCGCGCTGGCCGGCCCCAACGTGAAGCCGTGGTGGCCGTGCCCGAAGTTGAACCACAGGCCCTTGTGGCGCGGCGCACGACCGATGACTGGTTTCATGTCGGCACAGCAAGGCCGGCTTCCGAGCCACGGCTGTGCCTCGACCGGCAGCCCGAGGTTCAGCAGCTTGCGCACCTCGGCCTCTGCGCCGGCGAGCTGACGTGGCGTGGAGGGTGCATCGATGCGCGCGATCTCCGCACCGGTGGTGATGCGCAGGCCACGTCGTTGCGAAGACATGACGTAGCCCCGCTCCGCGTCCAGCGTCGGCACGTTGACACCGTCGCCGCCTGCGTAGTGCCGGTGGTAGCCCCGCTTGATGAACAGCGGCAACCGGTAGCCCATGCGCCGCGTCAGCGCACCGGACCAGGGTCCCAATGCCACCACGGCATGGCGCGCCTGCACGACGCCTTCGTCGAGACGCACCTCCCATCCGCCAGCGCGTTCACGCAAGCTGCTCGCGTCTCCTCTGGCGAATCGGCCACCACGTTGCCGAAACGCGCATTCGTAGCGCTCGACCAGCGCACCAGGATCGCTCACGCTCCAGGAATCCAGCCAGTGGACCGCACCTGCCATGGGGATGCGAAAGGCAGGCTCGGCCGCAGCAAGGGCGCGCGCATCGAGCAGATCGAGGCCGATCCCATGGTCGCGGTGCAGCTGCTGCGCATGCGCGGCTGCGGCGTCCATCGCGTGACCGCTTCGGTACATCAGGCGCAGTCCTTCGCGTCGCACCAGGTCCTGCGCACCCGCGAGCGCCATGTAGCGCCCGTGCTCTTCGGTGACATGGGCAATCAGGCCGGCATATGCCTGACCAATGCGTCGGTGCCGCGACGGCGCCGAATGCCACCAGTAGCGCATCAATTGCGGCAGGGCTCCGAACAGGCCCGCGGCCTGATAGTGGATGTCCAGCCCACGACCGAAGGCTGCGGCAAGGATGGCGCGCACATCGCGGGGAAAGGCATAGGGCTCGACCGCTTCGCGCTGGATGACGCCTGCATTGCCATAGGACGTCTCGCGCCCGGGCGGCTGCCGGTCGACCAGCGTCACGGCATGGCCGCGCAGCGTCAGTTCGAGTGCGGTGCAGGTGCCGATCATGCCGGCCCCCAGCACCACAATGTCGTGTGCCATCTGGATTCCGCCCTCAGGATGGCGAGCGCGCCGCGGCCACGACGGAGATCTCGATGGCTGCAGGCGCCAGCAAGAGCTGCGCAACGACGGTGGTGCGTGTCGGCAGAGGGGCGCGGAAGTGCCGACGGTACGCTGCGTTGAACTCCGCAAAGTCTTCCGCCCGCGCCAGATGGACAGTGACCTGCACCACATCCGCCAAGCCCAGGCCCATGCTGCCGAGCGATGCCTCGATGCGCTGCAGCGTCAGATCGGTCTGGGCTGCGATGCCCTCGGGCATGGGGCCTTGTTCGGCAATGGGCAGTTCGCCCGAAAGAAAGATCAACCCGTTCGCGCTGCGGATCTTGGAAAACGGGAGTTGGGTGTCGGCGATGCTCATCTGGTTCCTCTTGCATGCCCGCGGATGACGCAGGCGAAGTCGTTGGTGAATCCGGCGAAAGAGACCCGTGCATCGGGCACGGGGTTGTGTGGCGTCCGCCCGCCTACAGCAGGCTGCGCAGCGTTGTCAGCAGCCGGTCGATGTGTTGCGGCGTGTGATCGGCAAAGGTGGCGCACCTGAGCACGCCCTCGGGACCGGCGCCCACATAGGTGGAGTAGGCGATGAAGATGCCCTGATCCCACAGCGCGGCCTGGATGCGCTGCATCTCCTGCGCACCGCCATGGACGAAGGTTGCGACGGGACCATCGCTGTCCTCCACCTTCAGGCCGAGCTCGCGCAATCCGTCTTTGAGCGCACGTGCGTTGTCGCGCAGTCGTACCAGGATGTCGGGATGCTGGCGGATGTGGCGCAGGCTCTGTGCCGTCATGGCCGCGCCTGCCGAGCACCCCAGCACGGCACCGCGCGCCACCGGGGTGCGCCACAGCGATGCGATGGCTCGTGCCGAGCCCAGTGCCAGTCCGCCATGGGCGCCAAAGGCTTTGGCCGTCGATCCACCCGTCACAACGTGCTCGAACGAAAGGCCGGCGGCCTCCACAGCGCCGCGTCCACGCGGGCCCAGCGTGCCGAAGGCATGCGACTCGTCGACCACCAGCCAGCCGCCGCGCGACGCGATGGCCCTCGCATAGGCTTGCAGCGGAGCGATGACGCCGAACGTGGGGAACATGCCGTCGGTGGCGACGAGCGGTCGCTCGCCCGGACCCAAGGTGCGCTCAAGGCTGCGCGCCAGGTCGTCGGCGTCGCGGTGCGCGAACAGATGTACCGGCTTCCCGGTCGCATTGGCGCCGTCGCGCAGGCTGTAGTGGGCGCACTCGTCGAGGTAGATGGCGTCGCAATCAGGCGCGAGGCCCGCCAGCGCGATCAGGCCGAACAGATAGCCGGTGCCGAAGTACATCGCGTCGTCGACATCGAAGAAGCTGCGTGCCTCGGCCTCCGCCTCCTGGTTCGCGCCCGCGCTGAAGCCGTAGTGGCGCGCGAGGTGCGTGCTGGCACCGAACTGCCGCAGGGCGGCACATCCGGCGTCCAGCAGTTCGGGCGCGCTGCCCAGGCCCAGGTAGCTCGAGCCTCCGAAGCAAAGGAGTGTGCGTCCGTCGACCACCATCAGTGCCCCGCTGGGCGACTCGACGCGGCCGCTTGCCGCTCGTGAAATGGAAGTCGTCATGCGAGATGCGGTGCCGGGTTGTCGATGGCGGGGAAGAAATGGATATCCCGGCGCTGGTAGGGCAAGCGAGCGAAGTCCATCGACAGCGCCGCACCGGTCTCGATGACATGGCAGTCGGTGGAGAGCTTCGAGAACTCAGCGTAGTAGTGGTGGCTCGATTTCACCGAGATGATCTGCGCCTCGTGAAGTGGGACACCCAGGCCGGTGAAGGCGGTCGGCGACAAGGTCTGCTGCCGGCGGCTGCACAACACGATGTCGGTGGTTCCGCATCTCACCCATGCCGCGCGGCCCAGCGGATCGACGATGCTGCCGACGGTCTGCGAGTGTTCCTGGACAAGACCGCGAACGGTGACATTGATCTCCAGCGAGCGGCCCGATCCGGCACCGGCCTTGCCTCCCACGCACAGCCGCAGCGGGGCATCGATGCCCACCCCGAAGCACGCGTCCACGGCCTGCGGGTCGCACACCATGCCCACGACGCTGCGCAGGTCGGTGCGCTGGACAAGCGCCGCGAGCAGCACGGCGTGATCGCCCGGCGCCCCGCCACCCGGGTTGTCTCCCGCGTCTGCCAGGATGCGCGGCACGCCACTGCGAGGATCGAACCCTTCGAGGGCTTCGTCGACCGTCTCCAGATGCGGCAGCATCGTGCGGCGCACCCGGTACAACGCCTGGGCGAGCTCGGTCGCCACCGCTGTGGCAAGCGCCTCGTCACCGTCCGCCACCACAAGGACCTTCGTGCCTGCGTCGCCCACGTCACCCCAGGGGAAACCATGCACCAGGCTCGCGGACAGGACACCGGGACGTGCCTCGGCCTCGCGCAGCCGGTCCACCAACCCTCGCATCGGCTGGGACGTGGTGGGATAGAAGCCCACCATCCGGCAATCGGCCACCGCCATCACAGGGCGCGTCGCACCGGTTGCGGCGCCGCGGCACACGTCGAACAGCTCGACGGCTCTTTCCTCGTAGTCGACATGCGGATATTCGCGCATCAGGATGATGGCGTCCGCATGCCGGGTCATCGCCGCACTCATGTGGCAGTGGGGATCCAGCTCCACGCCGATCACGCACCGGGGCCCCACGAGCTCACGAAGGGCTCGAATCAGGTCGCCCTCGCAGTCGTCCTCACCTTCGGCCACCATGGCGCCGTGAAGAAAGAGCAGGACCATGTCCAACGGCATGGCGGCCTTCGCTGCGGCCAGGATCTCGCCGCGCAGCTGCGCATACGCCTGAGCCTCCACGCGCCCGGCCGGCTGGGCGATGGCATAGACCCCTTCGTGAATCTCGTCGCCGTGGCGGCCGGCGGCGCGACGCCACTGCGCCACGATCGGGCCGACATCGCCCAGCGCCTGGGACGGCGCAGGTCCGCGGATGATGCCCAGTTCCTCGAAGGAGGCGAGGGTGGTCGGAAACGTGGAGAACGTGTTGGTCTCGGTGACCAATGCGGATGTGAATATCTTCATGAGGAAACCTGCGTGGATCAAAGTGCGCGCAAGCGCGTTGCGAGCGGAACCATCGTGAAAAGCGCGATCACGAGAACCGATGCAGGTGCGACCACCCACAGAGAGGCCAGGCGATCCAGCGAGGGCTGGGCGACTCCCGCATCCAGGGGCCCCACCCAGTCCAGGCCGAACCCGACGACGATGCCGCCGAGCGACTGACCCAGCTTCTCGGCCGAAAACAGGATGCCCAGGTACAGACCCAGGCTCTCGCCCTGAGCGGAGGAACGCGTGGCTGTTTCCATCGCCAGCGTGCTGATCAAGACGGTCAGGCCGCCGCACGCCAGACCAAAAAGCGCCCCACCTGCCACCATCGAAGGCATGGTGCGAGGACCCGCGGTGAGCCAGCCAACGCCCAGCAGGGCCAACCCCAACGCACCACCGAGGATGACAGTTGGCCGCACACGACGCGCGAGCCATGGCGCCGCCGTGACGCCCAGCAGGAGTGCAAGGAAGATGGGCGTGAGCAGGACGGAAAGGTTCTCGGGTCCCGCATGGAGCAGGTGCTTGTTGGCATACGGCAATGCGCTGAACAGCGCTGTCGAACTGGTGCCGAGCAGGACGAGGATCAAAGCAACGCCGTAGAAGGCCTTGTTGCGCAGCGTCGCACGCAACGCCTTCGGCAGCGACGGCGCTTCCTTGCTTTCGACGCCGGTGCGCAGCGGCACTCGACGCACCACCAGCCAGCAGATGGAGAGTGCAACGAAGGCCCCGACTGCGAGCACAGCGGCCATGCCGAGATAGCCGCCATGAAATGCACTGAAGCGGGCGACGATCTGCGGGGCTAGCACGGTGACGAGCAGCCCCGCAATCGTCTGCCCGAGCGCCCGGGAGGACATCAACGTGCTGCGGTCTTGCATGCTGTCGCACATGTCGCTCGCAATGGCCGTGTGCGCCACGGTGAACACCGTGAGCATCAACGATTGCGCGACCAGGAGAACACCCAGCAGCGCAAGGCGCAGGGACAGCGGAAGCGATGCCACGGGCAGGAACAGCAGCAGCAAGAGGACCGGCAGCGCAAGCGCATTGATCGCGATGAGCTGGCTCCTGCTCCCCATGGCGCGCGCGGCACTGTCCGTCCGACGCCCGATCCAGGGGTCGAACAGCAGGTCCGCAAGCTTCGGGATGGCGAGCAGGACACCCGCGATGGCCGGTGGGACTTTCGCAAACTCGGTCAGATAGAAGAGAAAGAGCAGCGGCACCACGCCCGAGCTCAAGGTGGACCCGAACGCCCCGGCGCCGAAGCCCGCGACGGCTCCCCGCGAAGGCGCACGAACATCAGCCATGAACAGCGTCTCCGGTGAAGCGCAGCTGACGGGTCCGCGCTGTGTCAAGCAGCAGCTCGCGACGTCCGTCCTCCCCGGTAATCAGGCGCAGCGTCCCGTGCATGGGGATGACAGGGTCCTCGCTCACCATCAGGCAAGTGTTCGCGAGCAGCGGTTTCAGCCTGTAGGTGTTGCGCCCGTACAAACCTGCCACGCGCATCGACTCGGGCCGCCCTTCGCCGATGACGATGTCACCGCCGATTTCCTCGCTGTGCCATCTGCCGGCGAAGTGCGTCACCGCGTTGTCGACTTCGTTCGATGCATCAACACGCTCGCAGCGGTAGCGTCGGCCCTGCTCGGTCACGTCAATCGCAGTGACTTCTCCATGTTCGTTGCGAACGATATCGACACTGAGCACGATGACCGAAAGCAGGTTCACGCGCAGCGCACCCGACTCGACCTGGGTGAGCGGCAGCGGCAGGCCGAAGCTGTGCAGGAACAGCGCATCGCCGTTCCGGGCGACGGAAAAATGTCGCCCATTGGAAGCACAGTAATAGTCGCCGCCCAGCGCCTCGACCAGATCCGGGTTTGCTGGTGCCTCCGCTGGTTCGAGCACATCTCCCAGCAGGGCGACGAACAGCTTCTGGGCGACCTCGGTGGCCGCGACATCGCTGCGATTGCTCATGACGACGATCTGAACGCCGTGCGCCGGCGCGGCGAGCATCTGGCAGGTGCCGCCCACCACGCCACCCGCATGATGGAAGATGTCCACACCCCGCCATTTCTCCCGGACGAGGCCGAAGCCGTACGGATTCAGAAAGCCGTTGTTCAGCTCGGCTGGCGCCATCATCTCGTCGGACAGGGACTGCGGCCAGATCCTGGGCGATACGAGATGGGTCAACCAACGCTGCATGTCATCGAGGGTCGAAGCGATCCCGCCCTCACCCAGAATCACCGCCGGGAAGATCCCCTTCGAGAATCCACCGTCGGGCTTTGCGACGTGCGAGGTGGCACTGCCCAGCAACGGGTCCAGATCGGTCGCCCACAGGAACGTGTCGTGCATCGACAGCGGTTCGAACAGGCGCTCTCGCAGCCCCTGCGCCAGAGGTACGCCCAAGACCCGCTCCAACACCATGGAGAGCATGCGGTAGCCGCCGTTGTTGTAGATGAACTGCTCGCCGGGCTCGAAGTTCTCTTCGTACTGCCGGCACTGGTACTCGAAGGCGCCTTCGCTGGGCACGACGGTCATCCCATTCGAGAACAGCGAGAGATCGAGATAGTCACGCGTCCCACCCGTGTGGTTCATGAACTGACGCAACGTGCGAACGCCCTGGCTCGCCGGCAACTCCGGCAGCCATCGGGCGACCGGCTCGTCGATCGACAGCGCGCCTTCGTCGCGAAGCAGCAATGCCAGAGCACAAGCAAAGTGCTTGGTCGTCGAGCCGATGCGCATCTTCGTGGACGGCGTGTTGACCATGCCGGAGTCGAGGCTTGCCAGGCCGTAGCCGCGGCGCAGCAAGGTCTTGCCGCGTTGCTCGACGCTGGCGATCAGGCCCGGTGCGTCGTTGCGATGGAGGTCGGAGAGCACAGCCTCCAGCTTTTCGATAGGGGTCGCGGTCATTGTGTGTTTTCCAATCCTAAAATGAACGAACAATCATTTAAATTTTTGAAACATGCCCAAGAGAGACGAAGCTCACATGGCCGCGGTGCGGCAGCAGATCCTTGCCGCCGCCCGCGTCGTCTTCGAGCGCAAGGGGGTTGCCGAAGCCTCAATGAGCGATGTCAGCACCCAGGCCGGGTTGTCGGTCGGGTCCATCTATGTCCACTTTCGCTCCAAGGAGGACGTCCTGCTGCAGCTCATCGAGGCTGCCGAGGTCAATGCCGCGCCATTCGAGGCATGCAGCAGCGCCGGTGAGCTTCTGGGACTCGTGGAGTCGTCGCTCAAGCTCCAGGAGCGGCCCGACGCGACGAACCAGGTCGCCCGCACGGCGCTGGAGATCGCGGCGATCACGCGGCGCAACCCGGATGTTCAGGCGGTCGTCTCGAAGAACTTCAAGAATCTGCGCCGTGCCTTGCTGGAGACCGTGGTGCGCATCGGGAAAGAGGCGAACCATCTGGAGGAAAGCGACATGCTCGCCGTTGGAGAATCCATCCTCTCCTTGCTCGTTTCCGCACAGGCACAGATGCTGATCGGCGTACCGACCAACACCGAGGCCAAGATGAAGGCCGCCCGGCTGCTGATCAGGCTTCTGCATGGCGCACCGGTGAGAGTGAAGCGCTGAGCGACGCCGGCTGCCCGTCTGCCAAGGGCATGAATGCAGCATCGTCGAAAGCGATGAGTCCGTCCGCATAGGTTGCGGATGGAGCCGTATCTGAAGCCATGAGCAAGGGGGCATCAAGGTCGACCAGATCGGCCCACTGGGCTGCGATGAACGCGGGCAGGATCGCGCGAGAACGCCCCCCCATGCACCCGACCATCACCTGCAGTCCACGCTGACGCGCTTCGTGTGCAAGCGTCAGCGCTGCACTCAGGCCTCCGCACTTGTCGAGCTTGATGTTGGCCACCTGGTACATCTGCGCAATGCGCTCCAGATCGTCGATCGTCTGCAACGACTCGTCGGCGGCAAGCGGAATGGGGCAACCGCACCCTCTCAATGCATCGTCGTCCGTCGCGGGAAGCGGCTGTTCGATCAGTTCGACCTGGTTCGCCAGAAGCGCAGCCATCATCCACTCGAGATGCGGCATCGTCCATCCCTCGTTCGCATCGATGGACAGGCGGACATCAGGCCTTTCCAGGCGAACCGCAGCCACACGTTCGGCATCTGCAGCACTGCCATCCAGCTTGAGCTTGAGTGCCTTTGCCATCGGATAGGCCAACGCCGCCTGAGCCATCTTGTGCGGCTCGTCGACGCCCAGCGTCACCATGGTCATCCGGGGCTTCACCGTTTGAAGGAACGCCATGCGATAGGCGGGATCGCCGCGCTGCGCAGCCACGAGTTGCCACAGCGCCCAATCGAGCGCGTTGCGAGCGCCGCCAGGCGGCATCTTCTGCACCTCACGCCAGGCACCAAGCAAGTCGTTCGGCAGTCGCTCGCTGATCGCCTCCACCTCCTGTTTCATGCGCGGGCCACTCTCCCCGCGATAGAAGACACCAGCCGCTTCGGCATGTGCCACATGACGCCCATGACGCACCTCGATGCACAGCACCGACTGCCCGGGCAGTACGCGGCCTGCGATGACCAGCGGCTGCCGAAAGCGGATGTCCTCCGCAAAAGCCTGAACTTGCATAGCCTGCGATCGTCCTCAGGAGAAGTCCATGCTGAACTGAAGACCGATGGTGCGCGGTGCGATCAGATTGACGCGAGCTGGACCACCTGCGGTGCTCAGGGTGGTGTCGGCTGCCGTCTGGCCCCGACGGTTGGTCAGGTTGCGCACAAACAGCCCGATGTTGGCCTTGCCGATCTGCACACCGCCACGCAGATCGATGGCGGTGTACGCCGGCATCCGATAGGCGGGAATACCAGGCGCTTCCTTGAAGCTGTTCCAGCGGTCACCGGTGTAGCGCAGCGTCGCACCGAGGTAGGCAGGGTTGCCGCCAAGCCTGAAGTCGTAGTCGGCCTGCAGCGCGAGCGAAAGCCGAGCCGTGTTGGGCAGTCGCTCGCCCGCCTTTCCGCCGAGGTCGCGGCTGTCGTCCACAAGCTTCGCGTCAATGGCGCTGAGCGCAGTGGCCAGGCGCAACGAGTCTGTCGGCGCTGCACGCACCGTCCATTCGATGCCGCGCGAGCGAGCCCGTCCAGCGTTGCCGATGCCGGAGAACCCGGCGCTGGACGTGAAGACCTGCATGTCCTTCCAGTCGATCTGGTAGAGCGCGACTTCTGTCGTGAGGCGACCCGGCACGATGTCACCCTTCCATCCCACCTCGTAGCTCCAAAGACTGTCGGACTTGAACGAGGAGTTGTTGAGCGCGGTGCCGTCCAGCGGATTGATGACCAGCGGAAGCGGACCGCCAGGGCGATAGCCGCTTGCAGCGCGGACATAGACCGCCTGCCGCTCGGCCGGACGCCAGCGACCCGTCAGCAACCAGGTAGTCACCCCTTCAGAGGACTGTGACGCCGGCTGCGGTGCGGGGGCGAAGATACCGCTGAAGCGCTGGTCCAGATGCTGGCTGTTGCGACTGCGACGCACGCCCAGGGTGATGTCGGCTTCAGGTGTCAGGTAGTAGGTACCGGTTCCGAAAATCGCTGTTTCGCGAAATGTCGACGGAAACCTGGCATCCGCCAACACCGGACTCTCGGGCTGCTGGAAGGCATTGAAAGGCCGAAGGTTCTGCGTCTTGGAGCCAGATTCGTTCGTATAGAACATGCCCGCCAGCCATTCGAACTGGCGACTGCGTGGCGATGTCAGTCGCACTTCCTGCGTCACCTTCCTGTTGTTGAAGGTGTAGTCCATGCCGTACGCGGCATTGACGATACCGGTCGGCGCCAGCAGTGGACTGTAGAGCGCGGAGGAGTCCACCCGCCCGAGACTCGACGTACGCTGCCACCCGGTGATCGAATCGAGAGTGGCCCACTTCAGGTCCACCTTGAGGGCGGCCGAGACGAGGTCGTTGCGCACTTCGGAGGGCTCGCTCAGAAGCAGCCGCTTGGTCAGCGCTCCATCCACGGGCCGTCCCGTGGCGATGTCTACATCTTCCGTCGAAGCACCGTCGCGCCGCTGTTTCTGACTCAACGCAGTGAGGCGCAGCGTGACGTCCTTTGAAGGTGTGAGCAGCAAGGCGACGCGAGCGCCATCTGTCTTGGAGCCGTCGACCAGGCGGCCGCCGTGATTGACGTCGCGCACGAACCCGCTCTCGGAGCGTTGGTACAACGTAGCGCGCAGTGCAGCGACGCCCTCGCTCAGCGGCACGTTCAGCATGCCGCGCAGCACATGACCGCTCTTTCCGCCTTTGGTGCTGGAGGTCTCCGCGGTCGCTTGCGCACTGAAGTAGCTCGGATCGGGTTCAACAGCCACGTACTTGATCAGCCCTCCCATCGCACCGGCGCCGTAGAGCGTGCCTTGCGGGCCGCGCAAGGACTCGACACTGGCGAGATCGAACAGGCCAAGGTCCAGCGAACTGGAACCGCCACCCGCATAGGCGGAACTCGACCCGAACGGCACATCGTCCACGTACATGCCGACCGTTGCTCCCACTTGCGAGCCCGTAGAGATGCCACGCATCGTGATCTGGCTTCCGCCAGTGCCACCACCCGACTGGTTGTGATTCATGCCGGGCAGGAGCGCTGCGAGGTCGCTCAGCGATTGATAACCGCCGCGCTCCATGTCTTCGCCTTTGAGGACATCGGCGGTCAGTGGGACCTCTCTGGCGGGTTCGCGCCGGCGCTGGGCTGTCACGCTGACCGACTCAATCGTCTTCGGCGCACTGGCAGGCTCGATCGGAGGCGCGGCGGATGAGGGCGCACTGGATTGCGCACCGGCCAGGAGATGCATGCCGCCGCATGCAATGGCAACGGCCAGGCGCAAGCACGGCGCCTTGAACTGGAATCTGGAGGAGGGAGGATGGATCAGCATTTGTCTCGCTTAATAATGAATGAGCCTTCATTTTTTAATAATTGTGCGGCGTTTCGAAGCACAGCGCAAGAACTTCGGGGCTGGCGCTGCGCTGGGGTATTCCCTAGGCGTCGAGCTCCGGAAACGATGTGCCCATCGCGCCGCTTGCCTGGTTGAAATGGAGGTTTGTTGCGGCTTTCAGAACGAGGCGCGCGATCTGGACGGCTGTGCGCAATGGGTATCAAGCGCGCGGCAGTGAAGACAGAAGATTCGCCAACAGCGTTGACACAACACCGCGCCGTCTGCGTTGGGCGTCGCACTCATTGCCACAGCAGCGTTGGACACTTGCACCGAACGCGCGAGGCTTTCGGAGCACAAGCTCAAGGGTGATTTCCGGTCGGTGAGGACGACGCACCTTTGACGGAATAGCTCGCCGCAGCGCAAAGCAAAGCCATTGGCTGACCTGATACGGGAGAGGCGGCGCGGCCGATCAAGATCATCGGCGCAGATCGTCAAGCGCAAGGCAGCTTGAGGCTCGCGCGCATGCCTCTTCGCTTTGAATCGAAAGACCGCCTTAGAAAGCGCCCAGCGTCTCCTTCGGGCGCAAAGCGGCGGTAGCACCAACTACCATGCCCCTGCGCTGCAGCCCTTCAACGTCAGAACCCAGGCGATCAGAAGCAAAGACTCAACGTCCGCTCTCTTGCCGAGCCAAGACCGGTGCCTCATGTCGCAGGGCTACTTCCGGCCGACCATCCAGCGTGGCCCGCGCCATGGCAAAGCAATCCACATCGGCCGGCAAGGCCACGCCGCTTTGGGCGGAGCGGGTCCAGATGTGGCTTGTGAGTTCGACCGCGTTCGGATCGTCGTAGCATCCGCGCGAGATGGCGCGGACATCGGGCCAGCGTTCGAAGGTCAGGCCCATCGTCGTGCCGCACGACGGGCAGAAATGAACGAAGACCTTCTTGTGGCTTCCGTCCGATCGGTGCTCGTACTGCCGAAGCTCGC
The DNA here is from genome assembly GCF_003581445.1 of Acidovorax cavernicola. Taxonomy (NCBI): domain Bacteria; kingdom Pseudomonadati; phylum Pseudomonadota; class Betaproteobacteria; order Burkholderiales; family Comamonadaceae; genus Acidovorax; species Acidovorax cavernicola. Next base: position 79,296 of record NZ_QXMN01000026.1, on the reverse strand, counting down.
CATCGTTGAACCGGACGGCATCCATCGGAAAGAGGGACTCGGCGTAGAAGGACGTGCCGGTCATGCGCTGGCAGAACGTGCAATGACAGGCGAACGTACGCAGCGGCGGCTGGCTCGCGCTGAACCGGACCTTGCCGCAGAGGCAACCACCTTCAAGTACAGCTGGCATACGGCATCCAAAAAAACGGATTCTGCCCCTGCCATGGATTGAGGCGAAGCGGCTGTGCAAGCCGCTCTCGTCAGGCCAGCCCCAGTTCCTTGGCCTCGGCTTCGTAGTTCGGATACGAGGCCTTCATCGTCGCGCCATTGAGGATCATCTCGGCCACGAGCGTGCGCGACGGCATCTCGTACACCTGGGTGCGCACCCACACGGACTCCGTGCGCGCGCTTTCGCTCAGGGCGACGATCTCTCGCTCCAACTCGTAGTCCTGGTCGACGAAGAGCGGGCCCTTGATGAGGCGGATCTCCTGTCCGGCGAACAGGCCCACCGCCGGCTTGCGGCCGCCCAGTTGCGCCTCGGCGCTGGTGGAGCCGAGCAGCACGCTGATCATCTCGGTCGGAATGATCGCCCGGCCCCAGGGCGAGCGCTTGCCGCCTTCGGCGGTGTACCAGTCGCAAGGCTCGGTGATGACCTTGAGCTTGTCGGCGAGCGTGAAGGGGTAGTGGTCGCCCATGTGCTGGTCGAAGCCCATGCGGATCTTCTCGACGACGGCGCCGCGCTGGCCCACGCGCAGGTCGCGGTTGATGACCAGGCCCTGGGGCGGGCGCAGCTTCGCGATGCGCTGGGGCAACTCGTGCGGATGCTGCGAGGCATCGCCCACCGACGCGGTGCCGGTCAGCACGGGCGTGCCGTCGGCCTTCTCGGCGCGCAGGCGCACGAAGGTGGCGCCGGGTGCGGGCAGGTCGACAAAGGCGCGCACCGATTCGCCTTCGACCACCATGTTCTGGTAGTGGGCGCTGATGCAGCCGGTCTCGAACCAGGCCTGCCCGAACACGTGGAACAGCAGGGGATCGAACTGGCTGAAGTGCGTCGGTCCTTCGATGGGGCCGGCGCGCAAGCCCAGTTTTTCCGCCGTCGCATCGTCGTGGATGGACTTGTGGTCGTCGTAGGTCTGGTCGGCCAGCATCTGGCGCGGCTGGCGCAGCGGGCCGCACAGGCCCGGGGTGGTGGTGGAGAAAGGCGAGGTCATTGGCGGGAGGCTCCGTGTTGCCGGCGGCTGGCGCCGGTCGTGTCCGCAATGATGGCAAAGCCTGCCGACGGCGCCTGTCGCCTCGGGAACGCAGGGTCGCAGCTGTCCTGGGCGCCCCGCCTCATTGCGCCTCGACGCCCAGGTCGCGGATCCGCTTCGTGATCACGTGGAACTCCTCCCTGTACGACAGCGCGAACTGCTCGGGCGTGCTGTTCATCACCTCGAAGCCGCGGCTCACGAACAGCTGGCTGACGTCGGGCGATCCGACGATGGCGCGAACTTCCCGGGCCAGCTTGTCGACGAGGGGCTGTGGCGTCTTCGCCGGCGCCAGCAGTCCGATCCAGACGTTGGTGTCGTACAGCGGGTCCTTGAAGCCCAGCTCGCTCATGGTCGGGACCTGCGGGAGCGAGGTGGAGCGCTGACGGCCCAGCACGGCCAGCGGAACGACCTTGCCCGTGGGCACATGCTGCATCGCGCTGGGCACGGAAGACAGGCCGACGTCGATCGTGCCCGACAGCAGGTCGGTCACCACCGGCCCTTCGCCGCGCTGCGGCACATGCACCATGCCGGCATTCAGCCCGCGGTTGAGGCTCTCGCCGGCCAGGTGGCCCAGCCCGCCGACGCCCCACGAGCCGTAGCTCAGCTTCGCGCCGCCCTTCGCCACCTTGGCCTTCAGGTCTTCCATGCTCTTGATGCCGGTGCCGGGGTGTGTGGAAATCAGCGCGGGGCTGCGTACCACCTGTGTGACGCCGACGAAGTCCTTCAGCGGGTCGTACGCCAGGGTCTTGAACAGCGCCGTGTTGTTGATCTGCGAATCGGTGATGGTCATCAGCAGCGTGTAGCCGTCGGCCTTGGCGCGGCCGACTTCTCCGGCGCCGATGGCGCCCGCCGCGCCCGCCTTGTTGTCCACCACCACGGGTTGCCCCATCGATTTCGAGAGACGGTCGCCGATGGTGCGCGCCACGAAATCGGTCGCGCCGCCGGCGGCGTAGGGCACGACGATCCGGATCGGCCGCGAGGGGTAGCTTTCCTGCGCGGCGATGGGCAGCGCCAGCGTGATCGCTGCGCATGCGGCAGTCATTGTCTTGAACATGATTGTCTCCAGTGGTGGGTTGAGTGATGGATTGAGTCGTGGGTCGTGGGGGCGCGTCAGAGATCGAGAACGAGGACGGCGCTGCGCGCGCGGGACACGCAGGGCAGGATGCAGGTGTGGCTGTCGCGCTCTTCGTCGCTGAGCACGAAGTCGCGGTGCTCGGCCTCGCCTTCGAGCAGCGACACCTCGCAGCTGCGGCACATGCCTTCGCGGCATGAGAAGGGAATGCAGACCTTGGCGTCTTCCAGCGCGTCCAGCAAGCTCTGCTGCGCAGCGACTTCGATCCTCTGGCCGCTGCGATGCAGCACCACGGTGAAGGTATCGGCCGGCGCGACGGGCGTGGCTTGTTCCGGTGGTGCGAAGCGCTCGAAATGGGTGGCCGCCTTGTCGATGCCGACAGCGCCCGCGGCTGTGCCGACCGCGTTCATCAATCCTTCGGGGCCGCAGCAGTAGACGTGCGTGCCTGGGGCCGCACGGCCGAGCCAGCCCGCCAGATCGGGCGGCGCGCCCGCTGCTTCCTGATCCACGTGCAGTTGCACGCGGTCATGGTGGCGCGCCAGCGTCCACGCATAGGCGGCACGGGCCCGCGTGCGCACGCAGTACAGCAGCCTCCAGGGCCTGGCGTGGGCCTCACACCAGAGAATCATGCTCAGGATGGGCGTGACGCCAATGCCTCCGGCCACGAACACATGCTCGGTGGCCGTCGGGTCGATGCCGAACAGTGCGCGCGGCGTGCCCACCTCGAGCGCATCGCCCACGGCAAGGCGCTGATGAACGAAGGCCGAGCCACCGCGCGAGGCCGGCGCCAGGCCGATGCCGAGCACATACCGATGGCGCTCCAGCGGCGAGTTGGCCAGCGAATACTGGCGGCGGATGTCGCCGGGCAGCAGCAGGTCCACATGGGCGCCGGCGGTGAAGGGCGGCAGCGCCGCGCCGTCGGGCGCACGCAACTCCAGGCCGAGCACATCCTGCGCCTCTTGCGTGAGGCGTGTGACGACGAGCTTCATGGCTCAGGCCCGGGCGGGTTCGGGTGGTGCCGGTACCGATGCCGCAGGGGCAGGGCGGGCTGCTGCAGCTTCTTCGACCGCCTCTTCCTCCAGTCGGCGGGAGACGATCCAGCGGAACTGGTTCAGCGCGGCGTCGATGCCGAAGGCCATCATCTTGAAGTCGGGCGCCAGTGCCAGGCTTTTTTGCTGCGCGGTGATGATGTCGCGGTCTTCGTCGAAGGCATCCACCACGGCCTGATGGATCGAACGCGTGACCTCAGGCTTGTCGATGGCGAAGTTGTGCGGATGCGCGAAGAAGTAGTGGGTGGAGTTTTCCGTCTCGGGCGTGATGGCCTGGCAGCCGCGAAACTCGATCGCGCCCTCGCGATTTCCTTCGGCGGCGCCCTGGCCGGTGGGCGCCATGCCGGAGTCCATCAGCAGGATGGCCGGGAGGGTGAAGTTGTAGATGTTCCACCGATCGACCTTGCTGCCCCAGTCCTTGACCGCCTGTGCGAAGGGCGGCGGTTCGGTGTCGAGGGCCCATCGGGTGATACGCACGCCGTTGTCGATGCGTTCGACCTTGGGTTGCGCGGCCGCGTAGTCCGCGCTGCCGCCCAGCGTGGTTGGATGCACGAAGGGCAGGTGGGAAAAGTCCAGCAGGTTGTCGCAGATCAGCAGGTAGTTGACGTCGTAGTGGATGTAGCCGTCCAGGCTGCGCCAGTCCGGATCGTCGAGCCACTGCGTGTCGGGGATCAGCGCCGGGTCCGCCTTGTCGGGGGCGCCCATCCAGATCCAGACCCAGCGATGGCGCTGCACGACTGGAAAGGTGCGCACCCTGGCCTGGATGGGAATGCGCTTCTGGGCCGGGGCCTCGATGCACTGGCCCGAGGCGTCGAACTTCAGGCCGTGGTACATGCAGCGCACGCAATCGCCTTCGCGCCGACCCACCGACAGGGGCGCGCCGCGGTGGCAGCAGCGGTCTTCCATGGCCACGATCTCGCCGTCGTCCTTGCGGAACATGAGCACGGGCACGCCGATGATGGTGCGGGCGAACAGGCCCTGCGTCGTGAGCTCGTGGTCCCAGGCGGCCACGTACCAGGTGTTTTTGATGAACATGGGGCGTCTCCTTTGTCTTGTTCGCCGCGTTCGAGTCACGGCATGGGCCAAGCGTAGGACGAGGGTTCTCATGTATCAATGTCATGCCAGTCATTCCTAGAATGAGCAGCATGCATGCGGAAAATCTCGACCTGAACCTGCTGGCGGTCTTCGACGCGATGTTTCGCGAGGCCAATGTCACCAAGGCCGCGCAGGGCCTCGGGTTGACGCAGAGCGCGATGAGTCACGCGCTGAACCGGTTGCGCGCTTTTTTCGACGACCCGCTGTTTGTCAAGGTCGGCAGCCGCATGGAGCCCACGCGCAAGGCCGAGGGCATGCGCGCGGCTGTGGTGGAGGTGATGTCCACCGTGCGCCAGCAGATCCTGGCCGGCGCCCGCTTCGAGCCCGCGCTGGCGCGGCGCACCTTCACGCTGTGCATGACGGACATGGGCGAGCTGGTGTTCCTGCCCCCGCTGCTCGAGCGCTTCAAGAAGGAGGCGCCCGGATGCTCGCTGCGCACGCTGCAGGTGCCGCTGGAGCAGGTCGAAGGACTGCTGGCCTCCGGCGAGGCCGATCTGGCCGTGGGGTCGATCCGCTCGGCGCCCGAGGGGCTGTTTCATCAGCGCCTGTTCCTGCACTCCTTCGTGACCATCGCCAGCACGCGCAACAAGGACATCGGCGCCACCCTCACCCGCGAGCGCTTCGAGTCGATGCGGCACATCGTGGTCTCGCTCACCGGCCATTCGGCGGAGAGCTACGACAAGGTGCTGGAAGACCAGGGCATCCGCCGCACCGTGGCCGTGATGACGCCCCATTTCCTGATGGTGCCGCTCCTGATGGACCGGCACTCCGACCTTCTTGCGACCGTGCCGCGTGAATTGGCGGAGGTCTTCGCCCGCCTGGGCACGGTTCGCATGTTCGAGCCGCCGGTGCCCGTGCCCCAGTTCCAGCTCAACCAGCACTGGCATCCGCGCTTCCATCACGATCCGGCCGTGGTCTGGTTGCGCGATGTGATGAAGCACACGTTCGAGCACTACCCGCACATCAGCACGCAGGCCAGTCCCCCGGCCAGGAAAAGCGTTCGAACGAAGTCGCGTTGACGCCCGATGCGGCATCGAACTTTCTTTTGCTTGTTCGCGCGCCCGCGCACTGTTACAACGAGCGTCTTCATGCGCACGCCCACCATCCTTTCCGTTTCGCTGCTCTGGCTTGCCGTGGCCGCGCCGACCGTGCAGGCGGAGGTGGTGCGCTGCACCGACGCCGACGGCCGCATCGTCTACACCGATGGCGCGTGCCCGCCGGGTACCCGGCAGTCGCGGCAGCTGCGGATTGACGAGCCGCCGCCTGCACCATCGCGTGCACCAGGCGAAGAGGCCGAGCCTCGCCGGCCGGAATACGCGGCACCGTCCGCACCACCGCCGCAGCCCGCGCCCTCGGGCCCGGCCATCATTCCGCGCCATCCGGTGGGCGAGGCGCCTGCGATCGATCCGGCGCCGACCTACATCTGGAGCGGCGATCCGTACTACGGTCCACCGCGTCCCGGGTATCACCCCCGGCCGCCGCGCCCGCCACACGATCCGGGGCCGCCGCCCGGCCAGCGACCCTGCAATCTCGCGGGCATCAAGCGCAACAACTGCTGAGCGCGCTCGTCTCTTTGCGTTCTCCTTCTTCATGACCGTCGCTGCGCCTGCGCGCCCTCCACCGTGGGTCGTCCATTGCGACGGCAGTGCCATGCCGAACCCCGGACGCATGGGTGTCGGTGTGGTCATCACCCAGCCCGACGGCACGCGTCACACCTTCTCGCAGGCCACGCACACCACCGGCTGCAACAACGAAGCCGAGCTGCGGGCGCTCACGCTCGCGCTGCGTGAGCTGCATGCGCGCGGCGCCACCGCCGTGCAGGCCTACAGCGACAACAGCACGCTGGTCGAGCAGTTGAGCGGCGGTGCCGACGTGCGGCCGATCGTGCGATTGGCGCCGCTGTTCGACGAAGCGCGCACGCTGTTGCAGGGTTTCGACGAGGCGCAGGTGCAATGGATTCCGCGCCACCGCAATGCCGAGGCCGATGCGCTGGCGCGGGCTGCGCTGGGCTTCGGACCGAAGCCGCCCGCCAAGGCGTGGAAGAAGCGGCGCTAGCGATGCCCGCGGAAGGGCATCTGGCGCGGCATGCCGCAGGTTTTATCATTCGGGTCGATTCAGAAACCCGTTTCCCATGACCGAAGAAGCCACCTCCAAGCCCGCGTTGCCCGATCACCTGTCGACCGATCCGCGCAGCCCGCACCACATTCCCGCCGTGTTCGAGCACCCCATCGGCATCCGCTTCAACGGCAAGGACCGCCTGGACGTCGAGGAATACTGCATCAGCGAAGGCTGGATCAAGGTGCCCGCCGGCCGAGCGCTGGACCGCAAGGGCTATCCGCTGCTGATCAAGCTCAAGGGCGCTGTCGAGGCGTACTACCGCGACTGATGGCCGGCGGCGCACCGGCGCCGCCGTTCCTGCTTCTCTTGTCTTTCAACGCCACTGCAGCAGCAGCGACCACGGCTGCCGGCTCATGTGGCGATCGACGCACGCAACGCCGCCCGTCGTGCAGCCTTCGGGCAGGTAGCTCGCATCCAGCAGCCGTGTGCCGGGCGCAAAGGCCAGGCGCCGCAAGGTGACCGACTGCAGCACGTTGCCGCCCACGGCGTCGAAGCCGGTGTCGTCCACATTCACCACCACATCGCAGTGCATCGGCAACGGTGCGCCGCCCGTGGGGCGCCCGGCGAGTGCCTCACCGATTCTTTCGTAGCTGTCGAGCGCGGCGCCGCGCGCGCCACGCGCCTGGCAGACGAGGTCGCCCGGTCGTGGCGGCGTGCGCGTCAGGTCGCAGGCGCGCAAGGCCTGGGGCGTCGCGCGGCCTGCGGCCTCGTCGACGCCGGCCTGCCACGCGGCGCCCGCGTAGTCGACATGGGCCTCGGAAAAGACGAACTCGTCGGCGCCGAGCCCGGCCTCGCGTGCCACCCAGCTGATGAATGCGGCGGACCAGGGCGTGTCGATCACCGCGACGCGCTGTAGCGCGACCTCTAGGGCACGCTGGTCCGATGGATTCAGTCCTTGCAGGCCCGCCGCGCTGGCCTGATTCAGCGCTTCGGTCAACAGCGTGCGGTCGGCCGCGTGCTGGGCGCCGAAGCGCACGAGGTGCGGCAGCCGCTCGTGCGGCGGATCGACTGCGTGCCAGTAGCGCAGCACGCGTTGCCACGCAGGCGGTTCGCCGGGCGCGGAGCGCACGTCCTCGGCCTCTGAGATGCCGGATTCGGTGAGCCGGCCTTCGGCGTCCATGGTCTGGCCGTCGAAAGCCGCGTGTTCCTGTCGTGCGAGCGCCGCCATCGCGAGCGCGCGCGGGGGCGGCGGGATGTGGGAGGCTGTCGCAAGGCAGCCGGCGGCGGCCGATGCGAAGGTAGGCGCTGTGGCCAACGCCAGGGCCGCGCACAGCGCAAGCGATGGACCGCGAGCGGAGGAGGGCGCGGCGTAGGGCAGTTGCGGCATGTGGGGCGAGCATAGTAGCGACGGCCTTTCCGCAGCAGGCAAAGCAGAATGCGGCTGCGCATCTTGAAGCGCCGGGCCGTCCGGTGCAGGCGCTCCCACGGTGAAGCTCCAGAAGATTCTGCTCCGCACACTCGGTGTCATCGTCGGCCTCGCCGTCGTGGGGTACGCCGCGTTCCAGTGGAGCCCGTGGCCCTCGGTGCTGATGATTCGCTACGCCTTCGGCAAGGGATCGGACGCCGCGTCGCAGTCGCTGCAAAAGCATGTGCCGCCCGGCATCTCGGCGGTGCTGGGCCAGCACTACGACGAAGCCGATCCGGACGCCTACCTCGATGTGTTCCGTCCGGCCTCGGCGGGTGACCGGCCATTGCCCACCGTGGTGTGGGTGCATGGCGGCGCCTGGGTTTCGGGCCACCGACGCGACGTGGCCAACTACGCGCGCGTGCTGGCCGGCCAGGGCTTCACCGTGGTGGCCGTCGGCTATTCGATTGCGCCCGGAAAGGGCTACCCGGTGCCCGTGCGGCAGGTGAACGCGGCGCTGGGCTATCTCGTGCGTGAGGCGACGAGACTGGGCGTGGACCCCACGCGGCTGGTGCTGGCAGGCGACTCGGCGGGTGCGCACATCGTCGCGCAGGTCGCGAACGCCGTGGCCGTGCCCAGTTACGCGGAAGCCGTTGGTCTCACGCCCGCCATCGCACGCGACCAGTTGCGCGGCATGCTGCTGCACTGCGGCGCCTACGACGCGGCACAGGCCCGGCTCGACGGCGCGTTCGGCGGTTTCCTGCGGACCGTGTTCTGGTCGTACAGCGGCAGCAAGGATTTCCAGAATGCACCGGCCTTCGAAACCGCTTCGGTGCGACGCTATGTGACCGAGGCTTTTCCGCCGTCGTTCATCACCGCGGGCAACGGCGATCCGCTCGAAGGGCAGTCGCGTTCGATGGCTGAGACATTGACGGCGAAGGGCGTGCGGGTCGACAGCCTGTTCTTCCCCGCCGACCAGACGCCCGCGTTGCCGCACGAGTACCAGTTCAACCTCGACGACGCGCCGGGGCAACTCGCGTTGGCGCGTTCGCTGGCGTTCCTGCGGCGCGTCACGGCGCCGTGAGGATGTTCAGTTCTGGGGCTTGCCCGGCAGATCGCCTTCACGCAGCTTGCGGCCGACCCACACCAGTCCGGTTTCGTAGTCGGCGCTGCCGACCTGCACGCCGCCGACAGTGCGCAGCGCGCCCGTGCCGTCATCGGTGGCCGGACCTTCGCCCGTGAGATCGCCGGGGACCAGCAGGCGACCGTCCTTGAGGAAGTCGGCAATGCGCAACTGGCGCATGCCTCGGCCCCAATGCCAGTGCTGCTTGAGGTCGAAGGATGTCGGCGATGAAGCGGGTTTGGATTCCTTCACGGGAATGTCCGGGAGGAGCTTGCGAAGGGTAGCGTCGGCACGAGCCAACGTACAGGTGAACGCGCCATGAAAAAAGCCTGCTACCTTGTGAGTAGCAGGCTTTCCAGCGTTTCCGCGATGTTGGTTGGTGGGCCCTGAGTGACTCGAACACTCGACCTACGGATTAAGAGTCCGCTGCTCTACCAACTGAGCTAAGAGCCCTTGCTTTGAAAACCGTTAGTGTTTTCTGGCAAGACCACGAGTATATACCAATCTTTGAGGCACTTCAAAAACTTTCTGCACATTTGTACGACGGCGTTAGGATGCGCGACCGTCGGGGCCTGGCCCCACCCCCATCCCCGCACCCGGGGCGCACGAGGAGAAATTTCGATGAGCGATGCAAGCACCACCCCCCATGTCCTGATCACCGGCGCCGCGGGCGCGTTGGGCCGGACCGTGGCCCAGCACTTTCTCGACCAGGGCGCACGGCTGGCGCTGGTCGATCACCACGCCGGCCGCCTGGCCGAAGTCTTCCCAGGCCTGGACAACTCGCAGCACCTGCTGCTCGCCGGCGACGTGACCTCGGCGCCCGACATGGCTGCGCTCACCGGCCAGGTGCTGCAGGCGTTCGGCCGCGTCGATGCGCTGGTGCACATCGCCGGCGGCTTCGAGATGGGTGAGGCGACACATGCGCTCACGCGTGCGAGCTGGGACCGGATGATGAATCTCAATGCCTGGTCGTTCGTCGCCGTGACGCAGGCCGTGCTGCCTTCGATGATCGAGCGCCGCTCGGGCCGCATCGTCGCGGTGACGGCCAAGGTGGCTGCGCGCGGCCTGCCGGCAATGGCGGCGTACATCGCATCGAAGAGCGCGCTGCAGCGGCTCGTGGAATCGATGGCGGCCGAGGCCGCACCGCATGGCGTGAACATCAACAGCGTCGCGCCCAGCGTGCTCGACACGCCGGCCAATCGCCAGGCGATGCCCGACGCGAATCCGGCCGAGTGGGTCTCCACCTCGGTCGCGGCGCAGACCATCGGCTTCCTGGCATCGCCGGGCGCCGCTGCATTGCACGGCCAGCACCTGACGCTCGACGCCTGACATTTCCCGTCGGCAGAGTGCAGCCGCAAATGAAAAAGGCCTTGGCGATCGCCAAGGCCTTTTTACTGAGTCGGTTGGTGGAGAGGAGGAGGATCGAACTCCCGACCTCCGCATTGCGAACGCGGCGCTCTCCCAGCTGAGCTACCCCCCCAACGCGAACTGCATCTTATCCCCGTGCGCCTTTCGATGCACGTCGCCGTGCCAAGATGCGCCCCGGAAAAACAAGGAGCAAGCACCGCATGGAAGCGCACGATCCCGCCTGGCTGGAAGGCATGTACAACAACCTGGCGCGGGTGAAGGACCACCCCGCGTACTTTGCGCGATGGGCGCGCGAGTCCGCCGCGGCGCGCGACACCCTGCCGTGCCGGATCGACCTGCCCTACGGCACCGGACCGAACGAAACGCTCGACGTGTTTCCGGCGCCTGTGCCCGATGCGCCGGTGCTGGTCTTCATCCATGGCGGCTACTGGCGTGCCATGGACAAGAAGGACCATTCGTTCATCAGCACCGCGTTCCATGACCGCGGTATCTGCGTGGTCCAGCCCAACTATGCGCTGTGCCCCGGCCCGGTCGATCAGCCGGTGACGGTGCCAGGCATCCTGCTGCAGATGGTGCGTGCGCTCGAATGGACCTGGCGTCATGTGGCGACGTATGGTGGCGATCCCTCGCGCATCACTGTCGCGGGACATTCCGCTGGCGGCCACATGGCGGCCGCCTTGCTGGCCTGCAACTGGAGGGCGGTGGCGCCCGATCTGCCCGCGCAGCTCGTGCGCAATGCCTTGTCGGTCTCGGGTCTGTTCGACCTGCGGCCGCTGCAGCGCACGCCGTTCCTCGAGCACACGCTGAAGCTCACCGATGCCGATGCGTGGCGCGCGAGTCCGGCGCTGTGGCCTGCACCTGCGCGTGGCCAGCTTTATGCGGCAGTCGGCGGCAACGAGAGCGCGGAATTCATCCGCCACAACGCGATGATCCGCGAGGCCTGGGGCCGTCACACCGTGCCGGTGTGCGAGGTGCTGCCGGGGCTCGACCACTTTGGCGTGGTCGATGCGCTGGCTGATCCGTCACACGCGCTGCACCGCTACGCAGTGCAGCTGCTCGAGGCCTGAAAGAAAGGACGGGCAAAGACGGGTGGACAGGCCGCCCGTCGCGCTCACATCAGCAGGTGTTCGCCCGCGTTGTCGCCGCCCAGCGTGACGTAGTTGACCTTGCGGATGTCCATCAGCGTGCGGCCGCCCGCGTAGCTGATCGAGCTCTGCACGTCCTGTTCCATCTCGACCAGCGTGTCGGCCAGCTTGCCCTTGATCGGCTCGAGGATGCGCTTGCCTTCGACGTGCTTGTACTCGCCCTTGTTGAAGTCGCTGGCCGAGCCGTAGTACTCCTTGAAGAGCGTGCCGTCGACGTCGACCGTCTTGCCCGGCGACTCTTCATGGCCCGCGAACAGCGAGCCGATCATGACCATCGACGCGCCGAAGCGGATGCTCTTGGCGATGTCGCCGTGGTCGCGGATGCCGCCGTCGGCAATGATCGGCTTGGTGGCCACGCGCGCGCACCACTTGAGCGCCGACAGCTGCCAGCCGCCCGTGCCGAAGCCGGTCTTGAGTTTGGTGATGCAGACCTTGCCGGGGCCGATGCCGACCTTGGTCGCGTCGGCGCCCCAGTTCTCCAGGTCGATCACGGCTTCGGGCGTGCCCACGTTGCCGGCGATCACGAACGACTTCGGCAGCTTGGCCTTGAGGTAGCCGATCATGTTCTTCACGCTGTCGGAATGGCCGTGCGCGATGTCGATCGTGATGTATTCGGGCACGAGGCCCTCGGCCACCATCTGGTCGACCGTTTCGTAGTCGGGCTTCTTCACGCCCAGCGAGATCGAGGCGAACACGCCCTTGCCCTGCATGTCCTTGACGAACTGGACGTTGTCTAGGTCGAAGCGGTGCATCACGTAGAAATAGCCGTTCTGCGCGAGCCACAGGCAGATCGACTCGTCGACCACCGTTTTCATGTTGGCAGGCACCACGGGGAGACGGAAGGTGCGCTCGCCCAGCGTGACACTGGCGTCGCATTCCGAGCGGCTTTCCACGCGGCATTTGCGTGGCAGCAGAAGGATGTTGTCGTAGTCGAAGATTTGCATGACCAGGCTCCTGAAAGGAATCGTTGAATGGAACGAATGAGCGCTTGGTCCGGCCGGTTCTCGTGATCGCGTCATGAAAACGACGGCCACAAAAAACCGGGCGCAAGAAACTTGGGCCCGGTGATTGATTCTACGGCCCTGGCAAACGCACGCAAGACAGCAGGGCGTATTGACCCTATGGCTTGCTGCGTATATCCGCCGGCCGTGGGGCGCACCGTCTTCAGAACCTGTAGCCGATGCCCACGCCGAACAGCCACGGGTCGACCTTCACCGTCGACAGCTGCACGCCATTCATGTTCACGGCGCTGCGGATGCGCAGCTTCTTCACGTCGAGATTGAGGTAGGTGTTCTTCGCCACCTCGATGTCGACGCCGGCACCCATGGCAAAGCCGAAGCTTTCGTTCTGCAGCTGGAGGCGGCCGACTGTCGGCACCTGCAGGTTGACGCTGCTCAGCCGCGTGTAGTTCAGGCCCGCACCGATGTAGGGGCGGATCTTCGCGGTGGGCATGAAGTGGTATTGCAACATCAGCGAGGGTGGCAGGTGCTTGAACGTGCCGATGTCCACCGGCCCGCCCAGTGCACTCTGCTGCACGGTGACCGTCTGTTTCTGCGGCACGGTCAGCACCAGTTCGGCGGCGAGATTCGGCGTGAAGAAGTAGGTGATGTCCAGCTCGGGAATGGTCTTGCTGTTGATGGTGATCGCATCGCTGGGGATCGACAGGTCGGCCACCGGGGACGAGTGGTTCGCCGGCTTCAGGTACACGGCGCGGGCGCGCACCAGCCAGTTGCCCTGCGCTTCCTGGGCGGCGGCCGGCAGGGCCGCGATGGCGCCGAGCAGGGCGGCGATGCAGGCAGGGGCGAGTTTCTTTTGCATGGGTGTCCGGTTCTCCAGTGACGGCCGGCGCGCGGGGCCGGCAACTGGAGGGCAGTCTCCCGCCCGGCAAGACCACGCTGCTTGATCTGCCGCAAGAACGGCAGGCCTGCGCACGCCAGGAGGCCCTGCCTTGATCCAGGTCATGCCTGCAAGGCCAACCCGGCGCCCCGGCACCTGCGATGGGGCAGCTTTCTACAATGGAGCCCATGCTCCCTCACGACCTGTTTTCCGGCGCGTCCGCAGCCGATTCGGGCGGCCCTGCCTCGCCGTTGCTGAACAACCTCAACGCCGAGCAGCTTGCTGCCGTCACGCTGCCCGCGGGCAATGCGCTCATCCTCGCCGGTGCCGGTTCAGGCAAGACCCGTGTGCTCACCACCCGCATCGCGTGGCTGCTGCAGACGGGGCAGGTGTCCGCCGGCGGCATCCTGGCCGTGACGTTCACCAACAAGGCCGCCAAGGAAATGATGACGCGACTGACCGCGATGCTGCCGGTCAATGTGCGCGGCATGTGGATCGGCACCTTCCACGGCCTGTGCAACCGCCTGCTGCGCGCGCACTGGAAGCTGGCCAACCTGCCCTCGACCTTCCAGATCCTCGACACGCAGGACCAGCTCTCGGCCATCAAGCGCCTGATGAAGCAGTTCAACGTCGACGACGAGCGCTTTCCCGCCAAGCAGACGCAGTGGTTCATTGCCGGGGCCAAGGAAGACGGCCTGCGCCCCGGCGACATCGAGGCCCGCAGCGACGACGACCGCAAGAAGGTCGAGCTCTACCAGCTCTACGAAGAGCAGTGCCAGCGCGAAGGCGTGGTCGACTTCGGCGAGCTGATGCTGCGCAGCTACGAACTGCTGCGCGACAACGACCCGGTGCGTGAGCACTACCAGCGGCGCTTCCGCCACATCATGGTCGACGAGTTCCAGGACACCAACCGCCTGCAGTACGCATGGCTGAAGATGCTCTCGGGCCACACCGCCGCCGGCGGCCACTTCACGCCGGGCGAGCACAACAGCGTGATCGCCGTGGGCGACGACGACCAGAGCATCTACGCCTTCCGCGGCGCGCGCGTGGGCAACATGACCGACTTCGTGCGCGAGTTCAACGTGCGCCACCAGATCATCCTGGAGCAGAACTACCGCAGCTACAGCAACATCCTCGACTCGGCCAACCAGCTCATCAGCAACAACAAGAAGCGCCTGGGCAAGAACCTGCGCACGGACCAGGGCCCCGGCGAACCGGTGCGCGTGTATGAATCGCCCACCGACCTCGCCGAGGCGCAATGGATGGTCGAGGAAATGCGCCAGCTGACGCGCGACGGCTTCGACCGCAAGGAAATGGCCGTGCTCTACCGCAGCAACGCGCAGAGCCGGGTGATCGAAACGGCGCTGTTCAACGCCTCGGTGCCGTACCGCGTGTACGGCGGCCTGCGCTTCTTCGAGCGTGCCGAAATCAAGCACGCGTTGGCCTATCTACGCCTGCTGGAGAACAAGGACGACGACACCAGCTTCCTGCGCGTCGTCAATTTCCCGCCGCGCGGCATCGGCGCGCGCACGCTCGAAAGCCTGCAGGACGCGGCGCGCGCCGCCGGGCGTTCGTTGCACGACGCCGTGAGCGCGGTCGGCGGAAAGGCGGGGGCGAACCTCACGGCCTTCGTCGCCAAGATCGACGTGCTGCGCGAACAGACCCAAGGCGTGAGCCTGCGCGAGATCATCGAGCTGGTGCTCGACCACAGCGGCCTTGTCGAGCACTACAAGGCCGACCGCGAAGGCGCCGACCGCATCGAGAACTTGGACGAACTCGTGAACGCGGCCGAGAGCTTCGTCACGCAGGAAGGCTTCGGCCGCGATGCCGTGGCGCTGCCGGTCGACGAGCTGCGCCAGTCGCCAGCGAGCCAGGGCCTCGACCCCAGCCGCCCGGTGCTCGACGAGCCGCTGGCGCCCGATGCGGAAACCGGCGAAACGCTGAGCCCGCTCGCGGCTTTCCTGACGCATGCGGCGCTCGAGTCGGGCGACAACCAGGCACAGGCCGGGCAGGACGCGGTGCAGCTCATGACCGTGCACGCCGCCAAGGGCCTGGAGTTCGACTGCGTGTTCATCACCGGCATGGAAGAGGGCCTGTTCCCCCACGAGAACTCGCTGAGCGATTTCGAGAGCCTGGAGGAAGAGCGCCGCCTGATGTACGTGGCGATTACGCGGGCGCGCAAGCGTCTGTACCTGAGCCACTCGCAGACGCGCATGCTGCACGGCCAGACCCGCTACAACGTCAAGAGCCGCTTCTTCGACGAGCTGCCGGAAAGCGCGCTCAAGTGGCTCACGCCGAAGAACCAGGGCTTCGCACCCTCGGCCTTCGGTTATGGCGGTGGCTACGGCAGCACGCGTGGCGGCTCCGGAGCCTACGGCGGCGGTGGAGGCTACGGCGGTGGCAACCGCTACAGCGCTGGTGGCAGCAGCGCCGGCAAGGACACTTTCGCGAGCCCGCCCGTGCCGCCGCAGAAGGCCGCGCCATCGCATGGCCTGCGTTCAGGCATGCAGGTGTTCCACAACAAGTTCGGCGAGGGCACGGTGACGGCGCTCGAAGGCACTGGGGACGACGCGCGGGCGCAGGTGAAGTTTGCGCGTCACGGTGTGAAGTGGCTGGCGCTGTCAGTGGCCAAGCTCACGCCGGTCTGAGCCCGGCAGGCCCGCCCGCCCGAAAGGGCAGCGGGCAATACGGGCGATAGAGGCTCAGTTCGCGTCGAAGCTGTCGCGGAAGGTGAACCAGGTCGAGGCCAGCGACATCGCCGCGAGCACCAGCGCCGTGCCGATCATCAGGATGTTGCCGATGGCCAGGGCCGCACCGTCGGAGCCCATGGCGCCGACGCCGATCAGCACGGTGGCGAGCAGGCCGATGGCGATGCCCGCGGCCATGAACACGCCGAACCACGCCAGGCCGAACAGCGCGTAGGCGCCGAAGTTGCGGAACAGCGCGACGATGCTGAAGAAGGTGCTCTTCACCGGTTCCACGCGGTGCCAGTGCACCAGCGCCGGTGCGTGCCACATGGCCAGCGACAGCGGCAGGTTCAGGCACATCAGCATCGTGCGCGCGGTGAGGAATTCGCTGCTCTTCATGATTTCGGGCGTCACCACTTCGTCGAAGAGATAGGCGCGCATGAGCTGGCCGCCGTCGATCAGTGCCGTGAGCGTGACTGCCAAGACGAAGTACACGGCCGAGATCACGCCCAGCACCACCAGCGAGCGCCATTCGGTGCGCATGGCATCGAACACCGCGATGAACATGGCCGAGCCCGTGGGACGGCCCGGGTCACCTGTGCTGCCCAAGCCGTCGGCGTTGTCGGTGGCGGCGACGGAGGTCGCGACCATCAGGCCGAGCGTCAGGAAGGGCAGCAGGATCGGCGCGAGCACGCTGCCGAGCACGGGCAGCATCGACGCGGTCGAGATCAGCGCCATCAGCATGAAGAACAGCGAGATGAAGGCCAGCGGCTGACGCCAGAAGGTCTTGAGCCCGAGGCGGACCCAGTCGAAGCCGGTGCGCGCCGGCACGAGGTTGAGTTTCATGTGCAGAAGGTCAGGCGGCCGCCATCACCGGCTCGAGGACGTGGGCGATGGCGTGCGGATGGGTGGCGCGCTCGCGCAGCACGCGCTCGAAGTGCGTCGGGTCGTGGGGCTTGAGCATGCTGGCCTCGCGCGGCAGGTGGAAGTCCCACAGGCGCGAGATCCAGAAGCGCAGCGCGGCGGCGCGCAGCATCGCGGGCAGCAGGGCGCGCTCGGAAGCATTCAACGCGCGCACGCCTTCATAGGCGACGAGCAGGGCGTCGGCGCGGGCGGCGTCATGCCGGCCGCTGGGCAGGTCGATGGCCCAGTCGTTCAGGCACACGGCCAGGTCGAACAGCCAGGTGTCGGTGCCGGCGAAGTAGAAATCGAACACGCCGGTGAGGCGTGGCGGCGCATCGGCGTCGCCGTCGGTCGCGAACATCACGTTGTCGCGGAACATGTCGGCATGCACGGGGCCGCGCGGCAGCGCCGCATAGGCCGACGATTCGGCGACGTGGTTCTGGTAGGCCAGCTCGGCGCGCAGCAGCGCGGATTGCGCCTCGTCCACGTAGGGCAGCACCACGGGAGCGGTTTCGTTCCACCAGGGCAGGCCGCGCAGGTTCGGCTGGATGCGCGGGTAGTCGCGCCCGGCCAGGTGCATGCGCGCCAGCGTGGCGCCCAGTTCGGCGCAATGGGCGGCCGTGGGGGCCAGCTCGCTGCGGCCCGAGAGTTTCTGCACCAGCGCCGCCGGCTTGCCGGCCACGCTGTGCAGCAGCTCGCAGGGCGCCTGCGCGGGGATCGACAGCGCATGGCCGGTCGGCGGCGCAACGGCCGGATCGGCCACGGGAGCGGGCACCGGCAGGCCGGCACCGGCCAGGTGCTTCATCAGGCAAAGGTAGTACGGCAGCTGCTCGGCGCTCAGGCGCTCGAACAGCGTCAGCACGAACTCGCCCGACTCGGTGGTGGCGAAGTAGTTGGTGTTCTCGATGCCGCCCTCGATGCCGCGCAGTTCGCGCAGGGCGCCCATGCCAAGGCGCTGGACGAGCGCGTCTGCCTCGCCGAACTGGACTTCGGTAAAAACTGCCATGGGGATGCTCAGCGCCGGGCGGCGACTGCGGGAGAGAAGAGGGTGGCCGGGAAGGAGAACGACGAGGTCACGGTCAGAACTTCAGCACGTTCCAGACACGCGGGCCGTTGCCGCCGCTGTTCGCGTCGCCGCTCGTGCCGGGGCGGGCGCTGCCGCCGTCGTTGGGCAGCACTTCGTAGCCGGGCATGTTCGACTTGGGCTTGACGTTGATGCTCTGCGTGCGGCCGCCATAGCGCACCTCGTCGACCGAGGCGCCGCTGTCTTCCGTATGGATGTGCTCGACCTTCTGGTTGCGCCGGCCGTCGGCCTGCTCCTGATTTTGTAGCGATTCCGCCGGTGCCGGCTGGGCGGCGGGCGCGGCCGGCGCCTGCGCAAGGGCGGCAAAGGGGGTGGCGAAAGCCAGCGCCAGCAGGATGCGGCGGGCGACCAGGAGTGGGGAGCTAGGCATGCGCGGATTGTAGGCGCGCACCCGCTGACGGCGTGTCGGCCGCCAGCCGACCCTTTCGTCGTTCCGGACGCCGCTCCGGGCACGGCAAAATGCCCCGATGACCGACAAGAAAACGCTGCTGCTCGTCGATGGCTCGAGCTACCTGTACCGGGCCTTCCACGCGATGCCCGATCTGCGCGCCGTGCCCGGCGACCCGAAGAGCCCGGCGACCGGGGCGATCCGGGGCATGATCAACATGATGACCGCGCTGCGCCGCGAGGTGCGCGCCGACTACGCGGCCTGCATCTTCGACGCCCCCGGCAAGACCTTCCGCGACGACTGGTACCCCGAGTACAAGGCCAACCGCTCGCCGATGCCCGACGACCTGCGCAGCCAGATCGACCCCATCCATGAAGTGGTCAAGCTGCTCGGCTGGCCGGTGCTCACGGTGCCCGACGTCGAGGCCGACGACGTGATCGGCACGCTGGCCAAGGTGGCGGCAGCGCAGGGCGTCGAAGTGATCGTGTCCAGCGGCGACAAGGACCTGAGCCAGCTGGTCGACGAGCACATCACCATCATCGACACGATGAACGGCAAGAAGCGCGACATCGCCGGCGTGACGGCCGAGTTCGGCGTGCCGCCCAGCCTCATGGTCGACTACCAGACGCTCATCGGCGACACCGTCGACAACGTGCCCGGCGTGCCGAAGGTCGGCCCCAAGACGGCCGCGAAATGGCTGCTCGAATACGGCTCGCTCGATGCGCTGGTCGAACGCGCGGCTGAGGTGAAGGGCGCCGCCGGCGAAAACCTGCGCCAGGCGCTCGACAAGCTGCCGCTGAGCAGGCGCCTCGTCACCATCCGCACCGACTGCGATCTGAACGGTCATGTCGAAGGCCTGCCGTCGCTCGAAGGCCTGCCCGTCGGCGCGCCGCAGACGGCCGAGCTGAAGCCCTTCTACGAGAAGTTCGGTTTCAAGAGCCTGGTCAAGTCGCTCGAAGCCCAAGAGGTGCCACCCGAGCTGATCGAAGAGAACGCCAAAAAGAAGACCGCCTCCAAGGTCGACCGCGACCAGGGCGGCCTGTTCGACGAGCCTTCCGAACTCGACGCGCAGGAGGCGGCCGCGCCCGCGAGCAACCTCGCCTACGACACGATCATGGAATGGTCGCAGTTCGACGCCTGGCTTGCGAAGCTCGAGGCCGCCGAACTCACGGCCATCGACACCGAGACCACCTCGCTCGACGAGATGGTCGCGCAGATCGTGGGCATCAGCTTCAGCGTCACGCCGGGCGAGGCTGCGTACATCCCGCTGACCCACAACTACCCGGACGCCCCCGCGCAGCTGCCGATCGACGAGGTGCTCGCCAAGCTGAAGCCCTGGCTCGAGAACGACGCGAAGAAGAAGCTCGGCCAGCACATCAAGTACGACCGCCACGTGTTCGCCAACCACGGCATCGAGGTGCAGGGCTACGCGCACGACACCATGCTGCAAAGCTACGTGCTCGAAGTGCACAAGCCGCACGGCCTGTCGAGCCTGGCCGAGCGCCATTTGGGACGCAGCGGCATCTCGTACGAAGACCTGTGCGGCAAGGGTGCGCACCAGATCCCGTTCAGCCAGGTCGACATCGCCAAGGCCGCCGAGTATTCGTGCGAGGACAGCGACCAGACGCTCGACGTGCACCGCACGCTGTGGCCCCAGCTGGAGAAGAACGAGCAGTTGCGTTTCATCTACCAGCTCGAAATGGATTCGAGCGAGGCGCTGTACCGCATCGAGCGCAACGGCGTGCTCATCGATGCGCCCACGCTCGCCGCGCAGAGCCACGACCTCGGCACGCGCATCATGGCGCTGGAGCAGGAGGCCTACGACATCGCGGGCCAGCCCTTCAACCTCGGTTCGCCCAAGCAGATCGGCGAGATCTTCTTCACCAAGCTGGGCCTGCCCATCGTCAAGAAGACGCCGAGCGGCGCGCCCAGCACCGACGAAGAGGTGCTGGAGAAACTGGCGGAAGACTACCCGCTGCCCGCCAAGATCCTGGAGCACCGCGGCCTCTCGAAGCTCAAGGGCACCTACACCGACAAGCTCGGCCAATTGGCCAACCCGCGCACCGGTCGCGTGCACACGCACTACGCGCAGGCCGTGGCCGTCACGGGCCGCCTGAGCAGCAACGACCCCAACCTGCAGAACATCCCGATCCGCACGCCCGAAGGCCGCCGCGTGCGCGAAGCCTTCGTGGCACCGGCGGGCAGCGTGATCGCCAGCGCCGACTACTCGCAGATCGAACTGCGCATCATGGCCCACATCAGCGGCGACGCATCGCTGCTGCGCGCCTTCACCGACGGCGTCGACGTGCACCGCGCCACGGCCGCCGAAGTGTTCGGCTCCACGCCCGACCAGGTGTCGAGCGAGCAGCGTCGCTACGCCAAGGTCATCAACTTCGGCCTCATTTACGGCATGAGCAGCTTCGGGCTGGCGAAGAACCTGGGCATCGAGACCAAGGCCGCGGCTTCGTACATCGAACGCTACTTCGCGCGCTACCCGGGCGTGAAGGCCTACATGGACGAGACCAAGGCGCTCGCCAAGGAGCAGGGCTATGTCGAGACCGTGTTCGGCCGGCGCCTGTACCTGCCCGAGATCAACTCGCCCAACGGTCCGCGCCGCGGCGGCGCCGAGCGCGCGGCCATCAACGCGCCGATGCAGGGCACGGCGGCCGACCTCATCAAGCTCAGCATGGTCAAGGTGCAGAACGTGCTCGACGCCGAGAAGCGCGGCACCCGAATGATCATGCAGGTGCATGACGAACTGGTGTTCGAAGTGCCCGAGGCCGAGGTCGAATGGGTGCGCACCGAAATCCCGCGCCTGATGGCCGGCGTGGCGGCGCTCAAGGTGCCGCTGCTCGCCGAGATCGGCGTCGGTCCCAACTGGGACAAGGCGCATTGAGCCTGGCGCGGGTCCTCGCCACGGCAGGTGCCCTGGCCGCATTGGTCACTGCGCCTGCCGTGGCCGGTGAGATGGCGAAGGTGCCGCCGACCGGCGTGCAGACCTGCCTGACCCTGGACCCGAAGCTGGACGGCTGGCCGACGCCCCAGGCCTGCGCGGACACCGGACCGCTGACCCTGATCCCCAAGCAGGACGGCATGCCAGGCACGGCCCGCCCCCACTACGAGGCCGTGGCCGGCTACCCCTTGACCTCGTGCGTGCGCGACCGGGCCTCGGGCCTGGTCTGGGAGGGCAAGCCCGACAGCGGCAAGCTGCACTGGATGATGACCACCTTCGGTCCGCAGGGCACCGGCACGCTGCTCAGCACCTACGGTCTGCAGCATGAGCCGGCGCCGGGCAGCCGGGCCAACACCGACGCCTATTCCTACTACGGCGATGCCCGACCGGGCGACGCGATGGCCTACGTGGCGCAGGTCAACGCGATGCGCCTGTGCGGCTACGCCGATTGGCGCCTGCCCACGGTGGCCGAGCTGCATGGCCTGGTCGACCTGGGCGGGAAGACGAACCCCGACCTGCAGCTCGGGCTGCCGCTGGCCCGACACGTGATCGTCGATGTGCGCTGGTTTCCGAACACGGTGCCGGGGAACTACCTGACCTCGGAGCCCGACGACCAGAGCCGCATCTGGTGCGTGAATTTCATTACGGGCTTTGTGTACAGCTGCAACCGCAGGATGGAGCGCAAGCCGCAGCCGCTGTTCATCCGTCTGGTGCGGGGCGCGGAGCCGCCGGAGACCGGCCGCTGGCACGAAGCACCCGATGAGCGCGGCGTGCCCGGCGGTGTGGTCGAGGACCGCCATACCGGCCTGGCATGGCGCCGCTGCGAAGAGCCGCAGGTGTGGAACGGCAAGCGCTGCACCGGGACGGCCCGGGGCTACAACCAGGTGCAGGCCTTGCTGCTGGCGAGCCGGCAGCAGGGCTGGCGCCTGCCCACCATCAAGGAGGTGAACAGCCTGCCCGAGCGCTGGTTCAAGAAGCTGGACATCCCCGCCGCCGACTTTCCGGCATCGGGCGCGCAGCTGCTGCGCGCGGGCTATCGCTCTTCCAGCGTCTGCGGCGGCAGCCCCGCAAGCTCGACCGCCCGCGCAGCGCTCGGCGGCTGGGTGCTGGGCGGCGGCGGTGACATATATTGCGAGGCTTGGCCCGCGCGCCTCGGGGTCCGGCTCGTGCGCGAGTGAGCGCCCGCGGGCCGCTGCGTCCCGTATCCGACAACCCCGCCCACACACCCTCAGGAGACCACGACATGCTTTTCCACCCCTCCCGCACGCTTGTTCGCGCACTGCTGCCGATGCTGCTGGCCGGTGCCGCCGCGGCAGCGCCCGACCAGCGCATCGCCGAGCTGGCCGCTGCGCAGAAGCAACCGCTGCTCGACACGCTGAAGGAGCTGGTCTCCATCGAATCGGGCAGCCGCGACATCGAAGGTCTGGAGAAGATTTCCGACCTCATCGCCGCCAAGTTCAAGGCGCTGGGCGGCGAGGTCGAGCTGATCGACCCGAGCGCCGGGGCCTACCGCATGGAAGACACGCCCGAGAAAATCGGCCGCGTGGTGCGCGCCACCTTCAAGGGCACGGGCACGAAGAAGATCATGCTCATCGCGCACATGGACACGGTCTACACCGTCGGCATGCTCAACAAGCAACCGTTCCGCATCGACGGCGACAAGGCCTATGGCCTGGGCATCGCCGACGACAAGCAGGGCGTGGCCGTCATCACGCACCTCGTGGCCATGCTGCAGGCGCTGAAGTTCAAGGACTACGGCACGCTCACCGTGCTGATCAACGGCGACGAGGAAATCAGCTCTCCGGGTTCGCGCGCGCTGCTCACCAAGCTGGGCGGAGAGCACGATGCCGTGCTGTCGTTCGAGGGCGCATCGATCAAGGACGACAAGCTCTCGCTGGCCACTGCGGGCATCGCCTCGGTCATGCTGAACGTCTCGGGCAAGGCCTCGCATGCGGGCTCGGCGCCCGAGCTGGGCGTGAACGCGCTGTACGAGCTGTCGCATCAAATTTTGCAGATGCGCGATCTGTCCGACCCGGCCACGGGCCTGAAGATGAACTGGACCATCTCCAAGTCAGGCACCAACCGCAACGTGATCCCGGCCAGCGCCACGGCGGGCGCCGACGTGCGCGTGCTCAAGGTGGCCGACTACGACCGCATCGAGCAGCAGGTCAACGAGCGCGTGAAGAAGCAGCTGGTGCCCGATGCCAAGGTCGAGCTGAAGTTCGAGCGCCGCCGTCCGCCGCTGGAAGCCACCGACGCCTCGCGCGCGCTGGCCAAGCATGCGCAGGCGATCTACAAGGATGAGCTGGGCCGCCCGCTGGGCGCGGACGACAAGGCGGCCGGTGGTGGCACCGACGCGGCATTCGCCTCGCTCAAGACGAAGGCTCCGGTCATCGAGCGCTTCGGCCTGCAGGGCTTCGGCGCGCACACGGCGGATGCGGAGTACGTGCTGATCGATTCCATCGAGCCTCGCCTGTACCTGGGTGTGCGCATGGTGATGGACATCGCCACCGGCAAGACCACCGTCCGCTGAGCGTCACCCACCACTGTCGGCCATGCGGCTGCGCCACATCGAGGTCTTCAACGCGATCATGCTCGCGGGCAGCGTGAGCGCGGCTGCGCGGCTGATCAACATCACGCAGCCGGCCGTGAGCCGCACGCTGCAGCACGCCGAGCTGCAGCTGGGCTTTCCGCTGTTCCAGCGCGCCAAGGGGCGGCTCACGCCGACCATCGAGGCGCTCACGCTGTATCCGCACATCGAGCGGCTCTTCGCGCAGCTCGACGAGGTGCAGCGCCTGGCGGCGAACCTGCGCGCGGGCAACGACACCGGCGAGCTGCGCATCCTCAGCGTGCTCGCGCTGAGCTACGAAATCCTGCCGCGCGCGCTCAAGGCTTTCCGCGAGATGCATCCGGGCTATGCGATCACGGTCGAGTCGCTGCACTCACCGCAGATCATGTCGGCGCTGCTGCTGCAGGAAGCCGACGTGGGCTTTGCTTTCAGCCCCGCCGTGCATCCTTCGCTCACGCAGGAAACTCTGGCCGACAGCCGCATGGTGTGCGTCGCGCCCAAGGGCATGCTGCCGCGCGCGCTGGTGCGCAATGGCTCGGTGGCGCTGCACGACCTCATCGACCGCCCGGTGATCGGCCTCGACGGCCGCGACCCGGTCGGCACCAGCCTGAGCCAGGCCTGCCGGCAGGCCGGCGTGGGCTTCCAGCAGGCCGTGGTCACGGTGCAGACCTACCACGCGGCCCTGGCCATGGCGCATCACGGGCTGGGCGTGGCGCTGGTCGACGGCTGCACGGCGCGTTCGGCCGATCGCACCAAGGTCGACGTGCTGACGCTGGAGCCGCACATTCCGGTGCCGGTGCGCGCGCTGCGCTTCGCGGGCCGGCCCGATTCGGTCGCAGTGCGCGGCATCACGCGCTGCATGCGCGAGGCCATCGAGCAGACCGCCTGAAAAAGATGCGGGGCATTCGCCTCGCGCCATAATCCGCGCCCATGCACGCCCTTCGAACCTTCTGCGCAATGCACCGTCTGGTGCTGGCGTGGTTCATGGCGTCGTTGCTGGTTGCGGGCGCCTCGCCGCTCGTGAACCCGCAGGCGATGGAGCTGGTGTGCTCCGCCGCGGGCACCGTCAAGCTCATCGTGCAGGGCGACGACGGTGCCACCGAAGTCGGCATGGCGGCGATGGATTGCCCGCTGTGCATGGTCTCCGGCCCGCCGCCCGCCGCCGTGCAGGTGACGCTGCCCACGCCGCTGCCGCTGGGCCGCGCGCTGCAATCGATTCCCGCTGCCCGCCTCGCGGCAGCCACGGCCTCGCCGCTGCCGGCGCGCGGGCCGCCCACGCATCTCTCCTGAACCCCGTCCTTCCTGCACCTGACGCCGCCTGAACGGGCTGCGCGGTGCGTTCCCGGTCGTTGTGCGGCCGGCGTTGCGCTTCAACGTTTCTCGCAAGCGCCGCCGCAAGAGAGATGCCATGCCTACCCTTTCCCGTGCCCCCGCCCTGGGGTTGCTTGCCTTGTTCGGTGCTGCCCATCTGCCTGTTCAAGCCCAGACTGCCATGTCTTCGTTGCCCCTGATCGAGGTGGCCGACGACGCCCCGCGCCCCAACGGACGGATCGATCTCGACACGCCCGCCGACACCGCGAGCCGCCTGGGCCTGACGCCGCGCGAGACGCCCGCGTCCGTCACGGTGGTGAACCGTTCGGTGCTCGATGCGCGCGGCGCGCAGAACACGCAAGAGGCGCTGCGCGCCGTGCCCGGTGTGACCGCGCACGATGCGCCCGGCAACGTCGGCGTGAGCTACCGAGGCTTCGGCAGCGGATCGATCGCGCAGCTGTTCAACGGCATCAACCTGCAGTATTCGATCGCGGCCCGTCCGGTGGACAGCTGGATCTACGACCGCGTCGAGGCCATCGGCGGCCCGTCGAGCTTCCTGTTCGGCTCGGGCGCGCTGGGCGGTTCGATCAACTACATCACCAAGACCCCCGAGCGCAGCGACTTCGCCGAGGCGCAGCTGCGGCTCGGCACCCAGAACCTGAAGGAAGCCTCCTTCGGCCTGAACCGCCGCATCGCCGGTGACGGCGGCGCGGGCAGCCACTACGCGCGCATCGACGTGAACCACCGCGATGCCAACGGCTGGACCGACGGCACGAAGAACAAGTCGACGCAGCTCGCGGCCTCGCTGCTGTCGGACTTCGGCGGTGGCGTGAAGCACACGCTGGCCTACGAGTACCAGGACGAAGACGTCACACGGCCCTACTGGGGCACGCCCGTGCTGAACCCGGCGGGCGGCGAGATGCGCATCGACCGCGGGACCCGCTTCAAGAACTACAACAGTGCCGATGGCCTCTACGCGCAGCGCGTGCAGTGGCTGCGCTCGGTCACGGAATGGCAAGCCAGCGATGCGTTGCAGTTCAGGAACACCTTCTATGCCTACGACGCGCTGCGCGACTACCGCAACGTCGAGAACTACCGCTACAACGCACGCAACACGGCGGTCATCCGCTCGGGCGCCTTGCTGCAGCGGCACGACCAGGACGTGTGGGGCAACCGCATCGAAGGCATCTACAGGGGACAGATCGGCGGGCTGAAGAGCGACTGGTCTTTCGGGCTGGACTTCAGCGTGAACCGGCAGACGCGCTTTCCCAACAGCCTGTCCGGCACCGTGAGCACGGTGAACCCGTACGTTTTCGCCACCGAGCGCTTCTTCGACGTGCCGGGCATGACGCCGGGCTTCCGGCCCGACCGCAACAACAAGGTGCGGACCACCGCGCTGTACCTGGAGAACCGCACCGCGCTGCAGCCGTCGCTGCGCCTTGTGACGGCGCTGCGTCACGAACGCATCGATCTCGACCTGGTCAACCGCCGCACCGTGGATGCGTCGAACCCGGCCACCTTCCATCGCGGCTACCAACCCACCACCGGCCGTATCGGCCTGGTGTGGGACTTCGCGCCCGGCGCCAACCTCTACGCGCAGTACGCCACGGCGGCCGATCCGCCGTCGGGCGTGCTGTCGACCGCGTCGTTCGCCGACGTGCGCAACAACAGCGAGCTCACCACCGGCCAGCAGGTCGAGGTCGGCACCAAGCTCGACTTCTGGCAGGGCAAGGGCACGGCGACGCTCGCGGCCTACAGCATCCGGCGCAAGAACATCGCGACGCAGGACCCGGTCAACAGCGCGCTCACGGTGCTGGTCGGCGAGCAATCGTCCAAGGGCGTGGAGCTGGCGCTCGGGCTGCAGCCCACGCCGCAGTGGTCGCTGCAGGGCAACCTCACGTATGTCGATGCGCGCTATGAGCAGTTCCGGCAGGGCGGTGTGTCGCTCGCGGGCCGCACGCCGACCAACACGCCGGCGGTGGTCGCGAACCTGTGGGTGTCGTACGCCTTCACGCCGCGCCTGCAGGCCACGGCGGGTGTGCGGCATGTCGGCAAGGTGTACGCCGATGCCGCCAACACGATGCACTGGCCCGGCTACACGCTGCTCGATCTCGGGCTGAGCTGGCAGGTGAACCGGACGGTGACAGTGGTGGGCCGCATCCGCAATGCGACCGATCGCGTGTATGCCGCGAACGTCGGCGCCGGCTTCGCCTACCTCGGCGCACCGCGCACGGCGGATGTGTCGTTGCGCGTGAGCTTCTGAACCGGGAGAGCACCGCCATGCATGCCAAGCGCTGGTTGTTCCTGATTCATCGCTGGCTCGGCGTGGTCGTCTGCGCCTTCTTCGCGATGTGGTTCGTCTCGGGCGTGGTGATGATGTACGTGGGCTACCCGAAGCTCACCGAGGCCGAGCGATTGCAGCACCTGCCGCCGCTCGATGCTTCGGTGTCGTTGCTGGGCCCGCGGCAGGCGCTCGAAGCGGCCGGCATCGCGGGGCCGTTGCAGGACCTGCGGCTGGCTGTGGCCAGCGGCGGGCAGGCGGTGTACCTCGCGGTGCCGGC
Source organism: Acidovorax cavernicola (assembly GCF_003581445.1). Lineage (NCBI taxonomy): Bacteria > Pseudomonadati > Pseudomonadota > Betaproteobacteria > Burkholderiales > Comamonadaceae > Acidovorax > Acidovorax cavernicola. Next base: position 51,460 of record NZ_QXMN01000026.1, on the reverse strand, counting down.
GCGCGCGGCAGAACCTGGTGCGCGCCGTTCGCCGCCGGGGCGCGGCGTGGTCGTCGTCGATGCACAGACCGGCGCGGTGCTGCGCGAGGTCGACCGTACCCGCGCACTCCTGAGCGCGCAGACCTATGCGGGCGAGGGCGTGGTGCTCGCGTACCGGGGCACCATCGACGAAGACGCCTTCACCCATTCGCGCGGGCTCGATGCGCACCGCCCGCTGCATGTGGTCGACCTGTCCGATGCGCCATCCACGCGGCTGTACATCTCGGGCCGCACCGGCGAGGTGGTGCGCGACGCGCCGCGCGCCGAGCGGCTGTGGAACTACGCCGGCGCCTGGATCCACTGGCTGTACCCGCTGCGCGGCACGGGCCTGGACCGCTACTGGGCCGACATCGTCAACTGGCTGTCGATCGTCGGCATCGCCGTCACGCTCACGGGCACGGTGGTGGGCGTGATGCGCTGGCGCTTCCGGCGCACCTACAAGAGCGGCTCGCACTCGCCGTACCAGGGCACGATGATGCGCTGGCATCACATCAGCGGGCTGCTGTTCGCGCTCATCACGCTGACGTGGATCTTCAGCGGGTTGATGTCGATGAACCCCTGGCGCGTGTTCGACAGCGGTGCGCCGGCATTGCGCACCGAAGCGATGCAGGGCGGGCCGCTGGTCGTTGACGCGGGCGATGCAGCGCCCGCCACATTGCTGGCATCCACGCGCGGCGACATCCGCGAACTGCGCTGGGTGCGCGCGGCAGGGCAGACGCTGGTGCTCGCCAGCACCGCGAGCGGTCGGCCCTTGGTGCGCGACGCGGCCAGCGCCCAGCCGCACCAGATCGACCCCGCGACGCTGCGCACCGTCGTCGCGCAACTGCTGCCCGACCCCGTGGCACGCATCGACGTGCTGACCGCCTACGACAGCCACTACTACACGCGCGAGGCGCACACCATGACCGGCGGCAGCGAGAAGCCGTTGCCCGTCTGGCGCGTGGTGTTCGCCGACACGCACGCCACGTGGGTCCACGTCGATCCGCAGACCGGCGCGGTGTTGGGCCGCAGCGACCGCACGCGCCGGCTGAGCCGCTGGCTGTTCGCGATGCTGCACAGCTGGGACTGGCTGCCGCTGCTCGAACACCGTCCGCTGTGGGATGTGCTGCTGATCGCGCTGAGTGCGGGCGGTGCGTTGCTGAGCCTGACGGGCGTGGTGATCGGCTGGCGGCGCCTGGGCCGCAAGCTCAGGAGCGCAGCGGGGCCGCAGCGTCCAGCGCCTGCGCGATCCGCTGCGCCGAGCCGAAGGCCAGCGTGAAACCCAGCGCGCCGTGGCCGGTGTTGAACAGCATGTTCGACGGCGCATGCGGCAGCCGCCCGATGATCGGCAGGCCCTTCGGCGTGGCGGGGCGCATGCCGGTCCAGGGGTGCAGTTCGGCCAGGCGGCTCGCGTGCGGGAACACCGCGCGCGTGGCATCGGCCAGCGTCTCGATGCGTGTGGCCGGAATGCTCGCGTCGTGTCCCACGAGTTCGGCCATGCCCGCCACGCGCAGGCGCGAACCGATGCGCGCGAAGACCACCTTGCGCGCGCTGTCCGTCACGTTCACGCGCGGTGCCGCGCCGGGCGCGGGGTCGACGTCGACCGTGATGCTGTAGCCCTTGAGCGGGTACACCGGCAGGTAGGCGCCGAGCGCGCGGCCGAGCTTGTGCGAGGCCGAGCCCAGCGCCATCACGAAGGCATCGGCTTCGATGTCGCCTTCGCTCGTCTGCACCGCCGCGATGCGTCCCTTGTGTCCTTCACTGCGCGCGAAGCCGTGCACGTCGGCGCCGAGCACAAAACGCACGCCGCGCGCGCTCAAGGCGCGCATCAGTTCCGCGCACACCTTGAGGCAGTCGGCCGCGCACTCGCTCGGCGTGTGGACCGCGCCCGCCATCTGGCCGCGGTAGTCCGCAAGCGCGGGCTCGATGGCCACGCACTCGTCGGGCGTGACGATGCGCTGCTCGCTGCCCATGCGGCGCTGCAGTTCGACCTGCGCGCGCGCACCGGCCAGCGAGGCCTCGCTGGCGTAGAGCACCAGCTTGCCGGTGGCGGAGAAATCGCAGTCGGGCGCGATGTCGGCCTGCATGGCCTCGAAGCCGGTGCGGCTCGCGGCTGCCAGCGCCAGCAGCTGCGCGGTGGTGTCGCGTGAGGTCTCGGCGTTGCAGGCGCCGAGGAAGCCCAGGCCCCAGCGCCATTGCAGCGGGTCGAGCTGCGGGCGCAGCTTCAGCGGCGAGGTGGGGGAGAACAGCAGCTTGGGCAGCTGCTTCCAGATCGACGGATCGGCCAGCGGCTGCACGTACGAGTAGCTGAGCTGCGCGCCGTTGCCGCCGCTGGCGCCCGCGCCGGGCGTCGCGCGGTCGATCACCGTGACCTGGTGGCCCTGGCGTTCGAGTTGCCAGGCGGTCGCCAGGCCCACGATGCCGGCGCCGAGCACGCACACATGCATGGAGGCAACTTTCGGAAGTGAAGAAGACAGCGTGCGACTGTAGAGGGCGCCCGCATCGGCCGGAAATGCCAAAAGAACCCAGCCCATAACCTTTGGGCATGACCCCGGGGTTAATTGGAATTGTCCCGATGTGTCACTCCTTCTTACACTGGTTGTCTGTTCAATCCAACCGAATGAAGGCTCGAATGAAACTCTCCGTTTTGATGGCTTCCCTGGCAGCTGCGGTTCTCTTCACGGCACCGGCCGCGCAAGCCGCCGACACGCTCGCCAAGATCGCCGAGTCCGGCAAGATCACGCTCGCCTACCGCGAGTCGTCGGTGCCCTTCAGCTACCTGGACGGCCCGAACAAGCCGATCGGGTTCTCGGTGGAACTCTCCAACGCCGTGGTCGAAGCGGTGAAGAAGAAGTTGAACAAGCCCAACCTGCAGGTCGCACTGATGGCGGTCACCTCGCAGAACCGCATCCCGCTGATCACCAACGGCACGGTCGACCTGGAGTGCGGCTCCACCACCAACAACACCGCACGCGGCAAGGACGTGGCCTTCGCGGTCAATCACTTCTACACGGGCACGCGCCTGCTGACGAAGAAGTCTTCGAAGATCAAGGACTACGCCGACCTCGCGAAGAAGACCGTGGCCAGCACCACCGGCACGACCAACGCGCTGGTCATGCGCAAGTACAACGCCGAGAAGAACCTCGGCATGGACATCGTGCTCGGCAAGGACCACGCCGACGCGTTCCTGCTGGTCGAGAACGACCGCGCCGTGGCCTTCGCCATGGACGACATCCTGCTGTTCGGCCTGATCGCCAACTCGAAGAACCCGGCCGACTACGAAGTGGTGGGCGAGTCGCTGCAGGTCGAGCCCTATGCCTGCATGCTGCCCAAGGACGACCCGGCCTTCAAGAAGCTGGTGGACGACACCTTCACCGCCATGATGAAGAGCGGCGAGTTCGAGAAGCTCTACACCAAGTGGTTCATGCAGCCGATCCCGCCGAAGAACGTGCCGCTGAATCTGCCGATGAGCGACCAGCTCAAAGAGAACCTGAAAGCCTTCAGCGACAAACCAGCAACTTGAGTTCGCCCCCAGGCTGCGCGCACTTCGTGTCGCTACGCCAATCCCCTACCGGGGGCAATACCGGCGGCCCGGCAAAGCCGGTTCCGCGGTATTCCTGAAACAGAGAAAGATCATGGTCTCGACAAACGTAGTTGGCATCTTGGGGGGCATGGGCCCCGCGGCGGGCGCCGACTTCGTCCGGCTCTTCGTGCAGGCCTGCGCGCAGCAGATGCGCGCGCGCGGCGAGCCGGTGCGCGACCAGTCCTTTCCCGAACACTGGCTCGCGCAGGTGCCGGTGCCCGACCGCACCGGCGCGCTGGCCTCGGCCGAGCAGGGCGCGCACCAGCCGCTGGAGCCCATGCTGCAGGCGCTGGGCCGGCTGGCCGCACTCGGCAGCCGCGCCGTGGCCATCGCCTGCAACACGGCGCATGCGTGGCATGGGAGCCTGCAGGCGCGCTTTCCGCAGGTCGAGCTGCTGCATATGGCGCGAGAAACCGCACAGCAACTGGCCGCGCAGGGCGCCACCGAGGTGGCGCTGATGGCCACCGAAGGCACCTACCGCGTGCGGCTGTATGAAGAGGCGCTGGCCGAGGCGGGCCTGGGCTGCCACGTACCGCTGGCCGACGAGCGCCAGACCATCATGCGTGGCATCTTCGAGGGCGTGAAGGCCGGCAACCTGCCGCTGGCCGAACGCTGCTTCTCCGAGGTCGCGCTGCGGCTGGCAGAGCGCCACGGCCCGGTCACGATCATCATGGGCTGCACCGAGGTGCCGTTGGGCTTGCAGGGCTCGGCCGCGGTGGCAGGGCTGCGCCTGGTCGACCCGGCCCAGGTGCTGGCCGAAGCGCTGGCGCGGCGGGCCTACGGCGCCTGACGGCAGCCGGAGATACCCGGCCGCTTTACCGCCCGGTCACACGGCCCGGCTCGATTTCGCCTACATTGCTGCGTGCGTTTTTCTACGCGCCACCCCCTTGTCAGACGATTCAACCGGAGCCTTCGCATGACCTCCTTCGACGACAACCGTTCCGAATTCGATTCGCTTCGCCCCGGCGACAGCACCGAGCAGGGGGCCACGCGCCGCACCGCGCTCAAGGCCGCCATCGGTGTGGGCTACGCCGCCGCCGTGCTGCCGGTGGCCGCGCAGACGGCCATTGCCACCCCGGCCGACGGCCTGAAGGCCGGTCCGATCAAGTACACCGTCAACGGCTTCGAGGTGCCCGGCTACGCCGCTGCACCGGCCGGCAAGACCGGGCTGCCGGTGGTGCTGGTGATCCAGGAGATCTTCGGCGTGCACGAGTACATCGCCGACACCTGCCGCCGCTTCGCCAAGCTCGGCTACCTGGCCATCGCACCCGAGCTGTACGCGCGCCAGGGCGATCCGCGCGGTTACACCGACATCCCCAAGCTGCAGGCCGACATCGTCACCAAGGTGCCCGACGCGCAGGTCATGGCCGACTTGGACGGCGCCCTGGCCTATGCCAAGGCCAACGGCGGCGACACCAGCAAGGCCGGCATCACCGGCTTCTGCTGGGGCGGGCGCATCGTGTGGCTCTATGCCGCCACCGGCAAGGTCAAGGCCGGCGTGGCCTGGTACGGCCGGCTGGTCGGGCAGGCGAGCGAATTGCAGCCGAAACACCCCGTCGACATCGCCGCCAGCCTGCAAGCGCCGGTGCTCGGCCTGTACGGCGGAAAAGATCAAGGAATCCCCCTTGACACGGTTGATAAGATGAAAGCTGCTCTGGCCACTGGAACCCCGGCGGCCAAGGCATCGAGCTTCGTCGTGTACCCCGAAGCAGGCCACGCGTTCCACGCCGACTACCGTCCCAGCTACGTCAAGAGCGCCGCGGACGACGGCTGGCAGCGTGCCACGGCCTGGTTCAAAGCCAATGGAGTCGCCTGACCGCGTCGGCGCCCCGTAGCCACCCTCCGCCGAAGGCCGTCCGACGTGACGGCCTTTCTCTTTTTATGATCGGAACACGGCCCGGAAATGGTTTCAGTGGCCGTTCCTCTTGCGCAAGCAGCTATGAATTTGATAGTGATTCTCGTGGCGACCCTGGTCGCCGGCATCGGAAGCGTCTGGCTCGCGGCCCTGCTGCTGCGCGTGGGCGTGCGCAGCGGAGGGGGCGGCGTGAACCCGCAGCACCTGCTGAGCCTGGCGGCCGGCGCACTGCTGGCTACTGCCTTCATGCACCTGCTGCCCGAGGCCTTCGAAAGCCGCATCGAACCGGCGCTGCTGTTCGCGGTGCTGCTGTTCGGGCTGGTGTTCTTCTTCCTGCTCGACAAGGCCGAGCTGTGGCACCACGGGCATGAACACCACCATGGCGATGCCGCCCCGGCGAAAGAGGGCGCGCACGATCACCACGGCCACGACCATCACGGCCATTCGCACGCCCACGGCCACGCCCACAACCACAACCACGTCCCCACCACAGGCGGTGGCGGCTGGGCCGTGCTCACCGGCGACAGCGTGCACTGCTTCGGCGACGGCATCCTGATCGCCTCGGCCTTCGTCGCCGACATCCGCCTGGGCCTGGTGGCCGCGCTGGCCGTGCTCGCGCACGAGGTGCCGCACCACATCGGCGACCTCGTCGTGCTGCGCCAGAGCTCGGCCAATTCGCGTGCGGCGCTGGTCAAGGTGTCGCTGGCCGGCACGATGACCATGCTCGGCGGCATCGCGGGCTGGTGGCTGGTCGACCAGCTGCATGGCTGGCTGCCGTACTTCCTGGTGCTGGCGGGCAGCAGCTTCGTCTACGTGGCGTTGGCCGACCTGATTCCGCAACTGCAAAAGCGCCTGCCCGCGCGCCAGACCGCGGCGCAGATCGCGTGGTTGGCGGCCGGCATCCTGCTGGTCACGCTGGTGAGCCGGCTCGCGCACGGCGAACACGGGCACGACCACGGCCACGACGACCCGGGCCACGGCGAGCACGGCCACGTCCACAAGGATTGAAGACGCGCGAGGCCGGCCTTGCGCGCGCGGCGCGACACTTTCCGACACATCGATGCGGCGCATCGGATGAACCGCAACGGCCAAAACAGGCGCACCATAGAGGGCCGTTCACCCATCTGCCGAGGAATTCGATCATGACGCCCCAAGCCGATGCCACCGCGCGCTCCGCCTCGTCGTCCGAAGACGACGAAGAGGACAACACGCCTGCCGACGACTTCGACGAACTCGAAGCCGATGCGTCCGACGACCTGTCGGACGAAACGGGCATCGACCTCACCGATGCCAGCGAACTCGATGCCGACAACGTGCCGGCCGACGAAGAGTTCGATCGCGTGATGAACGCGCCGGATTAGGCGCACCCCCAGGCTTCGCGCACTTCGTGTCGCTACTCCTTCCCCCTTGCAGGGGGCGATACCTACGGCCCGGCGAAGCCGGTTCCGTGGTATCTCTGGAAGGGGACCGGGGCCGGGTCAGCTCGCTTGCGCATCTCGGCGCACGATGACCTGGCCGTTGCGCGCACCGCTGTGCACGCCGTGGCGCCACGTGAGGGCGCCGTTCACGATCACGGCATCGATGCCTTCCGCAGGCTGCGTCGGCGTGTCGTAGTTCGCGGTGTCGCGCACCGTCGCGGCATTGAAGACCACCACGTCGGCGTGATGACCGATCTTGAGTGCGCCGCGTTCGTGCAGGCCGAAATTGCGTGCCGTGAGCCCGGTCATCTTCCACACGGCCGTCTCCAGCGGGAACAGTCCCACGTCGCGGCTGTAGTGCCCCAGCACGCGCGGGAAGGTGCCCCACAGGCGCGGATGCGGCTTGTCGCCCAGCGGGATGCCGTCGGAGCCGATCATGGTCTCGTCGAACGCGAGGATGCGCTGCACGTCGTCTTCGTCCATCATGAAATAGATGGCGCTGCCGGGCGACAGGCGCTGGGCCGCCTCTTCGCCCGACACGCCCCATTCGGCCGCGATGTCCTTCAGGTCGCGACCCGCGCATTCGGGGTGCGGCACGCTGGAGGCGATGAGCACGCGGCCGTCCATCATCCCGCGGTCGGTGCGGATCATGGTGGAGCCTGCGGTATACGGATAGCAATCGAGCCCGATGCACTGGTGCTTCATTGCTTCCTGGATGAAGGGCAGCGTGACCTTGCTCTTGCCGAAGTTCTGCGTGTTCTGCACCTTGTGGTGCGACACGACCACCGGGATGTCGAGCGCGCGGCCGATGTGGAAGGTTTCTTCCAGCGGCTCCATCACGCGGTCGCTCTCGTCGCGCATGTGGGTCACGTACAGCGCCTTGCGCGACGTGAGCGGGCGGCCGACCTCGATGATCTCTTCGGTCGTCGCCTTCACGGCCGGCGGGTAGAAGGTGCCGGTGGACAGGCCGATCGCGCCGGCCTGCATCGCTTCTTCGACCAGCGCCTGCATGGCGGCGATCTCGCTGTCGTTGGCGGGGCGGTCGAGGTCGGACATGGTCACGGCGCGCAGGGTCGAGTGGCCGACCATGGCCGCCACGTTCACCGACGAGGGCGTGGCGCGCAGCGCGTCGAGGTAGGCGGCGAAGCTCGTGAAGCGGCCTTCGGCGGGCGACTCGAGCAGGCTCAGCGGCATCGGCAGGTCCATGTCGTGGCGCAGCGGCGCGGCGCTGATGCCGCAGTTGCCCGCCACCACCGTGGTCACGCCCTGCGACACCTTGAACGGCATCTGCGCATGCGACAGCACGGCCTGGTCGTCGTGCGTGTGCGAGTCGATGAAGCCCGGCGCGACGATGCGGCCGGTGGCGTCGAGCTTTTGGTCGGCCGTGTGGCCGACGAGTTTGCCGATGGCGGCGATGCGCCCGCCGACGATGCCGATGTCGGCGTCGAAGCGCGGGGCCTTGGTGCCGTCGATCACGGTGCCGCCGTGGATCAGCAGGTCGTAGTGGGGTGTCTTGTCGGTCATGGAGGCAGTGCTTTCAACGGAAGTGGCAGGCAACCCAGTGGCTGGACGCGCCGCTGTGGGAGGACGAAGGGCGTTCGCTCAGCTCGGGTGTCTTCTCCTTGCACACGGCTTGCGCCATCGGGCAGCGCGTGTGAAAGCGGCAGCCCGACGGCGGATTGGCCGGGCTCGGCGGATCGCCCTGCAGCAGCAGGCGCTTCGCAGGCGTGCGCGGGTTGGGCACCGGCACGGCCGACAGCAGGATCTCGGTGTACGGATGCCGGGGCGCCGAGAACAGCGTGTCGCGGTCGGCGATCTCCACGATGTGGCCGAGGTACATCACGGCCACACGGTGGCTGATGTGGCGCACCACCGCGAGGTCGTGTGCGACGAAGAGGTAGGCAATGCCGAACTCGGCCTGCAGGTCCATCAGCAGGTTGACCACCTGCGCCTGCACCGACACGTCGAGCGCCGACACCGGTTCGTCGCAGACGATCAGCTTGGGGTTCAGCGCCAGTGCGCGCGCGATGCCCAGGCGCTGGCGCTGGCCACCGGAGAACTCGTGCGGAAACTTCTTCGCCGCCTCGGGCCGCAGGCCGACGCGCGAGAACAGCCACTGCACGCGCTCGCGCCGCTCGGCCACCGACACGTCGCCGAAATTGCGCAGCGGCTCGGCCACGATGTCGCCGGCCGTGAGGCGCGGGTTCAGCGAGGCATACGGGTCCTGGAAGATGATCTGCAGGTCGCGCCGGCGCTGGCGCATCGCATGGGCCGGCAGGGTCAGCAGTTCTTCGCCGTCGAGTCGCACCGAGCCCGAGGTGGGCTCGACCAGCCGCATCACCGACTTGGCCGTGGTGGTCTTGCCGCAGCCCGACTCGCCGACCAGCGACAGCGTCTCGCCGTGCCCGACGTTGAACGACACGCCGTCGACCGCCTGGATCGCCGGCTTGGTCGGGCGCAGCCAGCGGCGCGGCGCGATGTAGTGCTTGCGCAGTTCGCGCACCTGCAGCAGCGGCGCCTTGGCGGCGGGTGGGGTTGTCGTCGTTGTTGTCGTCATGCGCTCACCTCGGCGGTCTCGGTACGCTCTGCCCACTGTTCCTGCACTGCGAAGCAAGCGACCACGTGGCCTTCGCCCTGCGTGGACAGCGGCGGTGTCTCGCGGCGGCAGCGTTCGCGTGCCTGCGCGCAACGTGCAGCGAATGCGCAGCCGCGACCCAGCTCGTGCGCGGCGGGCACCATGCCCGGGATCTCGTGCAGCCGCGTGCTCGACGTGCTCATCGCAGGCATCGAGGCCATCAGCGCGCGGGTGTAGGGGTGCAGAGGGCGGTCGAACAGGTCGACCACGTCGGCCTCCTCGACCTTCTTGCCCGCGTACATGACCACGACGCGGTCGCAGCTCTCGGCCACCACGCCCAGGTCGTGCGTGATCATCACCACGCCCATGCCCAGCTCTTTCTGCAGGCGCTTGATGAGGTCGAGGATCTGCGCCTGGATGGTCACGTCGAGCGCGGTGGTGGGCTCGTCGGCAATCAGCACCTCGGGGTTGCAGGCCAGGGCCAGCGCGATCATCACGCGCTGGCGCATGCCGCCCGAGAGCTGGTGCGGGTATTCGTTCACGCGCCGCTCGGGCTCCGGAATCTGCACCAGCCGCAGCATCTCGACCGCGCGCTGCAGCGCTTCGGCGCGGCTGGCCTTCTGGTGCAGCTGCACCGTCTCGGCGATCTGCCGGCCCACGGTGAGCACCGGGTTCAGCGAGGTCATCGGCTCCTGGAAGATCATCGAGATGCGGTTGCCGCGGATCTGCCGCATCTCGCGCTCGCTCAGCTGCATCAGGTCGGTGCCGCGCAGGCGCACCGCACCCATGTGGCGACCGGGCGGCGTGGGCAGCAGCCGCAGGATGGACAGCGCGGTCACGCTCTTGCCACAGCCCGATTCGCCGACCACGCCGAGCGTGCGGCCCGCGCGCACGGTATACGACACGCCGTCGACCGAGCGCACCGTGCCCGCGAGCGTGCTGAAGTAGGTGCGCAGGTTGTCGACTTCGAGCAGCGGCTCGCCGGGGGCGAGCGTGGCCTGGGACATCTGGATCGTCATGGCGCGCTCCTCACAGTTGCCGTGCAAGACGCGGGTCCAGCGCATCGCGCAGGCCGTCGCCGAGCAGGTTGATCGCCAGCACCGTGGCCGCCAGCAGCAGGCCCGGGTACAGGATGATGTGGAACGCCACGGTCACGAAGTTGCGACCCTCGGCCATCATGTTGCCCCAGCTCGGCGTCTGCGAAGGCACGCCCACGCCGAGGAAGGAAAGCGCCGCTTCGGTGAGCACCGCGGCGGCGGCCACGAAGGTGGCCTGCACGATCAGCGGCGCCACGATGTTCGGCAGCACGTGACGCACGAGGATCACCGGCAGCCGCGTGCCGACCGCGTGCGCGGCCTCCACGAACAGCTGCTCGCGCAGCGTGAGGGCCAGCGAACGCACCAGCCGCACCACGCGCGGGATCTCGGGCACGGTGATGGCGATGATCACCGTGGTGAGGCTGGCGCGCGTCACTGCCATCAGCGCGATGGCCAGCAGGATGCCGGGGATGGCCATGAGGCCGTCCATCACCCGCATGATCGGTCCGTCGGCCCAGCGAACGAAGCCCGACACCAGGCCCAGCACGATGCCGAAGAAGGTGGCAAGCACCGCGACCGAGGCGCCGACGATCATCGACACGCGTCCGCCCCACACGGCGCGGCTGAACACGTCGCGGCCCAGCGCGTCGGTGCCGAACCAGTGCTCGGCCGAGGCCGTCTGCATGCGCGCCAGCGGATCGATGTCCTGCGGGTCGTGGGTGGCAATCCAGGGCGCGGCGATGGACAGCGCGGCCACCACGATGAGCAGCAGCGCGCCGACGATCAACGTCGGGTGCTTGCGCACCCAGCGCCAGCGTGGGGGGACGAAAGGGGCGTCTTCGGCAGAGGCGGAACCGGCAGCAGGAGCCGGCGCATCGACCTCGCGCAAGGGCAGGGCAGTGGACATGGCGTCGTGGGGCTCGTTCTTTGTTCTAGTACTGGATGCGCGGGTCGAACAGGCGATAACTCAGGTCGATCAGGAGGTTGATCAGCACGTACACCCCCGCCGACAGCAGCAGCACGCTCTGGATCACCGGGTAGTCATGGCGCTGCACCGAGTCGATCACGAGCCGGCCGACGCCCGGAATGGCGAACACCGTCTCAGTGACCACCACGCCGCCGATCAGGAGCGCAATGCCTGCACCGATGGTTGTGGCGATCGGAATGGCCGCGTTGCGCAGCGCATGGCCCAGCACCGGCAGCACGCCCAGGCCCTTGGCGCGTGCGGTGCGGATGTAGTCCTCGTGCAGCACCTCGAGCACGGTGGCCCGCGTCATGCGCGTCACCAGCGCGATGTACACCAGCGCCAGGTTCACGCAGGGCAGCACCAGCGCACGCAGCCAGGCGCCGGGGCCTTCGGCAAAGCTCACGTAGCCCTGCACCGGAAACCACGCCAGCTGCAGCGCGAAGGTGTAGACCAGCAGGTAGCCGACGAGGAACACCGGCACCGAGAACGCGAGCACCGCGAACAGCATCACGAATCGGTCGATCCAGGTGCCCGCGCAGTAGGCTGCGAGGGTGCCCAGCGGCACCGCCACCACCAGCGTGATGAGCATGGTCAGTGCCGCGATCGACACCGTTGGCTCCAGTCGCTGGCCGAGCAGTTGCGCCACCGGCACCTGCGTGAAGATCGAGGTGCCCAGGTCGCCCGTGAAGAGCTTGCCGATCCACAGTCCGAACTGCTGCCACAGCGGCAGGTTCAGGCCGAGCGCGGCGCGCAGCTTCTCGATGTCTTCCGTGGTGGCGAGGTCGCCCGCGATGAGTGCGGCCGGATCGCCCGGCGACAGGTGGATCAGCAGGAACACCACCACGGCCACCACCGCCATCACCGGCAGCGTGGAGAGAAAGCGTCGAACGATGTAGCCCATGGCGGTGCGCGGCGCTTACTTGTCGAGCATCCAGACGGTCGGCATGCCGGCCCACATCTTGTCGAGCCCCTTGATGCTGGCGCGCGCCGCGAACGCGGCCGAGTACTGGCCCGCGTTGATGTACGGCACGGCCTCGTAGGCGCGCGACTGGAAGGCGTCCAGCAGTTCCTTGCGCTTGGCCGGCACGGTTTCCTTCAGCCAGGCGGTGCGCAGCTCGTCCAGCTTCTTGTCGCAGGGCCAGCCGGGCAGCGTGTTGCCGCAGGCGGCGCCCAGGTAGGCGTTGGCGATGGGCGAGTTCACGTCGAATTCCCCGGCCACCGTGACGTACATGTTCCAGCCGCCGGCGTCGGCCGCATCGCGCTTGGCGCGGCGCGCACCGATCGAGGCCCAGTCCATGGTCTGCGCATCGACGTTCAGGCCGATGCTCTTCATGGTCTGCGCGGCCATCAGCGCCTCGGCGTTCAGATACGGCACGTCGCTCGGCACCATCAGCACCACCTTCTCGCCCTTGTAGCCGGCGTCGGCGAGCATCTTCTTCGCCTTGGCGACGTCGGCCTTGCGGAAGGGCTCGGCACCCGCCGAGGTGTCGTTGGGGCTGCCGCAGATGAAGTAGGTGGCGCAGTAGGCCATGCGCATGTCCAGCGGGAAGCCCATGGCCGCGACGAAGCGTTCCTGGTTCACGGCCTGCAGCAGTGCCTGGCGCACCTTCGGGTTGTCGAAGGGCGGGTGCAGCTGGTTCATGACCAGGAAGCCCTGGTAGGCACCGCCGGAGCCGATCTTGATGTTGGTGTCGGTGCGCAGCGGCGCGATGTAGTCGGGCGGCAGCTGCTCGATGTAATCGACCTCGCCGCGCTTGAGCGCCGAGATGGCGCTGTTGGCGTCGGGCAGGTAGAGCCATTCGACGCGGTCCAGGCTGGTCTTCTTGCTGCCGGCCAGGCCACTCGGCGGCTCGCTGCGCGGCACGTAGTTCGGGTTGCGCACGAACACCGTCTTGTTGCCCGGCACCCATTCGTCGCGCTTGAAGATGAAGGGCCCGGAGCCGACGACCTCCGTGAGGGGCGAGGTGGCCGGCAGCTTGGCGATGCGCTCCGGCAGGATCACCGGCGGAAAGCCCGAGGGCTTGGCCAGCGCGTCGAGCACCATGCCGAACGGCTCATTGAGCGTGAGCGTGAAGTTGCGCGCATCGGTCGCCTTCCACTCGGCACCGATGCCCGTCATGGCGCGGCCCAGGCTGTCGCGCGCCGCCCAGCGCTGCAGCGATGCCACGGCGTCGGCCGAGGTCACGGCGGCGCCGTCGGAGAACTTCAGGCCCGGGCGCAGCGTGAAGCTCCACTGCTTGCCGTCCTTCGAGGTCGTGTACTTCTCGACCATCTGCGGCTGCGGCTTGCCCGTCGCATCCTGTGCGAACAGGGTGTCGTAGACCATGTGGCCGAAGTTGCGCGAGATGTACGCCGTGGTGAAGGTCGGATCGAGAATCTTCAGGTCGGCATGCGCCACCACCTTGAGCGTTTTGGGCGGCGTCTGGGCGAGCGCGGGAAGGCTGGCGGCCGAGAGGGCCATGGCAGCGAGGGCCGCAAGCGTGCGTCGTTTCATCGTCGGTTCTCCGGTCGGGGTGCGAAAGAAAGGGGGCAGGGCGATCAGGCGGCGACGCCGATCGGCCACTTGGGCAGGCGTGCCTTGCGATACGGCAAAGTGGTGAGGTCGAGCGTCACGGCGCCCGGTGCGCCGGCGTAGATCACGTGCTTGGCCACCTGGGAGTACGAGGCGTAGAAATGCTGAGATGACTTCACCACGACGATCTTCTTGGCCGCCAGGTCGCAACCCAGCTGCGTGAACAGGTCCGTGCCCATGGCCTGGTTGCGTCGCGTGATCAGCACGATCTCGATGCCGTTGACCTCGACCAGCGCGCAGTCGCCCATCGCCGTGGGCGTGTTCGACAGGCCCGTCATCACCAGGTCGTGCTGCAGCGCCTTCACGGTGCATTCAACGTCCAGTGGGTCGCCCGACAGCGGGCTGATCTTGCCGCCGATGCGCATCTGCAGCCTGGCGCCCACGCCGGCGTCGAAGGCGATGCGCACGGCAATCGGATCCCACATCGGGCCCAGGGCCGCGTTGGTGATGCCACGCTCCAGCATGCGGCGCAGGATGAAGGTCGAGTCGCTTGCCGCGCCGCCACCGGGGTTGTCTGCGCCGTCGGCCAGCACCACGGGGCCGCCATCGAAGGCCAGGGCCTCGTCGAGGGATTCGTCGATGCCGGGGTAGTTCACCGTGAGGCCGTCGCGCATGGCGATGACTTCGTCGGCCAGCTGGCGCGCCAGCGTGTCGGCCTTGGCCTGGTCGCCGTCGGTGTAGACCAGCACCTTGGTGCCCATCTCGGGCACGTCGCCCCAGGAGAAGCCGTGCGTGAGCGAGACCGAAAGCACGCCATCCTTGCCTTCGAGTGCCTGCATGCGCTCGACGAAGCTGCGCGCCGGTTCGCGCGAGGTGTGGACGGTGACGATGATGTCGCAGTCGACCATCGCGTGCGCCGGCTTGACCTTGCCTTCGACCGCTGCGGCGCAGATGTCGACCAGCTCCAGCCCGCGTTCGAGCACGTCGGTGTGCGGGTACTCCTTGAAGGAGACCATCACGTCGGCGTTGTCGACCATGGCGGGCGTGAGGTGGTTGTGCGGGTCGAGCTCCGCGCCGATCACCACGTCGGGGCCGACGATCTGGCGCACGCGCTCCAGCATGTCGCCTTCGCAGTCGTCGTAGCCGTCGGCCACCATTGCGCCGTGCAGGCCGAGCAGCACCATGTCCACCGGCAGTGCGGCGCGCAGGTCGTTCAGCATTTCCTCGCGCAGCGTTTCGTACGCATGGCGCGTGGTGATGCCGCTGGGCTGCGCGCCCGCGACCATGCCTTCGAGCAACGTCCAGCCCTTTTCCTTGCCGCGGATGCGTGCGGCCCACAGCGGGCCCGAGTAGATCGTCAGCGCATCGGGGTGCTGACCGGCGGGGAAGTAGCCGCGGTCCTTGAAGGACGAAAGGCCGGTCGGCATCGGGCCGAAGGTGTTGGTTTCGGTCGCGAGGGAAGCACTGAAGACACGCATGGTGATTTCTCGTGGAGAGGAGTTGTTTTGGAGAAGGAGGAGGTATCAGCCGGCGCTGGCCGTGCGCAGGCGCTGCGGCCCGAGCATCTCGGCCGTGAGCCCGAAGGCCGCGATGCGCTCGGGCAGCGGCAGGCCGCGTGCCAGCGCGGCGCAGGCCTCGCCCATCGCCGCCGAGGTCTGGATGCCGTAGCCGCCCTGCGCCGCGACCCAGAAGAAGCCGGGCGCGTCGGGCTCGAAGCCGCCCACCAGGTCGCCGTCGGCCACGAAGGAGCGCAGGCCCGCCCAGGTGCGCGTGGGGCGGCGGATGGCGAGCGTGGTCGCTTCCTCGATGCGGTACATGGCGGTGGCGATGTCCATCTCTTCGGGCTGCACGTCCTGCGGATCGACCGGGTCGGCGTTGGCCGGCGAACCCAGCAGCATGCCGGCGTCGGGCTTGAAGTACCAGCCTTCGTCGGCGGCGAACACCATCGGCCAGTGCGCAACGCTCTGGCCCTCGGGCGGCGCGAAGATGAAGGCCGAGCGGCGGCGCGGCTCGATGCCCAGCGGACGCACGCCCGCCAGCTGCGCGATGGTGTCGACCCACGCACCGGCGGCGTTGAGCACCACGGGTGCTTCGTACACGGCGCCGCCGGCCGTCACGCGCCAGCGATCGCCGACGCGTTCCATGGCCGTGACGTCGGCGTCGCACACCAGCTTGCCGCCGGCCTGCCGCATGCCGCGCAGGTAGCCCTGGTGGATGGCGTGCACGTCCATGTCGGACGCATCGGGTTCGTACACCGCGCCGGCCACCTGATCGGGGCGCAGCGCCGGCACCATCTCGCGCGCCTGCTCGCCGCTCAGGCGCTGGGCGCCGACGTCCATGGCGCGCAGCAGGTCCCAATGGGCTTCGAGCTCCGGCAGGTGTTCGGTGCCCGCGACCATCATCGCGCCGCGCGGCGTGAGCAGCGGGTGCTCGGCGAAGCCTTCGGGCGGGTGTTCGAGAAAGGCGCGGCTGGCCATCGTGAGGGCCCGCACCTGCGGCGTGCCGTAGCTCTCCATGAAGAGCGCGGCAGAGCGGCCGGTGGAGTGGTAGCCCGGCTGGGCCTCGCGTTCGAGCAGGATCACGCGCGCATGCGGGGCGAGCCAGTGGGCCACCGAGGCCCCGGCGATGCCGCCGCCGATCACGAGGTAGTCGGCCGCGACGGGTGTAGGTGTGCTTGTTGTCATCGCCGAAAAGTGTAGGTAGAAATTTGCGGATACGCAAATTGATTCGCGCCAACCAAGGGGAAACCATGGGTGCACCATCCAAGTGAAATTTGCGTACACGCAATTTGCGCATACGCAAAACGCATGCCGGGCCGATCGCACCGTGCGTGGCCGGCCGCGCGCGGGGCTGGCAGAATCACCCGGCATACCTAGAGAAAGCCAAGCGTGACTCCACACACAGGGAACAAGGCCGGGGCCAAACCGAAGGAAGAGCCGTCCACGCTGGACCGCACCACCTTCGGTCATCGCCTGCGCACCGCGCGCAAGCGTTTCGGCTGGACGCTGGCGCAACTGGCCGAGCGCTCCGGCGTCTCGATCACCACCATCTCGCGCGCCGAGCGCGGCCAGCTCGCGCTCGGCTACGAGAACTTCGCCGCGCTGGGCCGTGCGCTCGACATGGACATGAACGCCATGTTCGCGGGCGCCGGCGTCAAGCCCGCGCAGTTCGACGGGCCGGTGGTCACGCGTGCGGGCAAGGGCGTGGTCTACCGCGGCCTTTCGTTCGCCTACGAATTCCTCGGCACCACGGCGGCCGGCAAGCAGATGAGCCCCGTTGTCGGTACCGTGCATGCGCGCCGCATCAACGGCCCGGAAGACTTCGCGCGGCATCCGGGCGAAGAGTTCGCCTATGTGCTGTCGGGCGAGATCGAGGTGCACTTCGAAACCGGCGAGGTGGTGCACCTGGCGCGCGGCGATTCGCTCTACTACGACAGCAGCATCGGCCATGCCTATGTGAGCGTGAGCCGGCAGCTCGCGAAGATCGTCGGGGTGACCACGGGGGAGAGCGGGCACATGAAGTCGGCGCGGGAAGCGCCAGTGCTGAAGTCGGTGCGCGAGACCGTGACTGCGAGGAAGACCTCGGGTGGTCGCAAGGGTTGAGAGGGCGCGTCAGCACTCCGCCAGCATCGAACATCCACCCCGACACGAAGGAGACATGACGATGCCCGAGCACAAGATCTTCGCGATGCCCTTCGCCAAGGTGTATCCGATGTACGTCCAGAAGGCGGAGCGCAAGAATCGCACGAAGGACGAGGTCGACGAGGTCATCTGCTGGCTCACCGGCTACGACGCGGCGGGGCTGCAGCAGCAGATCGAACAACAGAACGATTTCAAGACCTTCTTCGCGCAGGCTCCGGCGCTGCACCCGAACAGCGCGCTGATCAAGGGCGTCGTGTGCGGTGTCCGTGTCGAGGAAGTCGAAGACCCGCTGATGCAGAAGATCCGCTACCTGGACAAGCTGGTCGACGAGCTTGCCAAGGGCAAGGCGATCGAGAAGATCCTGCGGACGTAGCGCTGGCGCGGCGCTATCCCGTCGCCACGATGACGTGCGCCTGGATCTTGCCGGCCACCGAACCTGTGCCGTGGCGGGCTGCAATCGCCTCTGCCGCACGGTCCGTCGCGAGCGAAAGCAGGCTCGCATCGCGCGCCTCGATCTCGTTGCGCAGCGGCGTGCCCTGGCAGTAGGCGATGGCAACCTCGCGTGCGGATGGCGCGCGGCTTTGCTTCTCGTGCGTCCTGATCTCGATGTGGGTGAACCCCGCGCGGCTCAAGTCTCCGCGGATCAGGGCGACGTCGTGGTAGCCGTGCGGTGTGCGTGCGAGGAACCGCGGCGGGTCGTCCGGAAACACCGTGGCGACGGCGCGGGTGACGTCGTCGGCAAAGGCGTTGTCCTCGATACGGTCCCAGACGCTGAAGACAAAGCGCCCGCCGGGTTTGAGCACGCGACGCGCCTCGCTGTAGCCGGCGACCCGGTCGGGGAAGAACATCGCGCCGAATTGGCAGAGAACCACATCGAACGAGGCATCCTCGAACGGCAGGGCGAGCGCGTCGGCCTGTTGCCATTCGATGCGGCTGTCGGCCGGCTGGCGTGTGACCGCGTAGTCGAGCATGGCCGGGTTGAGGTCGGTCACCACGTAGCGGGCATCGGCACCGAGCCGGGGCGCCAACGCCCGCGTGACCGCGCCGCTACCCGCTGCCGTTTCAAGCACCGCGCCGGGCGAGAACGCCGCGACCAGCGCGGCCACGTCGGCGGCGTAGCCCTCGAAGATCAGCGGGACCATCAGCGTGTCGTAGAACTTCGGGACGGAGCCTGCGAACACCTTGTCGCTTTCAGCCATGGGAACTCCTCGAGGGCTCTGGACGGTGCGCTTCCTTGACCGTTCATTGCAGAGCGGGCTGGCTCCCTGGCTTCAACGAGTCCCCCACCTGCCTGGGCATGGGGGCGGTGACGATGCCATCGTGGCTCTGCGCCGCGTCGTCGTCAACGCCGTTCGGTGCGGGCTGGGTACCGGAGGCTTCCTGCTTGCCGATGGTTGGGGCCAGACCCTAGCGACCCCGATCACCATCGCGCACCGATTCGATCGTGCCGTTGTAGATGCGCACGATGCCGAAGAAGGTGCCCGGGCCCCGGTCATAGGTCCATTCCTCCATCGGCACGCACTGGTTGGCCAGTATGGCCTCGGGGCTGCCCGGCCGATACGGCGTGAGGATCCAGCCCAGTTGCACCATCGGCACGCAGACCGCCTGGCGATAGATCGGCTCGCCGCATGTCTGGAGCAAGGTGGCGGGCGACGCGCCTTTTCCGACAAGGTAGCCGTTGCATGCGAGGGACTGTGCAGCGGCGGCGACGGGGAGCAAGCCGGCGATCGCCGCGATCGACAGCCCGATGGTCACGCATGAGAAACGACCCGACCGCTTCATGCGCTCATCGCTCGCGAATCAGCTGGGCGTATCGCCAGCCGCCCCAGATCGCGCCGACGGTGACGCCGATTCCCACGCTCCAGCCCGCCGGCACATCGAATCCGAAAGCCAGGAGCATCATCAAGCCGACGCAGACAAGTGCGATCAGGGTCGCCGTGACGAAATCGAAGTGCGCGACGGCGAGGGAGTCTTCGGTCACGCTGCGACTGCGGTGACCGCGCTTGTCACGCAAGCGCCGGAACATCAGGACATCGAGGAAGAAATCGAAGATGCCGACGAAAAGATCGGCCAGGATGCTCCACATCGGGACGCTCCATTTGCGGTAACACCCTGGGTTGTCACTGCCGTCGTGATGGTCCGACCCGGGTGAAGCGGCGGAGCATGTCGAAATGTTACCGCGCTTCTTCGACTCAACGCATCAACGCATCAACGCATCAACGCACCTGCGCGCACACGTGCTTGAACACGATGCCGCTCACCGTGGTGGGGCCGCCCACGGGCTTCCAGTCGCCGCGCCGGCTGAGGTCGATGTCATGGGCTTCCAGCGGTCCGTTGTGGCTGATGACGCGGCGCACCTTCTCACGTCCACCCTTGCAGTCGTAGTCGAAGAGATAACGCGAGGTGCGGTACGGGGTCTTGCCCACGTCGGTCTGCAGTTCGTCGTAGCGATACATCGACCAGGCTTCCACGGCATCGCCGTGCGGCTTGATCGAGTCGCGTTGCAGCAGCACCTTCTTGCGGGCGGTGGAGGCGATCTCGGTCCAGTTGTCGGCGGCTTGGGCGGGCACTGCCGCCAGCAAGGTCGCTGCCGCGCAGGCGGAGGCGACGAGGTGGAATGCGCGCACGGCGCGGTGCTTGAGCGGACGAGGCTTCATGGGTTCACTCCCTGTGAATCGGTGGATGTTCCAGGCATGTCCATCTTCCGTGGCGGCACACAAGGAACAACGGGGTCAGTCGACCGCTTGGCTGCAGGCAGCCAGGCAAAGAATGCCACAGGCGCAGGGCGGCCGCGAAGCAGCCTCCTCACGCTGCAATGAACGCCGACGGCTTGTGGCCGAGCTTCTTACGGAACATGGTGGAGAAGGCGCCCGGGCTGTCGTAGCCCAGCTGAAGCGCCACCGTGGTCACCGAATGGCCCATGGCCAACTGGGACATCGCCGAAAGGAGGCAGGCCTGGCTTCGCCATTCGGCGAAGGTCACGCCTGTGTGCAAACGGAAGAACCGGCTGAACGTGCGTTCGCTCTGGTGCAGTTGCCGCGCCCAGGCGAGCGGTGAGGTGCGCACATCGGGCTGGTGCAGGAATGCGATGCACAGCGCCGCCAAGCGTGGCTCTGCGGGCAACGGCGCAAAGAAGGGCAATGCCGCCGCGCGGCGCACCTCCTGCAGCACCAGCGACATCAACAGTCCGTCGCGGCCGCGCAGGTCATACAGCGCCGGCACGTCGACGGCCTCGATCAGCAGGTGCCGCAGCAAGGGCGACACCGCCAGCACTTCGCACAGCGAGCCGCTGCGCGGCGCGGCTGAGGGTTCGATGTAGAGGCTGCGGGTGCTGACGCCCACCATCTTCACCCGGTGCGGCTTGCCGGCGGGTATCCAGACGCCGCTGTGCGGCGGGACGACCCAGGCGCCATCGTCCGTGCCCACCTCCATCAGCCCGGTCGCGCCGTAGAGAAACTGGGCGCGGCGATGGCTGTGCATTTCCAGCAGCGTGCCCGGCGCGTAGTCGGTGCCGATGGCCAGAACGGCACGGGGCGTGGGGTCGAGAGTGTCGAGGGACTGGTTGCGCACGGTGAAGGAGTGGTTGGCCGAAGCGCAAACATTGTTGACCGAACATCGAAGGCGCGCCAAGGCCTCCAGATCTAGCCTCAAGGCTTCTGTGTCAATGGAGTTCCTCGTGTCGTTGTATCTGTTGCTGGTGGTGTGTGGATGCCTGACGGGCGTCACGACCGTGCTGTTCGGTTTCGGTGGCGGGTTCGTCGTGGTGCCGCTGCTGTACCAGCTCTTGTCCCAGCTGAACGCCGCCGACAGCGCCGTCGGGCAGTCGGCCATGCAGATCGCGGTCGCCACGTCCACGTGCGTGATGATCTTCGGTGCGCTGCTGGCGACCTGGCGCCATCAGCGTGCGGGGACGCTGGACTGGTCGCAGGTCAGGCCGCTGCTCGGCGCGATGGGCGCAGGCGGCGTGCTGGGCGCGCTCGCGGCAACCGCCGTGCACGGGGAATGGCTGCGCTGGGCATTTGCTGCGTATCTGGCGCTGACCATCCTGGACTGCTGGCTGCGGCCCGGCTTTCTTGCGCCGCCTGCGGTACGCAAGGCGCTGCCCTCTCCGGCGGCCATGGTGCTGTCGGGGCTGGTGATCGGCGGAGTGGCCGCGTTCCTCGGGGTGGGCGGCAGCGTGATGACGGTTCCCCTCATGCGCCGTCGCGGCATCGAGATGACCCGCGCGACGGCGATGGCCAACCCGCTGTCCCTGCCGGTGGCGCTGGCAGGCACGGCCACCTACGTGGTCTTGTCGACCACCTCGACGCCGTCCTTCGGGCCGGGGCATCTGGGGTACGTCGATGTGCGCGCGGCCGCGATGCTCGTGGTGGGGTCCTGTATCGGCATCCGCATCGCCGGGTTGTGGATCGGGCGCATTCCGGACCGCATCCACGCCAGGGTGTACCTCGCCTTGTTGGTCACGGTTCTCCTGGCGATGGTGGTGCGTTGACCGCAGCCTTAGCTTTGTGTCATCGATGCGTTCAGCAGAAAGTCCGTGACCTCGTCCGAGAACAGACTGTGCCGCGCACCGATGAGCACACCGTCTGCGCTTTGCGGATCGGGTCGCGCGGACGGCATGCCGTGGGCCACCAGGGCCTGGGCGCAACCGACCCAGTCGCCGCCTGCGACGGGCTCGTTCAGCGAGGCCCACGACAGCGAGCCGCAGGCGTTGTCGCCGAAGCCGTGCAGCGCCTGCCAGTCCGCACCGTGCGCGAGCAGGAAGCGGGTGAGCGCTGCATCGCCACGGAACACGGCATGGTTGAGCGCCGAGGCGTCCCAGTCGCCCCCGCGGACCTCGATCGGCCAGCTGAGCGTGACCATCAGCTTCACCGCGTCCCCGCAGCCCTCGGCGGCAAGCTCTGGCAGCAGGCGAAGCTGTGTGTCGTTGAGCGTGCCGATGAGGCCCGGGTGCCGTGCTTGGAGCTCTCGCGCCGCGGCTTCGTCGCCGCGCGCGCACGCAGCAATGAAGGCTTCGGAGGCGGGCAGCGGCGCCTGCGCATCGCCTGCTGCCTGCAACAGCCGCGCGACCTCGGTCAGACCGAAGCGCAATGCCACGGTGTGCGCGGGCGTGCCGTCCTGCGTGAAAACGTCGGGGCGCGCGCCGGCGGCCAGCAAGGCTTCGATGTGCGCCGGCGAGCGGCGACGGCGAATGGCCCACAGCAGTGGCGAACCCCAGTCCGAGATGGGCGGGCCCTGCGGCGGTTCGTTCGCATAGCCGCCATGGGCGAGCAGCAGCCGAAGCGTTTCGACGTTATCCAGGTCGAGCACGCGGTACAGCGCGTTCGAACCCGTCACGCGTGCGCCGGCTTCCAGCAGGAGCCGGGTGCAGGCGGGCTGGTCCAGCGAGTGGTACAGCGATTCGCCGTCGTTCGGGTCGGCCCCGGCGTCGAGTAGCAGCTTCGTGAGGTCGGGGTCGTGGTTCTGGCCGGCGGCGCCGTAGAGCGCGGAAAGCCGTTCGTTGTCGGCGGGTGCTTCGAGCGATGCGGGAGGCCAGCGGTTGCCGGTCGATTGATCGGGTGAGGCCCCCGCGTCGAGCAGGAACTTCGCGCATGCGTGCAGGCGCTTGCGATAGTCCGGCAGCTGAATCAGGCCGGAGTGCGTGACGGCCACGAGCGGCGGCAGTTGCAGCGGACCGCCTGCGCGATGGACCCAGGTCGGGTCTTGCGCGGTGGCGCGGCGCAACGCGGCCTCATCGCCTGTCGCGCAGGCCAGGTAGGGGTCGTCATTGCCGAGCAGGCCGGGGTTCTCGTCGAGCAGGCGCAAGGCCACGGTGGGGCGCGCGCGGTTCGTGCCGCCAGCGATATCGCCTGCGTACACCAGGCGCAGCCAGTGAAGCACCGCTTTGGCCGGGTCATCGATCTGCGCCCTGCGGGTGAGAACGAAACCTTGCAGATCGGCCCATGACACGAAGCCGTACTCGCGCGCCACGCACGACTGGGCATCGTGCAGGCGCAAGCCCTGGGCTGAGAGGGCGCCATCGGTCTTGCCCGACGCGGCGGGCAGGGCGCTGCGAAATCGGTGAAAGGCCTCGGGATCGTTGCTGCGATAGAGCGCAAGCAGTTCCTTGGCTTGCTTCTTCAGGTGGCCGATGTCGGGCCGGGCGGGAATGCGCTTCATGAAACCTCCGTGCATCAGACGCCGATGACCCGCAAATCCGGCTGCACAAAAGGCTGTGGATCGTCACAAGGATGGCAAGTGGGTTCAACCCTTCCCGCGGGTCCGGGCGCGGCTTGCACCGCGGGGCGGATGTTAGCCGATGAAGGGCTTGCGACGGCAAGCGCTGTCGTGCGCGTCAGGTCTTGCGCGCCGCGATCCAGGGGCGGTTCTCCCCGCCCTTGGTGGCGTGGTTTTCGGTGGCAAGCACCTCGAAGCCCGCAGCCTGAAGATGCTTGCCCAGCTCGTCCGCCCGGAAGACGCCGGCATGCGGCGCCAGCCCGATGGCGTGCATCGCGGGCAGCAAGGCCAGCCGCAGCAGCGGATTCATGTCGCCGAGGCAAGGCGTCTTCGAGATGAACAGGCCCTGCGTTTCGAGCAGGGCGTGGATGCAGCGCAGCGTGCCGGGCAGGTCGCGCACCAGGTGCAGGTAGTTGAACCCCAGGACGACGTTGAACCGGCTCGCTTCAGATGCAAGCATCTCTGCGGTCGCTGCGCGCAGCGCAAGGCCGGGGACAGGGCTTGCCGCGAGTCGTTCTTCGGCGATCGCGATCATTCCCTCGGAGATGTCGGTCGCCAGGTAAGTGTCGGTATGGCCCGCGAGCCGCAGTGCGGTCGTGCCCGTGCCGCAGCCGAGTTCGAGCACGCGCGCGTGCGGCGGCAGCAGCGCGCGGGTCCGCTCCAGCGTGCGTTCGTAGCCGGCCGGGTCGGCGACGGCGCTCTTCGCGTAGCGGCGGGACGTGCGGTCCCAGAATCTGGCGTCGTTCGCAAGGCTCATGGTCTTCGGTGGAGACATGCCGCTGCACGGGCCGGGCGGCTTGTTGGAAAGTGCGGCGCACTTTAAACCGCCGGCCCTGCGCTGTCGCCGATTTGCGCCGTTTCCCCCGCCAGATCGGTATGCTGGCGCCCGCCAATCACTCCAGGAAAAGAGACTTTCATGACCATGCGTACTTCGTCTTTCTTCTCCCTGCGCTCCGTTGCCCTGGCCTGCGGCCTGGCGCTCGGTGCTGCGGCCTCCGTGCAGGCGGCCCCCGACGCGAAGCTGCTGGCGGCGGCCGAGAAGGCGCAGCCCGCCGTCATCGACAACCTGAAGGAAATGGTGGCTATCGAGTCGGGCAGCCTGAACGTCGACGGCCTGATGAAGATGGCCGACGTGATCGAAGGGCGCCTGAAGGCGGCCGGCTTCAAGACCGAGCGCCGCAAGGCCACGGCGGGCGCGGGCGCCGACATCGTCATCGGCACGATCAAGGGCACCGGCAAGCGCAAGATCATGCTGCAGGGCCACATGGACACCGTGTACGCGCCGGGCATCCTGAACAGCCAGCCCTACAAGGTCGACGGCAACCGCATCTACGGCCCCGGCATCGCCGACGACAAGGGTGGCCTCGCGGTGATGATGGCGTCGCTGAAGATCCTGGCCGACGCAGGCTGGCGTGACTACGACACGCTCACGGTGCTCGTGAATCCCGACGAAGAAGTGGGCTCGGTGGGCTCGGGCGAGCTGATCGCGACCACGGCCGACCTGCACGACACGGTGTTGTCCTTCGAGCCGACGGCCGCGAAGGCGGTGGCCAAGGGCGAATCGCTGCTGCTCGGCGCGGCCGGCATCGCACAGGCCACGATGGAGGTGAAGGGCCGCGCCGCGCACGCCGGCGCCGCGCCCGAACTGGGCCGCAACGCGCTGTACGAGCTGTCGTACCAGATGCTGCAGACCAAGGACCTCGCCAAGGACATCCCCGGCGTGACGCTGAACTGGACCGTGGCGCGCGCCACTGGCCCGATCAACCAGATCACCGAGAAGGCACAGGCGCTGGGCGACATCCGCATCACGCAACCCGGTGCCGAGAAGAAGCTCAACGAAGCGCTGCAGGCCAAGATCGCCAGCGGCAAGCTGATTCCCGACACCGAGACCACGGTGAAGGTCGAGGTGGGCCGTCCGGCTTTCGTCGCAGGCGCCAAGGGCCGCGCACTGGCCGAGAAAGCGCAGGCGATCTACAAGGAAATCGACCGCGAACTGGCGCTCACGCCGATGACCGGCGGCGGCACCGACGCGGGCTTCGCGGGCCGCTCCGGCAAGGCCACGGTGGTCGAGAGCTTCGGCCTTGCGGGCTTCGGCTACCACGCACGCGACGAGTACATCGAGGTCGACTCGATCGTGCCGCGCCTGTACCTCGTGACGCGCCTGTTGACCGAGATCGGCAAGAACTGAGCTTGCGCGCGGTGCGCCCGCGGCGCTGGCCGCGGGTTCACTGCGACGAGGGATCGCCCGGGCGGCGGCGATGGGCGGCGTTTGCTGCCGCAGCAGCCTGAGCCTGGGCTTGCTGCTGTTGTTGCTGCTGCGCCTGCTGGCGTCGCATCTGTTCCTGTTGTTGCTGTTGCTGGCGCGCCTGGTTCTGCGCCGCCTGCTGTTGCTGCATCTGCTGGCGGTGCATCTGCTCCTGCTGTTGGCGCAGCTGGTTCTGGGCGGCTTGCTGCTGTTGCATCTGCATCTGGCGGGCCTGTTCCTGCTGAGCCTGGCGTTGCTGTTGCGCGGCCTGTGCCTGCGCCTGTTGTTGCTGCTGCAACTGCTGCTGACGACGCGCCTGCTCCTGCTGGGCTTGTTGGGCCTGTTGCTGCAACTGCTGCGCCTGCCTTTGTTGCTGCTGCGCCGCCTGGGCTTGCTGTTGTTCCCGTTGATGTCTTAGTTGCTCCTGCTGCGCCTGTTGCTGCTGCATCTGCTGGCGCCGGCCTTGCTCCTGCTGGTCCTGGCGTTGGCGCTGTGCCTGGTCCTGCTGCGCTTGCTGCTGGCGACGCGCCTGTTCTTGTTGAGCCTGCTGCTGTTGGCGCTGCTGGTTCTGCGCAGCTTGTTGCTGCTGCATCTGCTGACGGCGGGCCTGTTCCTGCTGGTCCTGGCGTTGCCGCAGGGCCTGGTCCTGCTGCGCTTGCTGCTGGCGACGCGCCTGCTCTTGCTGAGCCTGCTGCTGTTGGCGCTGCTGGTTCTGCACGGCTTGTTGCTGCTGCATCTGTTGACGGCGGGCCTGTTCCTGCTGGTCCTGGCGTTGCCGCAGGGCCTGGTCCTGTTGCGCCTGCTGCTGGCGACGCGCCTGTTCTTGCTGGGCTTGTTGCTGACGCTGCTGGTTCTGTGCGGCCTGTTGCTGCTGCATCTGCTGGCGGCGGGCTTGCTCCTGCTGGTCCTGGCGTTGGCGCAGGGCCTGTTCCTGTTGTGCCTGCTGTTGACGGCGCGCCTGCTCTTGTTGGGCCTGCTGCTGGCGCTGCTGGTTCTGCGCGGCTTGTTGCTGCTGCATCTGCTGGCGGCGGGCTTGCTCCTGCTGGTCCTGGCGTTGACGCAGCGCCTGTTCCTGCTGCGCCTGCTGCTGTCGTCGTGCCTGCTCCTGTTGGGCCTGCTGTTGTTCACGCAACTGGTTCTGGGCCATCTGCTGCTGTTGCTGCTGCATCAGCGCCTGTTGTTGCTGGGCGCGGACCTGTTGCTGTTGTTGCTGCTGCGCCTGCCATGCCGCCGCACCGGGCGGCGGGCCGTTGCGATCGCTCCCGTAGTTATTGTTGTTGTAGACGTTGCGCACGTTGTTGACGACGGTGGTCGAGCGCGAGACGTAGGTGCTGTTGTTGTAGACGACCGCAGGGCGGTAGGCCGGAGGTGGCGGTGCCGCGCGGTCGCGCCAGCGGGGCGTGCCCCAGTTCATGTTCCAGGCGTTCCAGCCCCAGCCGTGGCGCTCCAGCGCTGAACCGACGATCACGCCGCTGCCGAAGGCCAGTGCACCCACTGCCGCCATCTGGCCGCGGCTGTAGCCGGGTTCGACCACTACCGGTGGCGGTGCATAGGCGTAGCCGGGGTAGACGGGCATGGGCGTGTCGTACACCACCTGCGGGTCGTAGCGCGGCACGTACACCACGTCGGGCTGCACGGGTTCGATGGTGATCAGCTGCTCGGGCGGTTCGATCATCGTAGGGCCCGCGTACATCGGCTGCATGTCGGGCGCAGGTGCGTAGTTCGCCGGTGTCGCGGCGCGCGCGACGCGCAGCTTGTCGTTGTTCTTGAGCTTGCCCGCCTTCGAGGCGCGCTGGCGCATCACCTGGATCGCGTTCATCACGTCGGCCGGATCGTTGTAGTAGGCCTTGCCCAGCGATTCGGTCCACGCGATGTTGCCGGCCATCTGGTCGATCACGGGGCGGAACGCGGTCAGCGATTTCACGCTCGGGTCCCACGGCTGCTGGTTGGCCGCGTCGGCGAGCGGGCCGGCCTTGAGCGTGCGGTTCTGGTCGAGCCAGTCGTGGGCCGCAGTGATCTGCTGCGGGTAGGTGGCGCCTGCCAGGATCTGCGCCACCAGCTTGTCGGGGTAGAGCGCGATGGGCGCGACCATCTGGTAGAGCTGCTCGGCCGAGGGTGGCGTGTAGGCCACCGGTGTCGGCGCGGCAGGGGCCTGCGGCACCGCGGGCGCAGGGATCGACAGCGCGGGGTCGGCTGCCGCCGCGGATGGGGTGGTGTTCTTGTT
Organism: Acidovorax cavernicola; assembly: GCF_003581445.1. Taxonomy (NCBI): domain Bacteria; kingdom Pseudomonadati; phylum Pseudomonadota; class Betaproteobacteria; order Burkholderiales; family Comamonadaceae; genus Acidovorax; species Acidovorax cavernicola. The sequence continues at coordinate 23,169 of NZ_QXMN01000026.1, read as the reverse complement.
GTCGCAGCCTGCGATGGCGAGGGCGCCGATGCACAGCGAGATCGTCAGGAGCCGCGGGACCGTGGAGCGATGGGGTGTTGTCATCTGTTGTTCCATGAAGGCGCCGGCGTCATGCCCGGAACTCCTTCAACGGCACTCGGTGACCGGCGATGACAAAGCCTGCGTCACCGATGCAACGGTCTGTGTCGGTCGTGCGCCGCCGCCCCTGTCAGCGCAGAACCACAGACACAGACGCGCAAGCGCGCTACTTGGCGCCGCCCGAGTACTTGGTGACGCTGCTGGCCTTCACGTGGTAGCCGCTCACACCCATCATCGAGTCGTTGCGCAGCGTCTGCAGCTTGCCGGTGACCCACACGGTGTCCATGGCGCGGAACTTGGCGCCCTTTTGCGGGATGACGTGCAGGATCTGGTTGGCCGGCGGCGGCGGCGTGTGGATGCAGGCGCCGAAGTAGGGCACGAGCAGGAACTCGGTGACCTCGCCCTTGGCCTCTTCGAGCGGCACGATGAAGCCGGGGATCTTCACTTCCACGCCGTTGAGCGCGGGGTTGGTGGGCGCGTTGTTCGAAACCTCCTGCATCTTCATCAGCAGCTCGTTGGCGCGCGGGTCGCCGTCGTCGAGCGAGGCCAGGTCGATGCCCTTGAAAGCCTTGGCCGGGTCCCAGTCCTTGGGCACCAGTTCTTCCCAGCTGATCTGGCGCGGCTGGCCCGACGCGGCCTGCGACGCCGCTGGGGCGGTCTTGCCGCCCAGCGGGTTGGTCGCGGTGGTGTCCTTCGGTGCCGGGTCGGCGGCCCAGGCTGCTGCTGCCAGGCCGGCGCCGGCCAGCAGCATCGACAAGGCGGTGAGCACGCGGGGTGTGGAGGTCTTCGTCATGGTCAGATTCTCGGAGAAAGGCCGTCGGCCAGCGACAGGCGGTAGGCGCGGATGCCGGGCAGCAGGCTCGCGAGCCAGCCCGCGACCAAGAGGCTCGCCGTCAGCAGCCATTCATTCAGTGTAGGTTCGGACAGGCTCAATGTCAGTCCGAACTGCGCCTGCAGCCATGGCGAGAGCAGGGCGATGCCCAGCACGGCCATGGTCACGCCGAGCAGCACGCCCAGCACGGTGACCAGCGCGCCTTCGAGTGCGAGCAATGCGAGCACATGGCGCAGGCCCGCGCCCACGGCGCGCAGCACAGCCAGTTCGCGGCGGCGTTCGTTCAGGCCCGCCATCACCACCGACACCAGCCCCGCGAGGCTCACGAGCGCGACCAGGGCCGACATCAGCAGCAGCGCGTTCTCGCCGATGCCGATCACGCTCCACAGTTCGTCGAGCGCCACGCCGGGCAGGATGGCCATGAGCGGTTCGCCGGTGTAGGTGGAAATCCAGCGCTGCACGCCGAACACGGCGGCGCGGTTCTTCAGGCCCACGAGCGCGGCCGTCACGTTCTTGGGCGTGAGGTCGAACTTGCGCACCTGCTCGGCCGGGATCTTCACGCCCGGCATCGGCGCGCCGCCGACCCATTCGAGGTGGATGGCTTCCATGGCCGCCAGGCCGATGTGCACCGTGCGGTCGACCGGTGTGCCGGTGCGCGCGAGCACGCCCACCACGGTGAAGGGCTTGTCGGCATGCTCGGCCACGTTGAGTTCGCCGCTGCCGTGCGCGAGTGTGATCTTCTGGCCCACGTGGTAGCCCAGCTTGTCGGCCACCTCGGCGCCCACCACGGCGTCGAACAGCGCGTCGAAGGGCTTGCCTTCGCGCAGCTTGAGCGTCTGGCGGTCACCGTAGCGGAAGTGCGTGAAGTACTCGGGCGTGGTCGCCAGCACCGAGAAGCCGCGGTGCGAGTCGCCCAGCGACAGCGGCACCACCCAGTCGACGCCGGGGTGTGCCGAGAGGGCCTGCACGCTCTTCCACGAGATGTTGTTGGTGGCCGCGCCGATGCGGAACACCGAGTACAGCAGCAGCTGCGTGGAGCCGGTGCGCGCACCGACGATGAGGTCGGTGCCCGAGACCGACGACGCGAAGTTCTCGCGCAGCTCGGTGCGGATGCGCTCGACGCCGAGCAGCAGGAAGGTCGACAGCGCGATCGAGAACACGGTGAGCGCGAGCGTGAAGCGGCGGTTCCAGGCGCTGCGCCAGGCGATGGAAAAAAGTGCCTTCATCGGTCAACCTCCGCGCTGCGCGCTGCGGTATTCGCCTTGGGAGCGGCCCGGCGGCTCATGCATCCACCGCCATCGCGTTGCCCGCTGCACGGTTGATCTCCGGCAGCAGCACGTGCCGAGCGAAACGTTGCGCGATGCGCTGGTCGTGGCTCACGAACACGAGCGCGCTGTGGTTCACGGCGCAGGCCGTGAGCAGCACGTCGAGAAAAGCTTCGCGCCGGTCTTCGTCGAGCGCGGAGGTGGGCTCGTCGGCAATGACGACCTCGGGCTGGCCGATGAGCGCGCGTGCCGCGGCCACGCGCTGCTGCTGGCCGACCGACAGCTGCAGTGCCTGGCGCTTCCACAGCGCGCGGTCCAGGCCCATCTGGTCGAGCAGGTGCTCGGCTTCGTCGCGGGAGCTTCCGTTGCGCGCGGCCTGTGCCTCGCGCCGCGCGGAGAAGCGGCAGGGCAGCAGCACGTTGTCGAGCACGCTCAGGTAAGGCAGCAGGTTGAACTGCTGGAAGATATAGCCCACGTGGGCCACGCGGCTGCGGTCGCGCTGCGTGCCCGAGAGCTTCGACCAGTCATGGCCCAGCAGCGTGACACGGCCTTCGTCGGCCACCAGCACGCCGGCCAGCAGCGACAGCAGGGTGCTCTTGCCGCAGCCGCTCGGGCCGTGCAGGAACACGGCTTCGCCCGCCGTGATCCGCAGGGCCTCGATGTCGATGCACGGGGTTTTCACGCCGGGCCAGGTGAAGCGCAGGGCTTCGGCGGCGAGCACGACGCGCAAGGGCGTGGTCTCGGCCTGCGGGCTGGTGCTCACGTGGTCACTTGCCCAGCATCAGGCGCGAAGGCTGCGCCGCCTGTGCGCCGGTGGGCCGCTTCAGCTGGCGCTTGAACTGGCCTTGCGCACTGGCGATCTGCACGTCGATCTGGCGTGCGCCCTTGAAGGCCGAGAACAGGTTCACGTCGATGAACTTCGCGGCAGCGGCCTGCGTGCAGTTGAACGAAAAGGAGGCGTCGAGGTCGGCGTGTCCGCTCGATTCGGCCGGGTCGGGATTGCCCAGGCCGAGTGCGCCGGAGCGCAGGTCGACGGGGCCGAGCTTGCAGTTGGCGGCGGGGTCGATGGCGAAGAGCTTGTCGGCCGCGCGCAACTGGGCGATGGCGGCCTCGACGGTCTTCTTCTCGGCGTCGGTCTTGGGCGCGCGCTCGAAGCCGACGATGTTGTCCAGCGGCGATTCCATGGCGATCACGACGGTGGGGCCGTCGATGGCCACGTCGAGCTTGAGCTGGCCGTGCACGTGGGCGTGCTGTTGCTGGGCCTGGACGGGAAGGAGGGTGGCCGCGAAGAGCGCGGCGGCGGTGAGTGCGAAGCCGGATGACATGCGTCGAAAGCGGGTGGGCAGGGTATGCAGGGTGTGCATCATGGTTCAGCGCCTTGCCGGGTCGGCAGCCCCGGCGTGTTGCTCCATTCGCTCCAGCTGCCGGCATAGAGCGCGGTCGTCCCGAACCCCGCGATCTGCATCGCGAGCAGGTTGGGCACGGCGCTCACGCCGCTGCCGCACTGGTGGACGACGGTCGCCGCATCGCGCCCTGCGAGCAGTGCTTCGAACTCGGCGCGCAACTGCGCGGCGGGCTTGAATTTGCCGTCGGGGCCGATGTTGTCGGCGAAGGGCCGGTTCAGGGCCCCGGGGATGTGACCTGCGATCGGGTCCAGAGGTTCCACCTCGCCGCGGTAACGTGCGCCGGCGCGTGCGTCGATCAGGTTCTGGTCAGGCTGGCCGAGCCGGCGCACCACGGTGTCGGTGGTGACGAGCTTGGCGATCGGGGTGCCTGCCACGAAGTTCGACTGGAAGCGCGCGGGCTCCGCGCGGTCGGTCACTTCGCCGCCCGCGGCCTGCCAGGCCTGCAGGCCGCCGTCGAGCACGGCCACAGCGTCGTGGCCCATCCACTTGAGCATCCACCACAGGCGCCCGCAGTAGTTGGCGCTGTTGCGGTCGTACACCACGGCCTGCATCTCGTTGGAAAAGCCCACCGACGACAGCCAGGTCGCGAACTTCTCGCGGCTGGGCAGCGGATGGCGACCGCCCGATGCGGGCACGCCGTCGTCCTGCGCCACCACCACCTCGCCATGCGCGCCGGGCAGGCCGTGCTTCGCGCTGAGGTCGGTGTCCAGGTTGGCGTACTGCGCGCCCGGGATGTGCGCGGCGGCATACAGCTGCGCGCCGGCCTCGGGCTTCATGAGGTCGAAGCTGCAGTCGAACACCATGAGGGGCGAGTCGCCTTCCCGCAGCTGCCTCAGCTGTTCGACGGAGATGAGGGTGGTGTACATGGCGAAGGCTCCTTCGAAAAAATGGTCGGCTGCGGGGGCTCCCGCGACCGGGCTGTGTTCAGTGTTCCTCGGCGGGCGCCTTCGGCACGGCCCGCTGCCGCAGCACGGTGGCCGCGATGCCGCTGGCGATGATCAGCGCCATTCCGCACCAGCCGGCCGCGTCGATGCGGTCGTTGAACAGCACCACGCTGTAGAAGGCCGCGAACACGATGCCCGAATATTGCAGGTTGGCGACCACCAGTGTGCCCGCCTGGGTCTTGGCGGTGGCGTAGGCGCGGGTCATGCACAGCTGTCCGAGGGCGGCCAGCAAGCCGATCGGCAGCAGCCACAGCGCATGCTGCCATGTCCACGAACTGCCGCCCGAAAACCCGGTCGCGGCCGTGGCGAAGGCGCCGGCCACGGCGGAGCCCACCGCGAAGTAGAAGACCGTGCGCAGCTCGGGCTCGCCGATGCGCGACAGCGCCACCACCTGCATGTAGGCGAAGGCGGCCGTGACGCCCGACAGCAGGCCCAGCATGCCCGCGAAGCCGTCGCCGCCGCCCACCGTGGGCTTGAGCATGAGCACCACGCCGGCAAAGCCCGCGAGCACGGTCAGCACCAGCGGGCCCTGCAGCGGCGGGCGCTCGATGCGGCCGTCGCGCCCGGGCACCGGCACCCAGGCCAGCAGCGCGCCACCGACCAGGAAGGCCGCGACCCACACGCTGCTCATGTAGTTGAGCGTGACCGCGGTGGCCAGCGGCATGTGGGCGATGGCGTAGAACCACGCGCCCAGCGACACCACGCCGATGGTGCTGCGCCAGGCATGCATGCCGGGGTATCTGGTGGCGAGCGAAGTGCCGCGATTGCGCGCCAGCAGCCACAGGAACACGATGCCGATGAGGCCGCGCCCCAGCACCATCTCGCCGCTGTTGAACCATTCGGAGGCGACCTTCACGACCACGCTCATCGTGGCGAACAGAAAGGCCCCGAGCACCATCCACAGCGCTTGCATCGATTGAAATCCAGATCAGAAAAAAGAAAGCCCCGGCGGGTGCGGGGCGGGGGAGGCGGTCAGGCGGGTTGTTGCATCGCGTTGCGGTACCACTCGTGGAACTGCTGCATGCCATCTTCCATCGGGCTCTGGTAGGGGCCGGTCTCGTTGTCGCCGCGCAGCATGAGCGCGCGGCGGCCGGCGTCCATGCGCTCGGCGATCTCGTCGTCTTCCACGCAGGTTTCCATGTAGGCGGCCTGCTGGGCCTCGACGAACTCGCGCTCGAAGGCGACGATTTCCTCGGGGTAGAAGAACTCGACCATGTTGAGCGTCTTCGTCGGGCTGATCGGGTGCAGCGTCGACACGGTGAGCACGTGCGGGTACCACTCGATCATCACGTGCGGGTAGTAGGTGAGCCAGATCGCGCCGTACTTCGGCGGCTTGCCGTCGCGGTACTTGAGCAGCTGCTCCTGCCACTTCTGGTAGACCGGGCTGCCCGCGCGGCCCAGGCGATTGGCCACGCCCACCGTCTGCACCGAGAACTCGGGCTTGAACTCCCAGCGCAGGTCGTCGCAGGTGACGAAGCTGCCCAGGCCGGGATGGAACGGGCCGACGTGGTAGTCCTCGAGGTAGACCTCGATGAAGGTCTTCCAGTTGTAGTTGCACTCGTGCAGCTCGACGCGGTCGAGCGCGTAGCCCGAGAAGTCGAGATCGGCCTGCGGGCCCAGGCCCGCCATGTCGGCCGCGACGTCACGGCCGCTGCCGTCGGGGTTCTTCTCGAACAGAAGACCGTTCCATTCGGTGAGCGGATAGTTGTGCAGGTTGAGGCACGGGTCCTGGTCGAAATGCGGGGCGCCGATCAGCGTGCCGGTGGTGCGCGCATCGCTTGCGGCGTAGGTCCAGCGGTGCAGCGGGCAGACGATGTTGCCGCCGGTCTGGGCGTCGAGCTGGCCCCGGCCCTGCAGGATCAGGGCCTGGCGGTGGCGGCAGACGTTCGAGATGAGCTCCACGCCCTTGGGCGTGTGGACCAGCGCGCGGCCCTGGTGCTCCTGTGGCAGGGTGTGGAAGTCACCCGGCTCGGGCACGGCCAGCCGGTGCCCGACGTAGCGGGGCCCTCGCGCGAAAAGGTTCTGCATTTCGCGGGCGTACAGGGCCTCGTCGAAATACGCGGTAACTGGAAGTTGGCTCGCGGCCTGCTGCAGTTGAAGACTTAAATCAGACATGGAGGACCTGACCAAGCTCCCCACAGGGAGAAAAGGAAAAACGGAAGGCGCCGTCTGCAAGGGTGACGGCCCGAAGAAATGTGCCGGTGCGACCGGCGGGGGAAGCGGGGATTGTACCCGGGGGGCATTTTTGCGCCCGTCGGCCTTTTCCCTTCTTTTCCCCCTGCATCGCGGGGCGCTGTACGGGGTGTTGCAAATGCCCGTGCGGGCTCCCGCAGGGCGGTCGGAAGCAGGCCGCGCCCCCGCCCTAAAATGCTTCGTTTCATCCACGATCCGCTGCATGCCCAAGGTGCCTTCTCCTTCCACGACCAGCCCGGCGGCCACGCCCGACACCGGGCCGCTGCCCGCCAGCTACGAAGCCGGGCTTCAGGAACTGGAACAACTGGTTGCAGAACTCGAATCGGGCCAGCTGCCGCTGGACCAGTTGCTGGGCAGCTACCAGCGCGGTGCCGCACTGCTCGGCTTCTGCCGCGACAAGCTGCAGGCGGTCGAAGACCAGATCAAGGTGCTCGACGCGGGCAGCCTCAAGCCCTGGACGGCCGAATGAGCGCCGTCCCCATGACTTCCACCGCCACCCCCTGGGACGCGAAGACGCTGGCCGGCTGGTCCGAGCCTCATCTGGCTGCCGTCGAAGCAGCGCTGTCGCGCTGGGTCGGCATCGATGCGCCGGTGCTGCTGGGCGACGCCATGCGCTATGCCGTGCTCGACGGCGGCAAGCGGCTGCGGCCGCTGCTGGTGCTCGCGGCCAGCGAGGCGGTCGGCGGCAACGCCCATGCCGCGCTGCGTGCGGCCTGCGCCACCGAACTCATCCACGCCTATTCGCTGGTGCACGACGACCTGCCGTGCATGGACAACGACGTGCTGCGCCGCGGCAAGCCCACGGTGCACGTGAAGTTCGGCGAAGCCGACGCGCTGCTCGCGGGCGACGCGCTGCAGGCGCTGGCCTTCGAGCTGCTCACGCCCGAGGGCGATGAGGTGCCCGCCGCGATGCAGGCTCTGCTGTGCCGCCTGCTGGCGCGCGCGGCCGGCAGCCAGGGTATGGCCGGCGGCCAGGCCATCGACCTTGCCAGCGTCGGCATCGCGCTGAACGAAACCCAGCTGCGCGAAATGCACCGCCTGAAGACCGGCGCGCTGCTGCAGGGCAGCGTCGAGATGGGCGCTGCCTGCGGCACCGTGTCGCCGGCCGCACTGTCGGCATTGCGCGATTACGGCGCCGCCATCGGCCTCGCGTTCCAGGTGGTCGACGACATCCTCGATGTCACGGCCGACTCGCAAACGCTGGGCAAGACCGCCGGCAAGGACGCCGCGGCCGACAAGCCCACCTACGTGTCGCTGCTCGGCCTCGACGGCGCGCGCGCGCAGGCCAGCCAACTCCTGGCCGACGCCATTGCCGCGCTGAACAAGAGCGGCCTGACGAACACTGCAGCGCTGCGCGCCCTGGCCCACATGGTGGTCGACCGCGACCGCTGAGAAGAAAAAAGAACCCACCTCCATGGCTCCGCTGCTTCCCACTCTCCACGACCCCTCGCCGATCCGCCAGTTCGACCGGGCCCAGCTCAAGCAGCTGTCCGACGAGGTGCGCGCCTGCGTGCTCGACAACGTCTCGCGCACCGGCGGCCACCTGAGCTCCAACCTCGGCACGGTCGAACTCACGGTGGCGCTGCACCATGTGTTCAACACGCCGCACGACCGCCTCGTGTGGGATGTGGGCCATCAGACCTACCCGCACAAGATCCTCACGGGTCGGCGCGAGCGCATGCCCACGCTGCGCCAGATCGGCGGCATCTCGGGCTTTCCGCAGCGCACCGAGAGCGAGTACGACACCTTCGGCACCGCCCACTCGTCGACCAGCATCTCGGCCGCGCTCGGCATGGCCATGGCCGCCAAGCAGAAGGGCGAGAAGCGCCACGCCGTGGCGATCATCGGCGACGGTGCGCTCACGGCCGGCATGGCCTTTGAGGCGCTCAACAATGCGGGCGTGTGCGACTGCAAGCTGCTGGTCATCCTGAACGACAACGACATGTCGATCAGCCCGCCGGTCGGCGCGCTCAACCGCTACCTCGCGCAACTCATGAGCGGCAATTTCTACGCTGCCGCCAAGAGCGTCGGCAAGAGCGTGCTGCGCAACGCGCCGCCGCTGTTCGAGCTGGCCAAGCGCCTGGAGCAGCATGCCAAGGGCATGGTCGTGCCGGCCACGCTGTTCGAGCAGTTCGGCTTCAACTACGTCGGCCCCATCGACGGCCACGACATCGACTCGCTGGTGCCCACGCTCGAGAACCTCAAGCACCTGGACGGCCCGCAGTTCCTGCACGTGGTCACGAAGAAGGGGCAGGGCTACAAGCTCGCCGAGGCTGATCCGGTGGCCTACCACGGCCCCGGCAAGTTCGATCCGCAGGTGGGCCTGGTCAAGTCCGCCACGGCCGCCAAGCAGACCTTCACGCAGGTCTTCGGCCAGTGGCTGTGCGACACGGCCGCGCACGACGGCCGCCTCGTGGGCATCACGCCCGCGATGCGCGAAGGCTCGGGGCTCGTGGAGTTCGAGCAGCGTTTTCCTGATCGCTACTACGACGTCGGCATTGCCGAGCAGCATGCGGTCACCTTCGCCGCCGGCCTGGCCTGCGAGGGCCTGAAGCCCGTGGTGGCGATCTACTCGACCTTCCTGCAGCGCGCCTACGACCAGCTGATCCACGACGTGGCGATCCAGAACCTGCCCGTGGTGTTCGCGCTCGACCGCGCGGGCCTCGTCGGCGCCGACGGCGCCACGCACGCAGGGGCCTACGACATCCCGTTCCTGCGCTGCATTCCCAACATGAGCATCGCCTGCCCGGCCGACGAGCGCGAGTGCCGCCAGCTGCTGACGAGCGCCTACGAACAGAGCCATCCGGTGGCCGTGCGCTACCCGCGCGGCGCGGGCGCCGGCACCACGCCGAACCTCACGCTCGACGCGCTGCCTTTCGGCAAGGGCGAGGTCCGCCGCGAAGGCCGACGCATCGTCATCCTCGCCTTCGGCACGCTGCTGTACCCCGCGCTCACGGCGGCTGAATCGCTCGATGCCACCGTGGTCAACATGCGCTGGGCCAAGCCGCTGGACGTCGAGTTGTTGCTGCAGGTGGCGGCCACGCACGATGCGCTCGTCACTGTCGAAGAGGGCGCCATCATGGGCGGCGCGGGCAGTGCGGTGCTCGAGGCGCTGGAGGCCGCGGGCGTGCACAAGCCGGTGCTGCAACTGGGCCTGCCCGACCGCTTCATCGAGCATGGCGATCCGGCCAAGCTGCTCGCATCGATCGGGCTCGATGCCGACGGCATTGCCGCCGCGATCAAGAAACGCTTCGTTTGACAAGAGGTCGCAGGGTAAACCCCCGCCGACCACCTGTAAGCGCGTTTTTACAATCAAAAGGACTCACAAAAGTCCCTGACGCGGTCACAAGCCGCGTTTTGTTTTTTCCAAAGCACTCGGAGTGAATTCAATGGATCGTCGTTCCCTCATCAAAAACGCCGGCATTGCCGGCGTTCTGGCTGCCGGTATCGCGCCTGCCGTCCATGCGCAGACTGCCGTTCGCTGGCGCCTGGCCTCGAGCTTCCCCCGTTCGCTGGACACCATCTTCGGCAGCGCGGAAATGCTCTCGAAGACGGTGAAGGCCTTGTCGGGCGGCAAGTTCGAAATCTCGGTCCACCCCGCCGGCGAACTGATGCCCGCGTTCGGCGTGGTCGACGCCCTGCAGGCCGACACGCTGGAAATGGCGCAATCCGCCGCCTACTACTTCACCGGCAAGGACCCGATCTTCGCGTTCAGCTGCGCCGTGCCCTTCGGCCTGACGGCCCGCCAGAACGACTCGTGGAAAGAGTACGGCAACGGCCGCAAGCTGCTCGATGCCTTCTTTGCGCAATACAACTTCCGCACCGTCAGCGCCGGCAACACCGGCACGCAGATGGGCGGCTGGTACCGCAAGGAAATCAAGACCGTCGAAGACCTCAAGGGCCTGAAGATGCGCATGGGCGGTGGCGTGTTCGGCGAGGCGATGGCCAAGCTGGGCGTGGTGTCGCAGAACATGCCTGCCGGCGACGTGTACCAGTCGCTCGAAAAGGGCACGCTGGACGCCGCCGAGTTCGTCGGCCCGTACGACGACGAGAAGCTGGGCTTCAACAAGGTGGCTCCGTTCTACTACTACCCCGGCTGGTGGGAAGGCGGCGCCGACCTCGAGTTCTTCATCAACAACAAGGCCTTCGCCAAGCTGTCTGACGAGAACAAGGCCATCCTCGAAGCCGCGACCAAGGTCGCCGCACGCGACATGACCGCCAAGTACGACGCCTACAACCCCGTGGCCCTGAAGCGCCTCGTGGCTGCCAAGACGCAGCTCAAGGCCTTCCCGAAGGCCGTGATGGACGCCGGCTTCAAGGCCTGCATGGAAGTGTTCGCGCTGCACGAAGGCAAGTCGCCCGAGTTCAAGAAGATCCACCAGGACATGCGCGCCTTCCAGCGCGACCAGATCCTGTGGAACCGCTTCTCGGAGTACCCGTTCAACCAGTACATGAACTCGGTCAAGATCTGACGATCTGCTGAGGCTTCATTGAAAGGCCGGCCTGCGAAAGCAGGTCGGCCTTTTTCATTGGTGTGTCCTGACCGGGTTCGCGCGGGCATGAAAAAAGCCCCCGGAATCGGGGGCTTGGTGGCGGAGAGGGAGGAACCGCTCAGGGCTTCTGCGGTGGCGTCTTCAACGCATCCTGCATGGCCTTCATCGGATCGCTCTCGCCGGTCTCGGCCGAGGGTTCCGGCGTCGAGGCGGGGGCGGCAGGCGCCGCGCCTTCCGCGCCCGGCACCTCGACCTTCGGCTCCGATTCTTCGGCGCCGCCGTATGGGTCGGCCGGCGGTTCGTTTTCCTCGGGCTTCAGACTGTCGCGCATCTGCGCGCCGATGTCGTCGAGGTTGACCTTCACTTCCTTGTCGAGGCTGCCCGTGACGATCTGCGGGAACGCGATCAGCACGCCGACCATCGTGAGCTGGATCAGCACGAAGGGCACCGCGCCCTTGTAGATCTGCATCGTGGTCACGGGCTCCATGACCTTCTGCGTGACGCGGTCCACGTACTGCTTCTCGGGGGCGACCGAGCGCAGGAAGAACAGCGCGAAGCCGAAGGGCGGGTGCATGAACGAGGTCTGCATGTTCACCGCCAGCAGCACGCCGAACCAGATCAGGTCGATGCCCATCTTGTGCGCCACCGGAGCCAGCAGCGGCACCACGATGAACGACAGCTCGAAGTAGTCGAGGAAGAACGCCAGGAAGAAGATCAGCACGTTCACCGCGATCAGGAAGCCCACCGGGCCGCCGGGCAGCGAGGTCAGCAGGTGCTCGACCCAGATCGGACCGTCGGCGGCCTGGAACACCAGGCTGAACACCGTCGCGCCGATCAGGATGAACATCACGAAGCTCGACAGCCGCGTGGTCGAGCCCAGCGCCTGCTTGAGCAGCGTGAAGCTCATGCGACGGCGGACCCAGGCCATGAGCAGTGCGCCCATGGCACCCATGGCGCCGCCTTCGGTGGGCGTGGCCACGCCCAGGAAGATGGTGCCCAGCACCAGGAAGATCAGCAGCAGCGGCGGGATCAGCACGAAGGTGACCCGTTCGGCCAGGCGCGACAGCAGGTTGAGCTTGAGGCCCTTGTTGATCAGCGCGATGACCAGTGCGACGAACACGCCGCCGCACATGGCGACCACGACCTTCTCGTCGGTGGCCACGAAGGTCACTTCCTCGCCCTGGAACCAGGTGTGCACGGCCTCCATGTGGCGCGCCAGGAACACGGCCACGACGGCCGACAGCGCGGTGATCGCCACCAGCGAGGTGTAGCCGCCACTGCCGTTCGGCTCGCGGAAGGTGCGTGCCTCGGGCGGCAGCGCCGGCACCTGGGTGGGCTTGAAGATCGCGAGGAACACGACGTACAGCACGTACAGGCCCATCAGCATGAAGCCGGGCAGGAAGGCACCCTTGTACATGTCGCCGACGCTCTTGCCGAGCTGGTCGGCCATGATGATCAGCACCAGCGAGGGCGGAATGATCTGCGCCAGCGTGCCCGAGGCGGCGATCACGCCGCTGGTCAGGCGCCGGTCGTAGCCGTAGCGCAGCATGATGGGCAGCGAGATCAGGCCCATCGAGATCACCGAGGCCGCCACCACGCCGGTGGTGGCTGCCAGCAGGGCGCCCACGAAGATCACCGCGAGGGCCAGGCCGCCGCGCATCGGACCGAAGACCTGGCCGACCGTGTCGAGCAGGTCTTCGGCCATGCCGCTGCGCTCCAATATGAGCCCCATCAGCGTGAAGAAGGGCACCGCGAGCAAGGTGTCGTTGGCCATGATGCCGATCAGCCGCTGCGGCAGCCAGGCCATGACGGACGACTGGAACACGCCCAGCTCGATGCCGACGAGTCCGAAGAACAGGCCGCAGGCACCGAGGCTGAACGCGACGGGAAAGCCCAGCAGCAGGAAACAGATCAGCCCCGCGAACATGATCGGGGCGAAGTTGGCAACAATGAATTCCATGGTGTCTTTTCTGCCTTGGCCGTTCAGTGCTGGGGCTTGGCCGCGGCGGCGTCGAGCTCGGCCTGGCGGCGCAGCGCCTCGATGAGTTCGTCTTCGGCGGTCTTGTCGGTCAGGCGGCCCATCGGATCAGGGCCCTGGCCGCGCAGGAAGGCGATGCGCTTGATGAGTTCCGACCAGCCCTGCAGCATCAGCAGCAGGAAGCCGACCGGCAGCGCGACCCAGACGGGCCAGCGGATCAGGCCGCCGGAATTGCCGGACATCTCGCCCGACTGGTACATCTGGACCACGACCGGGATCGACAGCCACAGCACCGTGAGGCACAGCGGTGTCAGGAAGAGGGCGAAGCCGATGATGTCGATCCAGACCTGCTTGCCCTTGGACAGGCGGCTGTTGATCACGTCGATGCGCACATGTTCCCGATGCAGCAGCGTGAAGCCCGCCGCGACCAGAAACGACCAGGCAAAGAGGTACCACTGCACTTCGAGGAAGGCGTTGGAACTCGTGTTGAAGACCTTGCGGACGATCGCGTTCAATGCGCTGATCACCGTGGCGGCCAGGATGAGCCAGATGGCGTATTTGCCGACCTGGGCATTGAGCCAGTCAATGGCCCGGGACAGCTTGAGCAAGCCTTGCATTACATCTCCATTTTTGTATTGGATGCCCCGATACGACGGCACCCGACGCACCGGCTTTGTGTGCCAGCGGGTCGGGTGCATGAGGCGGCACGGATTCTATCGGTGTACGGGGAAAGTTCTTTTCGGGTCCTACCCAGGGTGCCGACGGTGGCCATAATGCGGCATGGCCCAGACTCCGCGCCCCCCTCCGGCCCCGGCGGCAGCGGGCCCGCTGTCGATCGATTCGCCCGACATGCGCCGCGCCGGCCGCGACCTGCTCTCGCTGGCCCTCATCGACGCCCGCAACCACACGCTGCACCTGCTGTCCCTGTTCGAACAGGCGCTGGGCGAAAGCATGCGGGTGCCACAGCAGCCGTCGGTGCTGCCGCCGGTCTGGCTGGCGGGCCACATCGGGTGGTTCGCCGAATGGTGGATCGGGCGCAACACCCAGCGCGCCTTCGGCATCGACTGCCCCGTGCGCCCCACGCGGCTGGCCGCCATCGATCCCGATGCCGACGACTGGTGGAACCCCGCCCAGGGCGCGGCCGAGCGCTGCTGGTCGCCCGACCTGCCGGGCCTGGGCCAGACCAAGGCCTACCTGCTCGAAACGCTGGAAAGCACGCTCGAACTGTTGGAGAACGCCGCTGAGACCGACGCCGGCCTGTACTTCTACCGCCTCGCGCTGTTCCATGAAGACCTGCGCGGCGAGCAGCTCGTGGTGCTGGCGCAGACGCTGGGGCTGCCGCTGAGCATCGAACAGGCGCCCGTCGCCGTCACGCGCGAGCCGCTGTTGCTGCCGGCCACGCGCTGGGAGCTTGGCCTGCCCGAGCACAGTGGCTTCATGTTCGCGCAGGAGGGCGCCGCGCACCGGGTCGATGTGCCCGAGTTCGAGATCGACGCCCAGCCCGTCACCTGGGACCAGTACATCGAGTTCGTCGACGACGGCGGCTACGACCGCGAGGAGCTGTGGCACGGCGAAGGCTGGCGCTGGCTCTGCGCACAGACCGAAGGCCGGCGCGGGCCGCGTCATGTGGAGCAGATCGGCGTGTCGCGCAACGGCACGGGCGGCTCCGTGCTGCAGCAGCGCTTCGGCGTCACCGTGCGCGCGGCGGGGCACCACAGCGCCGTGCACCTGAGCTGGTGGGAGGCCGACGCCTGGGCCCGCTGGGCCGGTCGGCGCATCGCGACCGAGGTCGAATGGGAGATCGCGGCCCACACGGCCGCGCGGCGGGGCTTTCGTTGGGCCGACGTGCACGAGTGGACCGCGGGCACGCTGCAGCCCTGGCCGGGCTTCCGGGCCGACCCGTGGAGTGCCGGCGGCGAGTTCGATCCGGTGGCCGCGTTCGGCCGTGCGCGCGTGCTGCGCGGCGCTTCGTTCGCGACCCGTGCGCGCCTGCGCTCGCCGCGCCGCCGTGGGTTTGCGCTTCCCGGCAGCGACGACGGCTTCTTCGGCTTCCGCACTTGCGCGCTCTAGCGCGTCTTCAGGGCCGTTCGCCGCCGGCTTCCGATGACAGCGGCGGCGCCACTTCCTCCAGCGGCTTGCGCTCCGCATCGGCCGCGTAACGCAGCGCCAGCAGCCCCGCGACGATGACCAGCGCGGCGCCGATCAGGTAGCCCACCATCACCGCGCCGCGGCTGCCGGTTTCGATCAGCAGGCCGAACAGCACCGGTGCCATGAAGCCGCCCGCGCCCATGCCGATGGCATAGAAGATGGCGATGGCCATGGCGCGCATTTCGAGGGGGAACACCTCGCTCACCGTGAGGTAGGCCGAACTCGCCGCTGCCGATGCCAGGAAGAACACCGCCGACCAGCACAGCGCCTGGCTGCGCGCGTCGAGCCAGCCCTGCATGAAGGCCCAGCCCGTGAGCGCCAGGCCCACGCCCGCCAGCACATAGGTCAGCGCGATCATCTTGCGCCGGCCCACGCTGTCGAACAGCGGGCCCAGCAGCAGCGGCCCGAGCACGTTGCCCAGCGCGAACGGAAAGATGTACAGCGCCACGCTGCCTTCGGCCACGCCATAGAAGCGCGTCAGCACCAGCGCGTAGGTGAAGAAGATGGCGTTGTAGAAAAAAGCCTGCGACACCATGAGCGCCGCCGCGACCACGCTGCGTGCGCGGTAGTGCCGCAGCAGCACGCGCGCCACCTCGCGCATCGGCGGGCTGTTCTCGCGTGCGGCGGTGTACACGACGTGGCCTTGCGCGGCAGGCAGCGGGCCGTGCTGCGCCCGGACTTCGCGCTCGATGCCCGCGACGATGCGCTCGGCTTCGTCCGCGCGTCCGTGTGCGATGAGCCAGCGCGGACTCTCGGGCACGTGGCGTCGCACCAGCAGGATCGCCACCGCCAGCACCGCGCCCAGCGCGAAGCCCGCGCGCCAGCCCCACACCGGGCCGATCACGCGCGCGTCGAGCAGCACCAGGCTCAGCGCCGCACCGAGCGCCGCACCGATCCAGAAGCTGCCGTTGATCGCGAGGTTGACGCGCCCGCGCACGCGCGCCGGAATGAGCTCGTCGATGGCCGAGTTGATCGCCGCGTACTCGCCGCCGATGCCCAGCCCCGTGACGAAGCGGCACAGCGCGAAGAAGGCGAAGTTGGGCGAGAAGGCCGTGGCCAGTGTGCCGAGCGTGTAGACCACCAGCGTGATCAGGAACAGCTTCTTGCGCCCCAGCCGGTCGGTGAGCCGGCCGAAGACCAGCGCGCCGAGCACCGCGCCCGCGATGTAGATCGAGCCCGACCAGCCGATCTCTCCCGCCGTGAGCCCCAGCGTGTCGGGCCGCTCCAGCACCGCGCCGATGGAGCCCACCAGCGTGACCTCGAGCCCGTCGAGGATCCAGGCCACGCCCAGCGCGATCACCACGCGCCAATGCCAGCGCGACCACGGCAGGCGGTCCAGGCGGGCAGGGATGTCGCTGCTCAGAACCGTCATGCGGGGCATTATGCGAAGCGCATCGTCCCCTTCGGTGTAGGACCGGCGCTGCAATGCGCCGGTCGACCGGGCGTGCGGCTCAGGCCGGCTCGGCCGCCGTCACCTGCCGGATGCCCATGGCCTTGAGCGTGTCGGCAATGGCTGCCACCGCGCCCGGAATGCCCGCGTCGCCGAAGTGCCCCATGCAGCCCACGCGGAAGGTCTCGACCTGCGTGAGCTTGCCGGGGTAGAGGATGTAGCCGCGCTTCTTCACCTCCTGGTAGAAGGTCTTGAAGTCGTAGTTGGCGTCGTCGGGCGCGTGGAAGGTGACGATGATCGGTGCCTGGATGGCCGGGTCGAGGAAGCTGCGAAAGCCCAGCGTGGCCAGGCCGTCGATGAGCGCCTTGCAGTTGCGCGCATAGCGCCCGCCGCGTGCAGGCAGGCCGCCTTCCTCCACGTACTGCGCGATGGCCGTGTCGAGCGCGGCGACCACGTGCGTGGGCGGCGTGAAGCGCCACTGCGTGGTCTTCTCCATGTAGACCCATTGGTCGTACAGGTCCATGCTCAGCGAGTGGCAGTTGCCCTCGCACTTTTCGAGCGTGCTGCGCTTGATGACCACGAAGCCCATGCCCGGCACGCCTTCGAGGCATTTGCCCGAGGCGGCGACGACGGCATCGAACGGCGTCCTCCGCGCGTCGATCTCCAGCGCGCCGAAGGAACTCATGGCGTCGATGATCAGGCCGCGCCCATGCTTGGCGACGACCAGCGCGATCTCGTGCAGCGGGTTGAGCACGCCGGCGCCGGTTTCGCAGTGCACCACCGCGACGTGGGTGATGGTCGGGTCGGCCGCGAGCGCACGGTCGACGTCGGCGGGCGAGACCTGCTTCTCCTCGGTGTAGTCGATGGTGGTGAGCCTGCGGCCCAGCACCTTGCAGATCTTGGCGAGGCGCTGGCAGTAGGCGCCGTTGCTCGGCACCAGCACATGGCCGTTGCGCGGCACGAGCGTGCCGATGGCCGCTTCGACCGAGAAGGTGCCGCTGCCCTGCAGGGGCACGCACTCGTGGGTGCCCGTGCCGTGCACGATGTTCAGCACTTCCTTGCGGATGCGCGCGGTGATCTGGTTGAAGTCGGCGTCCCACGATCCCCAGTCGCGCAGCATCGCTTGGCGGGTGCGGTCCGAGGTGGTCAGAGGGCCGGGCGTGAGCAGGATGGGGGCGGCTTGACTCATGATGTCTCCAGGCAGGGAAAGGAAATGAGGGGCAGAAAAAGGAGCGAAGGGTGAGGCGTTCGTTCAGCCGCGGCCGAGGTTGCGCCAGGCCTGCGTGCGTGCGAGCAGCACGCGCGTGAGCAGGGCGTAGGCGATGCACACCAGCGTCGAGGTGACGACGATCAGGCTGGCCAGCGCGGCGGCCGGGCCGATGTCGCCGGCGTCGTCCAGGTGCATGATCGCGACCGACGCGAGGATGGTCTCCGGCGTGTACAGGAAGATCGCACACGACAGGCTGGCCATCGACACCACGAAGAAGTAGCGTCCGATGTCCAGGATGGCCGGCAGGCACACCGGCACCGTCACGCGCAGGAAGGTCTTGAAGAACGGCACCTTGAGCGAGGCCGACACGGCCTCGAACTCGTTGTCGATCTGCTTGAGCGCCGTCACCGCCGTGAGGTGGCTCGAGGTGTAGTAGTGCACCACCATCGAGATGACCAGGATCGCCATCGTCTGATACAAAAAGTTCAGCGGGTTGGCCGGATGGTTGAAGAACATCACGTAGCCCAGGCCGAGCACCAGGCCCGGCACCGCCATCGACAGCACCGCCATCAGGTGCATGCCCTTGCGCATGAGGCCCAGGTTGCGCGTCTTCTCGATCAGGTAGGCGCCCACGAACACGATGAGCGAGCCGGCCACCGCGGTGACCATCGCCACCAGCAGGCTGTTGCCGTAGGCGGCTGCCATGTCGCTCTCGAGGAGCACGAAGTGGTAGTGCTTGAGCGTGAACGACAGGTCGTACGGCCACAGCGAGATCGCCGAGGTGTAGATTGCCATGCCGATGGTGGCCAGCAGCAGGCCGCACACCACGGTGCAGAACAGCGTGAGCAGCGCATCGGCCAGCTTGCGCGGCTTGGGTGTGTAGGGCACCGAGCGCGCCGTGAGCTGCGCCTTCAGCTTGCGCCGCACCACGTAGTCGATCACGAAGGAAATGATCGACGGAATGAGCAGCAGCATGCCCACCACCGCGCCGATCGAGAAGTTGTGCTGGCCGACCACCTGCTTGAACACGTCGACCGACAGCACGTTGAAGTTGCCGCCGATGACCTTGGGCGCGCCGAAGTCGCTCACCACGTAGGTGAACACCACGGTGGCCGCACTGATCAGGCCGTACTTGCACGAGGGCAGGGTGATCGTCATGAACTGGCGCAGCGGCCGTGTGCGCAGCGCGGTGGCCGCTTCGTACAGCCGGCCGTCGGCCAGCGACAGCGCGGTGACCAGGATCATCAGCGCGTGCGGAAAGGTGTTGTAGACCTCGGCCAGGATGATCCCCGGCGCGCCGTAGATCGAGGCGCCACCCAGCAGGAACTTGAGCGCGCCCTGGTTGCCGAACCACTGCACGAACGAAATGGCCGACAGCAGCGAGGGCGCGAGCAGCGGAATGAGCGCGATGAGCCGGAACACCGCCTTCAGCGGCGCCGGCATGCGGCTGCGCGTGAGTGCATAGGCGAACACGAAGGCCGTGGGCACCGAGATCGAGACCACCGCGGCCGACACCCACACCGAGTTCCAGGCCGCGCGCAGCAGGCTCGGTGTCTGGAAGTAGGTGATGAAGTGCGCGAGGCCGACGAAGCGGCCGTTCTTGTCCTGCACCGCGTGGGCCAGGATGGTGAGCAGCGGCGCGATGAGGAACACGAACAGCATCGCCATCACCACGAAGAGGATGGCGCGCGCGATGGTCTCGTCGCGGCTCCAGCGCAGAGCGGGGCGTGCGGCGAGAGCAGGCCGTGGTGCGGGCCCGGGGTGTGCCAGCGTGTTCATGACTGGGTCATGCGCACGGGGAACGCGCGGATGCGGTTGGCGCGCAGCGCGATGTCGATCGTGTGGCCTTCGCGGATGTCCAGGTCGTGCAGCTGGTTCAGCGAGAAGTGCAGGCCCAGCGTCTGGCCGTGCAGCGCGTCGGCCGTTACCTCGGCAATGCACAGGCCGCCAAGGAATTCGACCTTCGTGACTTTGGCCTGCAGGCGGTTGGGCGTGTCGTCGTTCAGGTGCTCGACGGCGCGGTCTTCGGGCCGCAGGTACAGGTTGACGTCGTCACCGGGGGCGAAGGCGCCGTCGCAGGCGTCGCACTGCAGTTCCATGTCGCCGACCTGGAAGCGGTGGTTGCCCAGCGCCACCGCGCGCAGCACGTTGACTTTGCCCACGAAGTCGGCCACGAAGGGCGTGGCCGGTTGCTCGTAGATGTCCATCGGCGTGCCGACCTGCTCGATCACGCCGTGGTTCATCACCACGATGCGGTCGGCCATCGACAGCGCTTCTTCCTGGTCGTGCGTGACCATGATGGTCGTGATGCCGACCTGCTTCTGCAGCCGCCGGATCTCGCCGCGCAGGCGGATGCGTTCCAGCGCATCGAGCGCCGAGAGCGGCTCGTCCAGCAGCAGCAGGCCGGGCCGCGTGGCCAGCGCGCGAGCCAGTGCCACGCGCTGTTGCTGGCCGCCCGAGAGCTGGCTCGGGTACTTGCCACCCGAGGTCGGCAGGCCGACCAGCTTCAGCAGCTCTTCGACGCGCGCCTTGATCTCGGCCCGCTTCGCGCGGCTGTTGACGAGGCCGTAGCCCACGTTCTCCGCGATCGACAGGTTGGGAAAGAGCGCGTACGACTGGAACACGATGCCGTAGTCGCGCTTGTCTGGCGACAGCCACGAGACGTCCTTGCCGTTTTGCAGGATCTGTCCGGCGGTCTGGGTCTCCAGGCCCGCGATGATGCGCAGCAGCGTGGTCTTGCCGCAGCCCGAGGGGCCGAGAAAGCACAGCATCTCGCCCGGGTTCACGCGCAGGTGCACGTCGCGCAGCGCGCTGAAGGCTTCGAAGTCCTTGCGAACGCCGATGATCTCGAGCGCCGCGGGCGGCGCGGCGGCGGCGGGCAACTGGCTGGCGATGAAGCGGGTGTCGGTCATGTCCATTTTTCGCACTCGTTGGAAGCAGGCGCCGCTGCACTCGGCGTCGCGGGTGGGAGAAAGGCCGGCGCGGCGATCAATTCACAAGGTGTCTGCTTCGCGGGACGCCGCGGAACCGGCTTTGCCGGGCCGCCGGTGTCGCCCCCGGTAGGGGGTTGGCGAAGCGACACGAAGTGCGCGCAGCCTGGGGGCGAGCCTTTTATTTGGGTTCAGCCTTGCCTTCGTAGCGCTTGCTCCACTCGGCCAGGATGCGCTCGCGGTTCTTCGCCGCCCAGTTCAGGTCGTTCTTGGCCAGCAGCTTCTCGTAGTTGTCGGGAATGCCTTCGAGCTTCGAGACCACGCCCGGGTAGGCGACCACGGCCCACCAGCGCGCGCTGATCTGGTTGGCTTCCTTGCTCGCCATCCAGTCGGCGAAGCGCTTGCCTTGTTCCAGCTTGGTGCTGGTCTTCATGAGGCTGGTGGCCTCGATGTCCCAGCCCAGGCCTTCCTTCGGAAAGATCAGGTCGACCGGTGCGCCCGATTTCTTCACCTGGTGCGCGCGGAACTCGAACGAGATGCCGATGGGGAATTCGCCCGCGCCCGCCTGCTTGCAGGGCTTGGAGCCCGAGTGCACGTACTGCGCGATGTTCTGGTGCAGCGCGTCCATGTACTTCCAGCCTTCGGCGTCGCCCATGTTCTGCAGCCAGGACGACACATCGAGGTAGCCCGTGCCGCTGGAGGCGGGGTGCGGCATCGAGATCGTGCCCTTGTAGACGGGCTTGGTCAGGTCCTTCCAGCTCTCGGGCTTGGGCAGGCCGAGCTTCTTCGCCTCGACGTGGTTGAAGCAGATGGTGGCGGCCCACACGTCCATGCCGACCCAGGCGGGTGGGCGGGCGGCGTCGGAGTACGCGGGGTTCAGGTCCTTGAAGCCCTTGGGCTCATAGGCGAGCAACATGCCTTCCTGCTGCAGCAGTGCCAGGCTGCTGGCGGCCAGGCCGGCCACCACGTCGGCCTGCGGGTTGGCCTTTTCGGCCAGCAGCTTGGCGGTGACGATGCCGGTGGAGTCGCGCACCCACTTCACCTCGATGTCGGGGTTGGCCTTCTCGAACGCGTCCTTGTAGAGCTTCATGGCGTCGGTTTCGAGCGCCGTGTAGACCAGGAGCGGCGTCTTCTGCGCCCACGCACCACCCGACATGAGACCGAGGGCTGCAACACACAGGGCGGCCGTGAGACGGCGCGTGCTTTGTTTCATCGTCATCTGTTGTTTCTCCTGAAAGGCTGGCTGTCACTTGAAGAAGGTGAGGGCTGGCGCCGGCGCGAGGGTGTCCAACGCCGTCCGGTGTTTGCAATGTAGGTTGCTGATTGGCGACTGTCAATAAAAGATTGTTGACAGTTTTCAATCCTTCGGGAAAATACGCCCCATGGTCACCAGCAATCACTCCGCCGCCCTCGCGTTCCTCCAGTCCAGCTCGCTGCCGATGCTGATGCAGGAAGAAATCGAGCGTTTGATCATGACGGGCGAGCTCCCCGTGGGCAGCCGCATCAACGAGAGCGAGCTCTCGCAGCGCTTCAACACCAGCCGCGGACCCATCCGCGAAGCCTTGCGCGCGCTGGAAGAAGCCGGCCTCGTGCGCAACGAGAAAAACCGCGGCGTCTTCGTGCGCGAGATCGCGTTCGAAGAGGCCGACGAGATCTACGAGCTGCGCGAGGCGCTGGAAGAAATCATCGGCCGTCGCGTGGCGCTGGCCATCCAGCCCGACGCGGTGGAGCGGCTGCGCGCCATGGTCGACGCCATGCGCTCGGCGGCTCAGGCGCAGGACGTGGAGCAGTACGCACAGCTCAACCTGCAGTTCCACGAGGTCCTGCTCGACACCGCGGGCAGCAGGAAGCTCACCGAAACCTACAAGCGGCTCGTCAAGGAGCTGCACCTTTTCAGAATGCGCGCGCTCGACAGCGGCGGCGGCCTGCGGGTCTCGGCCGACGAGCACAGCCACATCGTCGAAGCCATCGCCAGCGGCGACCCCGACCGGGCCGGCCGTGCG
This sequence comes from Acidovorax cavernicola, assembly GCF_003581445.1. Classification (NCBI taxonomy): domain Bacteria; kingdom Pseudomonadati; phylum Pseudomonadota; class Betaproteobacteria; order Burkholderiales; family Comamonadaceae; genus Acidovorax; species Acidovorax cavernicola. The sequence goes on along the minus strand of NZ_QXMN01000026.1, from coordinate 299 downwards.
CTGCGCGAGCACGTGGCCGGCAGCCGCGCGCGCATGCACAAGGCTTTCGGCCGCGCCGATGCCGCCACCTCCATCGCCCCCCACAACCCACCCCAAAAGGAAGTCTGAAATGACACCGGAGACACTCGAAGTCAATGCCAGGAGCTATCGCTGGATGGCGCGTCCGATCGTGGTCGTGTGCGTGGACGGCTGCGAGCCCGCCTACCTGGACGCCGCCATTGCCGCCGGCGTGGCGCCGTACATCGCCCGCATGCGCAAGGACGGCGCCGACCTGCTGGCCGATTGCGTCGTGCCCTCGT
>NZ_QXMN01000025.1:0-96294 GCF_003581445.1 Acidovorax cavernicola | reverse complement strand
TGTGATGGGGCTCGACATCGCCGATGCCGAGCCCCATCACATGGCCCGCGTGCTGGTCATCTACAGCCACTACGTGCGCCACGACCTGTGCTCGTTCGAGGAAGAAGTGCCCACGGTCGCGCAGATGCAGGCGCGCCGCACCGACGTGCTGGAACGCGGCCTGCCGTATCTCGTGGCCCTGAAGGACGGCGAGGTGGCCGGCTATGCCTACGCGAGCCCCTACCGCGCGCGCTCGGCCTACCGGCACACGGTGGAAGACTCGATCTATGTCGCGCCCGGCATGCACGGGCACGGCATCGGCACGGCGCTGCTGCAGGCGGTGATCGACCGCTGCACCGAAGCTGGCTTCATGCAGATGGTGGCGTGCATCGGCCACAGCGGCAACGCGGGCTCGCAGCGGCTGCACGCGGGCCTGGGCTTCGAGACGGTCGGCGTGCTGCGCAACGTCGGCTTCAAGTTCGGCCAATGGGTCGATACCGTGCTGATGCAGCGTGCACTGCGCTGACACCCACGCCCCGCAGACGTCGCAGCGCGGCTGGCTCGTCCTGCTGTGCACGAGCCGCCTGCTGCAGGGCATGATCGTCACGGCCTACTCGGGCGTGCTGCCGTTCATGCGGGACGACTGGCAGATGACGGCCGCGCAGGCCGGCTCCATCCAGAGCGCCTGGCACGTGGGCTACATGAGTTCGCTGTTCGCCGTGGGCCTGCTGGCCGACCGCTACGGGCCGCATCGCATCTTCGTGGGCGGCGGCGCGATCGGCGCAGCCGCCGCGCTGGCCTTCGCCCTCTTCGCGCACGACCACCGCTCGGCCCTGCTGCTGTACGGCCTGGCGGGCCTGTGCGCGGGCGCCTCGTACACGCCGGGGCTGCAGCTGCTCTCGCTCAACGCGGGGCCCGCGGTGCGCGGGCGGGCGATGGGGCTGTTCCTCGGCGCGGCGTCGATGGGCTATGCGCTGTCGCTGGCCGTGGTGGCGGGGTTCAGCGTGGTGGCGCATTGGCGCACCGGGCTGCTGGTCGCGGCAGGCTGCACGGTGATGGGCGTGCTGCTGGCCGTGCTCGCGCTGCGGCGCATGCAACCGCCCGCACCGCGGATCGCCGGTGCGCCGCGCGAAGGCGTGCTGCAGGCGCTGAACGCGACCGTGCGCGACCGGCCGGCGATGGCCGGCAACTGGGCCTACGCCTTCCACTGCTGGGAGCTGATGGCGCTGTGGGCCTGGCTGCCCGCCTACCTCATGGCCTCGTCGCGCGGCGGCGCGAGCGCGTGGCCGGCGGCGGGCATCGCGCTGGCCGCGTTCGCGCATCTGGTGAGCGTGTTTGGCAGCGTGGTCGGCGGCGCGGCGTCCGACCGGCTGGGCCGCGCGCGCGTGATGATGATCGCCACGCTTGCGAGCCTGAGCCTGTCGTTCGCCTTCGGCTGGATGTGGACCTGGCCGCTGTGGGCATTGGCCGCGATGGCGGCGCTGTACAACCTGCTCGCCATCGCCGATTCGTCGGTCTACTCGACCGCCCTGGCCGACGTGGTGGCGCCGCACCGGCTCGGCGTGGCGTTCTCGGTGCGCTCGGTGATGGGCTTCGGCGCGGGCGCGCTCAGCCCCTGGGTGTTCGGGCTGGCGCTCGACTGGGGGCAGGCGCGCTTCGGCTTCGGCAGCACTTATGCATGGGTGGCGGCGTGGAGCTCGGTCGGGCTCGGGGCGCTGCTCGGGCCGTGGATGATCGTGCGCTTCGCGCGCCTCAGCGCAGATCAGCGCGGCAGCGCAGGCGCGCCCCGGTAGCCCAGCATCGCGTCGTACAGATCGGTTCGCCGGTCGCGGTGCAGGTCGTTCAGCGGCGTCCAGATCGGCGCGGAGCGCGCGGCGCCCAGGTCGACGTCGGCATAGAGGATGGTTTCCTCCTCGGGCCCGGCGATGCGCCCCATCGGCCAGCCGTTGGTGCCGGCGATCAGCGAGTTGCCCATGAAGCCCGTGCCGCGCTCCTGGCCCACGCGGTCGGCGGTGGCGATGAAGACGTTGTTGGCGTGCGCGGCCGTCATCGTCAGGTAGGCCGGCATGCACACGCCGCTGGCGTCGTACAGCGGGGGCGGCGTCCACACCCAGCCCGTGGGCACGCAGATGATGTCGGCGCCCTGCTGCGCCACGATGCGCGCGGTCTCGGGAAACCAGATGTCCCAGCACACGAGCAGGCCGATGCGGCCGATCTTCGTCTCGAACACCGGATAGCCCTCGTTGCCGGGCGTGAACCACAGCTTCTCGTTGTTCCACAGGTGGGTCTTGCGGTAGCGGCCGATGTAGCCCTCGGGGCCGACGAGCACGGCCGTGTCGAACAGCTGCCAGCCGTCCTGCTCGGCCAGGCAGCCGACGAGGTAGACGCCGTGCTTCGCCGCGAATGCGACCCAGCCCTGCACGGTCGAGCCGTGCGGCACGGGCTCGGCATGGGCGAAGGCTTCGTCACGGCCGCTGAAGCAGTAGCCGGTGGTCGCCAGCTCGGGCAGCACGATGAGCTGCGCGCCGCCGGCCACGGCGGCCTCGAGTTGCGCGCGCACGGCGGCGGCGTTGCGCGCGAGGTTCTCGACGCCCACCTGCGGGTCGAACTGCACGACGGCGACGCGCACAGGGCTGGCGCGCAGGCCGGGCACGGCGTCGCCGCCGGAGGGAATGTCTTGGGATGCGGGGGTCTGGAGGGTCATGGTCATTTCAAGTTTCAAATTAAAACCAGATAAATGCTAGACCTATTGGTTTTAATTTGCAACCAATCAAACGCTACGGTCTAATCCCGCCATCCCGGGGACGCACAGGAAACACACGATGGCCAGGAGAAAAAGTCTGAGGTTCGACGCCTGCCCGATGGCGCGCGCCCTCGAGCTCATCGGCGACCAGTGGTCGCTGCTGATCGTGCGCGACGCCTTCGACGGCATGCGGCGCTTCGGCGAGTTCCAGCAGAGCCTGGGCGTGGCCAAGAACATCCTGTCCGACCGCCTGAAGTACCTGGTGCAGGAAGGCGTGTTCGACCTCGTGCCCGCCTCGGATGGTTCGCTCTACCAGGAGTACGCGCTGACGGCCAAGGGCCGCGGCCTGTTCCCCGTGGTGGTGGGCCTGCGGCACTGGGGCGAGGCGAACCTGTTCGCGCCCGGCGAGCCGCACTCGGTGCTGCTGGAACGGGACAGCGGCCAGCCCGTGGCGCCGATCGAACTGCGCACGCGCGACGGCAAGCCGCTCGATGCTGCCGACACGGTGGTGCAGAAACTGCCTGTCACATCCCCCTGACGTACCGGCGCACCCGGCTCAGTCGCTGCCGATCGGGTACTCCAACGCCACGCGGATCTGGCGCGTGTTGAGTTCGGCCTGCGCCCTGTTGTTGCGGTGCTCGCCATAGCGCAGCAGGAAGGCCAGGCCCTTGGCGCGGCCCTGCGGGACGGTGTAGCGCAGCCAGAGATCGCGTTCCCAATGACGACCGCCCTGCCCGTAGCCCAGCCACGCATAGCCCCCGCGCGCGGGCACGCGGCTGCCGTCGATGCCGCTGCCGCGGATGTAGGCCGCGCCCAGGCTCAACCCCGGCGCTCCCCAGCGCGCGGCATCGACTTCGTACCGCAGCTGCCACGACTGCTCGTGCGGCGCATTGAAGTCGGACAGCTGCGCCGCATTGCCGAGCCAGACGGCGCCGCGCGTCACGTAGTCGAACGGCGTGTCGCCCGCGACCTTCTGCCAGCCCAGGCCCACGCGGTGCGGGCCGTGGGCGTAGGTGGCCATCAGGCTTGCGGTGGTGGTGTCCACCGGGCCGGCCAGCGCGCGGCCCGTGTCCTTGCTGCGATACACGTGCAGGTCGAAGGACAACGCGCGCTTGTCTTCCAGCACCGCCGTGTAGTGGGCCCCCAGGTAGCCGGTGGCCCAGGTGTCTTTCAGGCGCGCGACGTAGGCCGTGAGCGAGAGCGAAGGCGTGCCCTTCCAGGTGCCGCCGGCAAAGTCGAACACGTCGCCGCGCGGTGACTTCGGGTCGAGGTAATTCACGATCAACGGGTGGTTCGTGCCGCGCGCATGACGGTCGGTCGAGCCGGTGAAGCGGCCGGCCTGCAGCGTGAACGTGTCGAACTCGCGGCTCGTGAGCAGCCAGCCGCGCATGGTCTCGGGCAGCAGGCGCGTGTCGGACGAACTGAAGACCGGGGTCCTGACGCGCTGCTCGCCGACCGTCAGCACGGTGGCGGAGATGCGCGCCTTCAGCGTGACGCCGCCGCGCGCGATGCCGTCCTGCGCAAAGCCCGCGCCGTCCACCGGCAGCATGCGGATCTTGCCGACGCGAAAGTCGTCGCCGTCGAGACTGCGCGCGAGCGAGACATGCGCGTCCACGCCGAAACCGATCCAGCCCGGCGTGAATCCGGACGCGAGGGTGCCCATGACGCCGTAGCCCCACTCCTGCGCGTGATCGCTGCGCCGCGCCTTCGGCAGCACGGCATTGCGTCCGCCGTTGCTGCGGTCGCCGTGCAGGTAGCTCCGGTTCTCGTACACGCTGCGCTGGAGCACACGCCAGCGCGTGTCCTCGACGAAGCCGCCGCCTTCGGCCGCCAGGGCGGAAGTGCCCAGCATGGCGAGGGCAGCCCCGCAGACCCGCCTCATCGCCAACCGCTCACAGGTACTTGAGCCACGCGATGTCGCGGCGCCGCGCCTTCAGGGCAGCGAAGGCGCGCACGGCGGGGTACAGCGCGAAGGCCAGCACCCCGGTGGTCAGCCACACCATCCACACGGCATCGAAGCCGAAGAGCTGGCCCTGGTTCGGTCCCCAGATCGCCTTCGCCGTCAGATAGAGGAACTTGAGCACGTACAGGTGCAGCACGTAGAAGAACATGGGCGCCGCGCCAAAGACAGCCAGCGGCGCAAGCCACGCCGCGCCCTGCCGGCGCTCGAACACGCGCAGCAGCCACAACCCCACCCCGAGCGTCAGCGCGATGAACAGCAACGAAGGCGGGTACTTGGTGACGTTCAGGAAGGCCATCACGGTCGTCACAGCGCTGTCGCCGGCTGACCAGGGCTTGTCGCCGTAGACATCGAGCGCACGCAGCAGCACGAAGCCCGCAAGCAGGCCCACGGCCCACGCCAGCAGCCGCCGCTGGCGCTGCGCTGCATCGGCGCCGGGCAGGAACCACGGCCCGGCGACGTAGCCCAGCGCGATCACGCCGATCCAGGGCAGCAGCGGGTACGACGTGCGCAGCCTCAGGGCGTCGGACACCTCGATCCAGCCCCGGTCGTGCAAGACGGCCCAGGGCACGTGCAGCACATGGCCCACGGGAAAGTGCACGCCGTCGAGCAGGTTGTGCCCCGCGACCAGCACCACGCCCCCCACGACCAGCGCCTGGCGCGGCAACCACACCAACGCCGACAGCGCCAGCATCGACAGCCCGATCACCCAGATCACCTGCAGGAACACGGTGGCCGGCGGGAACTGAAAGGTCCACGCGAAGTTGACGAGCGTGACCTCCAGCAGCACGAGGAACAGGCCCCGCTTCCACAGGAACGAGGACGCCGCCGCGCGGCCGTCCGCGTGCTTCGCGCCGTAGAGGAAGGCCGACAGCCCCGTCAGGAAAACGAACACCGGCGCACACAGGTGCGCCAGCAGGCGGCCGAAGAACAACGCGGGCGGCGTCTGCGCCACGACCATCGGGTCGGGCACCTGGTGGTGCAGGTAGAAGGTCTCGCGCACGTGGTCCAGCAGCATGAACAGGATCACGAGGCCGCGCAGCGCGTCGATCGAGAGCAGTCGCGCCGGGGCGATGGCCCGGGGCGGCAAGGAAGCGAATGAAACGTCGGGCATTGAATTATTGCGAATATATTCGCAATAATTTATAGCACCGAACGGCGCACTTTCCTGAAGGGAAGGCCCGGTCTATTCGCCCAGCAGCTCGCCGATCGGCTGCAGGTCTTCCACCCGGTCGCAGATCGACTTGATGACCATGGTGATCGGGATGCCCAGCAGCAGCCCCCAGATGCCCCACAGCCAGCCCCAGAAGATCACGCCCACGAACACCGCCACCGGATTCATGCGGCTGGTGCGGCTCGTGAGCCAGGGCATCAGCAGGTTGCCCACCACCGTGTGGATGGCCAGCGACACGCCGCCCACCAGCAGCGCCATCTCGATGCTGCTGAACTGCAGGAAGGCCATGAGCCCCGCCGCCACCAGCACGATCACCGAGCCGATGTAGGGAATGAGGTTGGTCACGGCCGCGATGATTCCCCACACGGCCGCGTTCTCCACGCCGATCAGCCAGAACGCCAGGCCGGTGGCGAGCCCCACCAGCGCGCTCACCAGGATCTGCACCAGCAGGTAGCGTTCGATGTTGCGCGTGATGTCGTCCAGCACGTGCACCGTGACCTTCTTCTTCTGCAGGCTGGGCCCGGTGATCTTGATGAGCTTGCGCCGGAAGGTGTCGCCCGAGCACAGCGCGAAGTAGGTGAGGAAGGCCACCAGCGTGAGCTGCCCCATCGCGTTGAGCAGGCCGACCGTGCCGCTCACCAGGTAGTCGCGCACATTGAAGCCCGGCCGCTCGATGACGACACGCGCCACGCCCTTGCGCGCGGCGACGCGGGCGGAGTTCTCTTCGGCCGCCTTCTCCAGTTGGGCTGCCGCCTGCTGCACGCTGTCCAGCGGCGTGGCGCTGGCGTTCTTGTTGCGGCGCATGGCCTGGCCGAGCTTCTGCGCCGCGACCGGCAGCGAGTCGAGCAGCTGCGAGGCGCTGCCCGAGAGCGAATAGCCGGTCCAGCCCAGCCCGCCGAACAGGCCCAGCAGGATCACCGCCGCGCCGATCCAGCGCGGCACCCACCAGCGGTGCAGGCGCTCGACCAACGGCGACAGCGCGTAGTTCAGCATCAGGCTGAGCATCAGCGGCACGAACACGGCCTGCCCCCAGCGCAGCGCGAAGACGCTGGCGAGCACGGCCAGCACGACGAGCGAGGCGCTGCGCACATCGACCGGCATGTGCAGCACGAAGCGCCGGCGCGCGGCGGAGGTGGTGTCGTCGCCCGGTGGTTCATCGCCTGCGCCGGCCCGCGCAGGGGCCGGCGGTGCAGGTGCAGGCTCGGCCGGCGGAGGCTGCGGCGCGGGCGGCGGCACCTCGGCCGCCGGGGGCCGGGGCTCCGGCGGCGGCTTCGGACTGCCCGCGGTCTCATCGGTCATCGCGATTCCTTCAGCATCTCGCGCACCGCCGCCAGCTGGCGGCGCGACACCGCCACGGGCTCGGGCACCGAGTCCAGCCGCAGCGCCCAGCCTTCGGCGTCTTCGCCGTCGTCGTAGCGCTCGAGCGCGCGGATCGCCGCGCGCGCCACCAGCGCGTTGCGGTGCACGCGCAGGAAACGGTGCGGGTAACGCTCCTCGAAATCGTTGAGCGAGCCATCGAGGATGTGGCTGCGCGTGGCCGTGCGCACCGTGAGGTACTTGTATTCGGACTTCAGGTAGAGCACCTCGGACAGCGGCACGCGCTCGGCGCGGCCCCGGTCCTGGATCAGCACGGACTCGGGCGTGGCTTCCGTTGGCTGGGCCGCGCGGCGCTCCTTCAGGAAGCGCTCGACCTTCTGCAGCGCCTGCTGCAGCCGCTCGGCGCGCACGGGCTTGGTCAGGTAGTCGACCGCCTCCAGCTCGAAGGCCGTGACCGCGTGGCTGGCATGCGCCGTCACGAACACCACGGCCGGCGCATCGGGCCGGCTGCGCAGCGCGCGCGCCACCTCGATGCCGTCGACGCCGGGCATGTGCACGTCGAGCAGCACGAGGTCGAGGTCCATCGCGGCCAGGTGCGCCAATGCCTCTTCGCCCTGCGAGGCCTCGGCCGTCACCGCGGCGGCGGGCGAGGTGCAGTCGCGCAGCAGCGTGCGCAGGCGCGAACGGGCCAGGGCTTCGTCGTCGACGATCAGGGTCTTGAGGCTCATGAGGATCCGGCGGGAATGGCAATGCGTACGCGGTAATTCTTCTGGTCCATGCCGGCGCTGAACTGCATCTGCATGTCGTGCAGCAGGCGCAGGCGCTCGCGCACGTTGTCCAGCGCGATGCCGTGGCCGCGCGGCAGCGGCTCGTCGGCCCAGCGCAGCGGCGGCAGGCTGTTGACCACCTCGATCACGACCATGCCGCCGCGCCGCTCGGTGCGGATGCGCAGCTTGGCGCCGTCGGGGCTGGGCTCCACGCCGTGCTTGATGGCGTTTTCGACCAGCGGCTGCAGCAGGAGCGGCGGCAGCCGCGCGTCGCTGGCGGCGGCATCGAGGTCCCAGCGGATGCGCAGGCGGTCGCCGAAGCGCACCTGCTCGATCGCCAGGTAGCGCTCGGCCAGCGCGATCTCGTCGGCCAGCGTGCCCGATTCGCCGGGCACGGTCAGGGCCTGGCGGAACAGCTCGGCCAGGTCTTCCAGCATGGTCTCGGCCTTGGCCGGCTCTTCGCGCACCAGCGCGATGGCGCTGTTGAGCGTGTTGAACAGGAAGTGCGGGCGGATGCGCGACTGCAGCTCTTCGAGCCGGGCCGTGGTGGCGGCCGGCGTCTGGCCGCGCGCGCGCAGCACCATCGCCGCCATCACCAGCCCCGCGAACAGCGCACCGGCCAGCGCGCTGGCCAGCCAGGGCCCACTGGCGATCACGCCGGTCAGGCGCAGCAGGCCGCAGCCGTAGAGCGAGGCCACCGCGCCCAGCACGGCGCCCGCAGCGTACTGCCAGGGGCGCGGCAGGCGCCGCAACTGCTTCTTGAGGCCGCAGGCCGCCACCAGCCACAGCAGCGTGGCGGGCAGCGCGCCGCCGGTGACCGTGGCCGCCTGCACCAGCCATTCGCCGAAGGTGCCGACCACGAACAGCGTGGCCACCGCCACCACCGCTTCGACGAACACCACGGTGCGCAGCACGACGCCGATCTGGCAGGCGTCGAACAGCGCCGGGGCGCCGCGCAAGGGCGCGCGGGCGCGTTCCGGCGAGGAGGCGGACGTGGAGGGGGAGCTGGCCGATAAAATCGCCGGGTTGCGCATCGCAGACATCAGATCCATCGGGTGACCAACCCATTATTGCCTTCCTGGACGGCTCCCATGACTCAAAACCAACTCGACAAGAAATCCGAAGCCTGGTCGGCCCTGTTCTCCGAACCGATGAGCGACCTGGTGAAGCGCTATACCTCCAGCGTCTTCTTCGACAAGCGCCTGTGGCAGGCCGACATCGAGGGCTCGCTCGCCCACGCCGGCATGCTCGCCGCGCAGGGCATCATCAGCGTGCAGGACCACGCCGCGATCGAACGCGGGATGACGCAGATCCGCGGCGAGATCGAATCCGGCGCCTTCGAATGGAAGCTCGACCTCGAGGACGTGCACCTGAACATCGAGGCCCGCCTGACCCAGCTCGTCGGCGACGCCGGCAAGCGCCTGCACACCGGCCGCAGCCGCAACGACCAGGTCGCCACCGACGTGCGCCTGTGGCTGCGCGGCGAGATCGACCTCATCGGCGACCTGCTGGTCGACCTGCAGAAGGCGCTGGTCGACATCGCCGAGAAGAACGTCGACGTGATCCTGCCCGGCTTCACCCACCTGCAGGTGGCCCAGCCCGTGAGCTTCGGCCACCACATGCTGGCCTACGTGGAAATGTTCAGCCGCGACGCCGAGCGCATGGGCGAGGTGCGCAAGCGCGTCAACCGCCTGCCGCTGGGCGCCGCCGCGCTGGCCGGCACCAGCTACCCGCTGGACCGCGAGCTGGTGGCGCGCACGCTGAAGATGGACAGCGTCTGCCAGAACAGCCTGGACGCCGTGAGCGACCGCGACTTCGCGATCGAGTTCACCTCGGCCGCCAGCCTGTGCATGGTGCACGTGAGCCGCCTCTCGGAAGAACTCATCATCTGGATGAGCCAGAACTTCAGCTTCATCAACATCGCCGACCGCTTCACCACGGGCTCGTCGATCATGCCGCAGAAGAAGAACCCCGACGTGCCCGAGCTGGCGCGCGGCAAGACCGGCCGCGTGGTCGGCCACCTGATGGCGCTCATCACGCTCATGAAGGGCCAGCCGCTGGCCTACAACAAGGACAACCAGGAAGACAAGGAGCCGCTGTTCGACACCGTCGACACGCTCAAGGACACCCTGCGCATCTTTGCCGAGATGATCGGCGGCATCACCGTGAAGCCCGAGGCCATGGAAGCCGCCGCGCTGCGCGGCTACGCCACCGCCACCGACCTGGCCGACTACCTCGTGAAGAAGGGCCTGCCCTTCCGCGACGCGCACGAGACCGTGGCCCACGCCGTGAAGGCCGCCACCTCGCACCAGGTCGACCTGTCGGAGCTGCCGCTGGCCGTGCTGCAGCAGTTCAACCCGAACATCGAGAAGGACGTGTACGACGTGCTGAGCCTGCGCGGCTCGCTCAATGCGCGCAATGTGCTGGGCGGTACCGCGCCCGCACAGGTCAAGGCGCAAGTCGCACGCCACCGCGCACGCCTGGGCTGAGGCCCGCGGCCACACCACCGAGGGCCGCGCTTCATGTTCTACGCCATCCCGCTCGAAAACAGACCGAGCTGGCGCAACCCGCCGTGGATGACGGTGCTGCTGATCCTCCTGAACATGCTCGTGTTCTGGGGGCCGCAGCGCAGCGAGGAGAACGGGCGCGAGCGCGCCGCCCGCTTCTACGTGCAGAGCGTGCTGCCCGGTCTGGAGCTGGCGCCCTTCGTCGAGTGGCTCGAGAAGACCGACCCCAAGCGCGGCAAGCAGGCCCGCCGCATGCTGCCGCATGAAGAGGCCTATCCGCAGCTGCTCGAAGGTCTGCAGAACGACAAGCCCTTCCTGAAGAAACTGCGCGCCGACGAGGTCGTCACGCCCACGAACCCGCAGTACGCCGAGTGGCAGCGTGATCGCCGCCAGTACGAGGCGATGCTGCCCGCGCCCTTCACCGAGCGCTGGTCGCAGGACTACGGCAAGGACGCCGAGTTCAAGCCCTGGACCTGGCTCACCGCCGCCTTCCTGCACGGCAGCACCGGCCACCTGCTGGGCAACATGCTGTTCCTCTTCCTGTTCGGCTTCTCGGTCGAACTGGCGCTGGGGCGCGGCACCTACCTGGGCTTCTACCTGCTGGGTGCCGTGGGCGCGTCGCTGCTGGCCGGCTGGGCCTACGCGGGCAAGGGCGGCTACGGGCTGGGCGCCTCGGGCGCGATCTCGGCGCTGATGGGCATGTACGCCGTGATGTACCGGCTGCGGCGCATCCGCTTCTTCTACCAGCTGTTCTTCTATTTCAACTACGTCACGGCGCCCGCCCTGCTGCTGCTGCCGGCCTGGATCGCCAACGAGCTGGTGCAGCACTGGATCGGCGGCCAGGGCATCGCCTACATGGCCCACCTGGGCGGCCTGCTGACGGGCGCGGCACTGATGGCCGGCGCGATGTGGCTGGGCCGCGTGAAGACGCCCGAGACCGTGAAGTCGGAAATGGTGACCGACGACCATCGCTTCGCACAGCACGTGGCCGCCGCGCGCAAGCTGTCGGCGGCCATGAAGTTCGAACCCGCCTGCGCCGAATGGCGCGCCGCCGCCGCGCTGCGCCCCGGCGACACCGACACGCTGCGCGCCTGGTTCAATACCGCGCGCCTGCAACCTGCCAGCGACGACTTCCACCAGGCCGCGCGCCGCATCTTCCGCCTGCCCGCCACCGACGCCGACACGCTCGCGCTGCAACACAGCAGCTTCACGACCTACCTCGACCAGGCCAAACCGGGCGTGCGCCTGAAGCCCGATGACATGGCCCGGCTGGCGCGCCGCTTCGCGCGCATCCGCCAGTTCGGCGACGCCGACAAGCTCTGCCGCATCCTGCTGAAGACCGCGCCCGACCATCCCGAGCTGGGCGACACGCTCTCGGTGTGCGCCAACGGCCTGCTGCACGCCGGCGAGCGCGAGCGGGCCCTGGGCCTGCTGCCACATCTGCTGCGGCTGGCGCCCAACGACATGGTCACGCGCACCCTGCAGCGCGCATGAAAAAACCCGGCACGTGGCCGGGTTCGCGGGTCTGGTGATGAAGCGGCGCTGCGCCTACTTGTCGTTGTGCAGGTAGGTCGCCTGCTTCGGCAGCAGCAGGCTGACCAGGAAGGCCACGCCCATCATCGCCGTCACGTACCAGTAGAAGTACGACTCGTGGCCGATCGACTTCAGGCCCAGCGCCACGTACTCGGCGCTGCCGCCGAAGATGGCGTTGCCCACGGCATACGACAGGCCCACGCCCAGCGCGCGCACTTCGGGCGGGAACATCTCGGCCTTCACGATGCCGCTGATCGAGGTGTAGAAGCTCACCACCGCCAGCGCCAGGGTGATCAGCACACCGGCCATCAGGGGGCTGCCCACGCTCTGCAGGTTGCTCAGCACAGGCACCGTCATCAGCGCACCCAGGGCGCCGAACAGCAGCATGTTGTTGCGCCGGCCGATGCGGTCCGACAGCGCGCCGAACACCGGCTGCATGCACATGTAGATGAACAGGCACGCCGTCATCACGTTGCTGGCGGTCTTGATCGACATGCCGGCCGAATTCACCAGGTACTTCTGCATGTAGGTGGTGAAGGTGTAGAAGATGAGCGAGCCGCCGGCCGTGTAGCCCAGCACCACGAAGAAGGCGCGCTTGTGGTGCTTGAACAGCTCGGCCATGCTGCCGGCGCCCTTGGCGGCGCGGGTCTTGGTGCTGGCGGTCTCGGTCAGCGTGCGGCGCAGCATCAGCGCCACGATGGCGGCCAGGGCGCCCAGCACGAAGGGAATGCGCCAGCCCCAGGCCTTGAGCTCGGCCTCGGTGAGCAGCTGCTGCAGCACCACCACGGCCACCACGGCCAGCAGCTGGCCGCCGATCAGCGTGACGTACTGGAACGACGAGAAGAAGCCGCGCTGGCCGCGCATCGCCACTTCGCTCATGTAGGTGGCGGTGGTGCCGTACTCGCCTCCGACCGACAGGCCCTGCAGCAGGCGCGCGGCCAGCAGCAGCGCGGGCGCCCAGGCGCCGATCTGCGCGTAGGTGGGCAGGCAGGCAATGATCAGCGAGCCCACGCACATCATGACGACCGAGGTCACCATCGAGGTCTTGCGGCCCTTGCGGTCGGCCAGCCGGCCGAACAGCCAGCCGCCGATCGGGCGCATCAGGAAGCCGGCGGCGAACACACCGGCCGTGTTCAGCAGCTGGACCGTCGGGTCCGACTTGGGAAAGAACGAGGGCGCGAAGTAGATCGCGCAAAAGGCGTAGACGTAGAAGTCGAACCACTCCACCAGGTTGCCGGACGAGGCGGCAAAGATCGCGAAGATGCGCTTGCGCTTTTCCTCGAAGGTGTAGGGCGTGTGGTGGTCGGCGGTCGCGTCCGGGCTGGAAGCGCCGGCGCTCGTGCTGCTGGCAATGGCGGTCATGCGAGGGGGTCCTTGTCTCTGGCTGCAGCCCCCGCGAAGCCCGCGGAAAGCCGTGCCAGCGAGTCTGGTCCGCCGCGCCCGCCCTGTCGTCCGTACGCCCCGCCCACCCGGCTACGTACCCGTACGCAAGGGTAAACCCTAAGTTCTAGAGTTCGTGCTCCCGCAGGAAGCGATCCAGTTCCAGGCTGCTCGAAAAACCCAGCTTCGCGAACATGTGCGCCCGGTGCGTTTCCACCGTGCGCAGCTCCAGCGGTGCCAGTTCCTGCGCGATGCGCTTGTTGGGCAGCCCCTCGGCCACGAGCCGCGCCACCTGCATCTCGCGCGGCGTGAGCTTGGCCCACAGCGCCTGCGCGGCCTGCCGGGCCTGGCGGCGCACGGCGACCTCCTCGGCTTTCTGCAACGCCTTGGCGATGGTGTCGAGCAGCCGCTCGTCGCTGCAGGGTTTCTCCAGCCAGCCGAAGGCGCCGTTCTGCACCGCGTCGACCGCGATCGGGATGTCGCCGTGGCCGGACAGGAAGATCACGACCAGCGGGCTGTCCTGCGCACGCAGCGCGTCGAACACCTGCAGGCCGCTCATGCCTTCCATGCGCAGGTCGAGGATGGCGCAGCCCGGGCGCTGCAGGTCGGCGCCGGCCAGGAAGGCCTCGCCCGAGGCAAAGGCCTGCACCGCATGGCCGCGCGACAGCAGCAGCAGGCCGAGGGAGCGGCGCACGGCCTCGTCGTCGTCGACGACGCACAGGTGGTTGGCAAGCAAGGGGGCAGATGCGGATGCGTTCACGCGGAAGCCTCCAGTTCGAGGGTGAAGACCGTGCCGCCGCCGGGCCGGTCGGCAAAGGAGAGGCGGCCCCGGTGGGCCTCCACGATGGTGCGGCAGATGTTCAGGCCCAGTCCCAGGCCGCCGGCCTTGGTGGTGAAGAACGGCGCGAACACCTGCTCGGCGATCGCGGCGTCGATGCCGGGGCCACGGTCGGCGATGCGGATGTGCACGTGTCCTTCGCGCAGTTCGGCCTCGACCTCGACCACGCGCTGCTCGGGCGGCGTGGCCTGCTGCATCGCCTGCAAGCTGTTGGACAGCAGGTTCAGCAGCACCTGTTCCAGCAGCACGCGGTCGCCGCGCACCGGCGGCAGCGTGCGCGAAATGCGGACCTCGGCACGGGCCTGCCGCTCGCGCATCTCGCCCTGCAGCAGCGCCAGCGCATTCGTCACCAGCCGGGCCACGGCGCAGTCCTCCGTGCCCGCCGTGCGCTGGCGCACGAAGCCGCGGATGCGCCGCACGATCTCGGCGGCGCGCCGGGCCTGCGCGACGGTCTCGTCGAGGCTGCTGGCCAGCAGCGCCGGATTGCCCTGCTGCGAGAAGGCCTTGGCGGCGCTGGCGAAATTGCTCAGCGCCATCAGCGGCTGGTTGAGTTCGTGGGCCAGCGTGGACGCCATCTCGCCCAGGCTGGCCAGGCGCTGCGCGTGCTGCAGCTGCTCGTCGTTCTGGCGCTGGCGCAGCTCGGCGCGCTTCTGCTCGGTGATGTCGACCACCGAGCTCATCCAGCCGCTGTGCCGGCCGTCGGCGTCGATGAGCTGCGCGGTGTAGACCATGGTGATGACCTCGTGCCCGTCGCGATGGCGCAGGCGCGATTCGAAGCCGGAGCGCGCGGGCTGCCCGCTCATCATGTCCTCGTAGCGCGACCAGTGCTGCGTCACGTCGTCGGGGTGCCAGTAGGGGTACGGCGGCAGCCGCCCCAGCAGTTCGTCGGCGCCGTAGCCGGTCATCTCGCAGAAGGCGGGGTTGACGTAGATGATGCGGCCCTCGAGGTCGCGTGCGCGCATGCCGACCAGCAGCGAGTCTTCCATCGCCTTGCGGAAGGCGTGGGCCTGGTCGAGTTCGTGGGTGCGCTCGCGCACGCGCAGCTCGAGGTCGCGCCGCGCGTCGCGCTGCTCGGCGAAGCGGCGCTCGCGCAGCCGCCAGTACAGCGCGCCCAGCAGCAGCACGCCGGCGCCCAGCAGGCCGAGCATCCAGGTGCGCTCGCGCGCGCGGGTGACTTCCGCGTGATCGGCCATCACCGTCAAGGTCCAGCCCAGGTCGGGCAAGGGCTCGTCCACCGCGAGGAAACGGCGTGCCTTGCCGCCGACCGTCGTGCGCACCAGGTAGCCCGGCGAGCCGTCGAGGTGCGCGACGCGCCACGGCAGCGGCGTGAAACGGGTGCGCGCGCCGTACTGCTGGTCGTGCGCGATGCCGGCCAGGTCGGCGGGGCTCAGCGGTCGCGTGGTCTGGTACATCCAGTCCGGCATCGAGCTCAGGAACACGATGCCGCGCGCGTCGGTCAGCAGGATCGGATCGCGCACGAAAGCCCAGGCGTCATGCAGCTGGCGCAGGCTGACCTTGACCGTGACCACGCCCAGCACCTCGCCACCGCCGCCCTCGGCACGCACCGGCGCCGACATGAACAGCCCCGGCTCGCCCGTGGTCTGGCCCACGCCGTAGAACAGGCCCCGGCGCCCCGCCCGCGCGTCGAGGAAGTACGGGCGGTTGGCATACGACTCGCCGACGAAGCTCTGCGGCGTGGCCCAGTTGCTCGCCGCCAGCGTGAGGCCTTGGGGGTCGGTCAGGTACAGCGCATCGGAGCCCGCGAGGCGGTTCACCTCCTCGATGTAGTGGTTGGCGCGCTGCCGCGTGGTGGGGTCCTGCGGTCGGGCCAGCACCGCGAGCACGTCGGGGTGCATGCCGGCGGTGAACGGCAGGTAGCCGTACTTGCCGGCGGCGTCGCGCAGACCGAGCACGTGCACTTCCATGGCTCGGCGGATCGAGTCGGCCTGGAAATTCGCCTCGCGCCGCGCGGCCCACTGGCCGGCCACGCCGACCAGCAGCAGGACCAGCGCGAGGACAGCCGCCCAGGCCGCCAGCGCGCGGCGGCGCGAGCGCGCGGGCGGCGTGGAAGAAGAGGCAGGAAGAGACGGTTCGGGCGTGAGGGGCGGCATGGGAGGCGGGTCCGCAGGTCCGGCCGGCGCGGCGTGCGGAATTTTGCCCTGATCCGCAAGCCGGGCCGCGAAGGCCCGGCTTGCTCCGATACCCCTCAGGCCGCCGGCCGCAGCAGCCAGCGCACTTCCTGCGTCTGCTCGCTCTGCGGGTAGCGGTTCTCGAGCGTCGTCAGGATCGGCTGCGCCATGTCCGCGCGGCCCAGCCCCTGCACCAGCGCGCGGGCCGCCAGCTCGTAGGCCTGCGGGATCGCCTCATGGCCGCGGAAGCGCTTGTCGAAGCCCGACAGCAGCGCCAGCGTGCCGTGGGCGTCGCCGCCGCGCCATTCGGCGCGGGCCATCGCGATGACCGTCGCCGGATCATCGAGCACGAAGGTCTTGTCGATCGCGCGGCAGGCCTTGAAGACCTTGAGCGCTTCCGAGGCAAGGTCGCGCCGCATCAAGAGCGGAATGAAGCGCCGCGCGTGGTCGAACAGCGTGTCCTTCTTATCGGGCATGAGCGCGAGCACGCGGTGGTAGCGGCGCTGCGCGGCGAGGTCGTCGGTGTCGGCGGTGCGCTGCGCCTCGTAGGCGATGCCCAGCGCGGCGGCCAGGTCGCCGTCGGTGATGCACTGCGCCACCTCGGCGTCGGTGCGCTGCGCGGCGATCTGCGCGGGCGTGCGGCGATCGACCGGTGCGCCCTCATCGGCGCCCGCACCGGGCACGAGGTCGATGCCGAAGGCGTCGTGGTGCTGGTACATCACGTAGCCCAGCAGGCTCGCCATCACCCAGCCGAAGTAGATGAACGCGAAGTTGACGATCGGCAGCACGATCCGCCCGTCGAACATCGGCAGCACCATCGAGATCGCCACCTGCGCGCCCGTGCTCAGCAGGAACAGGAAGAAGCACAGCAGCGCATACGGCCAGCCGATGGTGCGCATCGCGTCCATCACGTAGGCCGGGTTCATGGCCTGGAAGAAGCTGCCCGACTGCACCAGCACGATCACCGCCGCCGGGAAGGTGAAGGACATCACGAAGAGCCCCACCGTGCCCAGCACCAGCTCGTACCACGCAAGCCAGCCGATGAGCAGCGTCTGCACCAGCGAGATGGCGAAGAGCTTCCACGGCAGGTAGGTCCACTCGTCGCTCGATTCGCGCCCGAAGTCGGCCGAATCGCGGATGCCGCGCGCGCCCAGCGCAATGATCTTGAAGCCGTAGCGGCTGGCCGCCAGGATGATGCCCACCTCGATGACCACGAAGGCCAGCGCGTCGGGCAGGAAGAACACGGCCTCGAACAGCAGGCTGCAGAACGCCAGCAGCAGGCCGTAGGCCAGCGGCCGCAGCTGGAACGGAAAGGCGAAGAAGCTGTTGAGGCGGTGCCAGAACGGCGCAGGCGGCGGCAGGGAGTCGCGGTCGATCATGGGGGCTCGCGCGGCGGCTACTTGCGGAAGAAGTCGCTCTGGCTCATGGCGCCCGCGCCACCCATGCGCACCACCGTGGCGTCGCTGGAATGCACGAGGCGCATCTGGCCGAGCTCGCGCTCCAGGCGCTGGCTGAAGCTGGTCTTGTACTGGAGCGCGGCCTCGCCCATCTTGAGCACGCTGGTGCCGGTGACGACGGCGCTCTTGCGGTCGGTGGCCACCTCGACGGCGTCGATGTGGTACTCGTACTCGATGGTGAGGATGCCGCCCATGCGGTCGCCCACGGACTGGAACAGCTCGAAGGTCTTCTTCACCGCCTCGCAGGCTTCCTCGCGGTTGTGGCTGCTCTCGACGGTCTTGCCCATCATCGTGAGCTTGCTCTCGATCACGGCCTTGCGGCTGAGCTGCTTGCACAGCGCCTGCGCGTCGCGCGAATAGATGGCGTGCGCTTCCTTCTGGTAGTAGTCGCGCGCCATCGCCTCGTCGAGCTTTCGGCCGCCGACAAAGAAGTACCACGCGCCCACGCAGAGCGCGACCACGATTGCAATTTGCTTCATTCCCGCCCCCGCGCGTACGCGGTCCCGCTCCGTTTTGCGGCGCAGTATACGTTGCCGAATGTTTCCAAACGGCGGCGGGACGGGCGCTTTCCTCTAGCGCTCTGACATCAGCCTGCGCGGTAGAAGATGTAGTCGGCCTGGTACTTCACGACCTGTTTCTGGCCCATGTTCGAGGCGCCGCAGGCGGCCGATGGCGCGACGCCGCCCTGGGTCGCCACGCGCTGGATGTAGCTCACGCCCTGCATGGCGCCCATGCCGGTGGCGGGGTTGGCCTTCACCAATTGGTGGGGAATGTTGCCGACGCCGTTCGGTGCCACCGCCACCTGCGTGGCCGTGACCTTCGAGCCGTCGGCGTTTTCCCAGGTGGCGGGCGGGCCGTAGTACTTGCCGACCTGCTTGCCGGCGCGGTCCATCAGCTTCGCGTCGGGGCCGACGAAGACCCATTCATGCTGGCCCGGCATGTTGGCCTTGGCACGGCATTCGTAGGTGATGTCGCCCGCGCCGACGGTTTCCATGGCCACGCGGTGGCCGGCGGGCACCTTCACGGCATCGGGCAGGCTGGCCTGCGAGAACATCGGCATGGGCTTGGCGCCCATGCCGGAACAGGCGGCCAGGCCAAGCGCCGCTGCGCTGGAAGCCAGGACGGTCAGGGTGCGGATGTGCATGGTCGTTTCCTTGGTGTCTGATCGAGGTGGAAAGAAGAAGCCGTCGTCTGGCGTTGTGGATCTCGACGCCCCCCGCTCCCTGTACGCAGCGCGCGCCCAAACGGATTCATTCGGGGTGCGATTGAATCCGCCGACGCGGCCGGGCCGTACCCAGGGCATGCGCATCGATGCCCCACAATCCGCGAATGACCGCACCCAGCCCCGACGCCGAACTGATGGCGCTGATCGACCGGATCGGCCATCGCGACGAAGCCGCCCTGCGGCAGCTGTACGACCGCACCGCTCCCCGGCTCATGGGTCTGGCGATGCGGGTGGTGCGCCAGCGCGAATGGGCCGAGGACGTGCTGCAGGAGTCCTTCCTCACGGTGTGGCGCGTGGCCGGCGACTACCGCGCCTCGCTGAGTCCGCCGCTGGCCTGGCTGGGGCTGATCGTGCGCAGCCGTTCGCTCGACCTGCTGCGTCGCCGCACCGCCGACCGCGCCCAGCTCACGCAGGAGTTCGACGAGCTGATGGCCGAAACCTTCGAGTCCGGCACGCCCGGCCCCGCCGACATGGCCGATGCGAGCGAGCAGGCCTGGGCGCTGCACCAGTGCCTGAGCCAGCTCGAGGGCCGCCAGCGCGAAGTGGTCAGCCTGGCCTACCTGCGCGAGATGAGCCACGGCGAACTGGCCGAACAGCTCAAGCTGCCGCTGGGCACCATCAAGACCTGGATCCGGCGCGGGCTCGAGAAGCTGCGCACCTGCATGGGCCGTTTCGCCTGACCCCGAGGACCGCCCCATGAACCTCCTTGCCCACCCCGAACTGCTGGAACTGCTGGCCGCCAGCCATGCGCTCGGCACGCTGCGCGGCGGTGCCCGCCGCCGCTTCGAAACCCTCGCGCGCGAGCAGGCGCCCGTGCGCGCCGCCGCGCTGGTCTGGCAGGGCCGGCTGGCCGGCATGACCGAGCTGCAAAGCCCCGTCGTGCCCGACCCCGCCGTGTGGACCCGCATCCGCAACCTGATCGAAGCCGAGCAGGCGCAGCACGCCATGGAGCGGCAACGCGACGCCGCCACCCCCATCACCACCCCGTCGACCGGCACGGGGGGCTGGCTGCGCAGCCTCGCGCTGTGGCGCGGCGCCGCCGCGGCCGGCGCACTCGTGGCCGTGCTGGCCGTGGGCGTCGGCCTGAACCTGCGCGAGCAGCTGATCAACGCACCCGCCGTGCAATACGTGGCCGTGCTGTCCGACGACAAGGCCGCCGCCTCCATGCTCGTGACCTTCGATCCGAAGAAGAAGCAGCTCGTGCTGCAGCGCGTGGGCAGCTACAGCGAGGGCGCCGACAAGTCGCTGCAGCTGTGGGCCCTGCCACCCGGCGGCGCGCCGCGCTCGCTCGGCGTGCTCGACAATGCACCGGCGCTGCGGCTGGCCGCCTCGGAATCCGATGTGCGCGTGCCCGCGCTGGCGATCAGCCTGGAGCCCAAGGGCGGCGTCCCGAGCGCGGGCGGCCCGACCGGGCCGGTGCTGTTCCATGGCGCGCTGATCGAAAAAACGCTCTGACCTCTTGCCTTTCGCCTTTCCGATGCCTTCGATGAAATCCGCGCTGGCCGCGCTCGCGCTGCTGGCCACCACCACCTTCGCCGCCCAGGCACAGACTGCAGCCGCCGCCTTCCCCTACGAAGCCGACGGCGCCACGGCCGCCGACACCACCTCCGCGTACCTTGCCGCCAAGGCGCGCTGGCACAACGAGCTGGCGGCCTTCGCGCGTGCCGACCAGGAGCGCTTTCCGCCCCCTGGCGGCGTGGTATTCGTCGGCAGCTCCACCGTGCGCATGTGGACCCGCCTGGCGCAGGACTTCGCCCGCGTGCCGGGCGGCATCGTCAACCGCGGCTTCGGCGGCTCGACGCTGGCCGACTGCGCCCTCTTCGCGCGCGACCTCGTGGTGCGCTACAAGCCCCGGCAGGTGGTGCTCTACGCGGGCGACAACGACCTGGCCGAAGGGCGCACGCCACTGCAGGTGCTCGACAGCTTCGCGCGCTTTGCCAACGCGGTGCGCGCCGAGTTGCCCGACGCGCGCATCAGCTTCATTTCGGTCAAACCCAGTCCGTCGCGCGAACAGCTGATGCCGCAGGTCCGCGAAACCAACCATGTGATCTCGGCCTACCTGAACCTGCTGCCCAACAGCGAGTACATCGACATCCACACGCCGATGCTCGGCGCGGATGGCCGCCCGCGCCCGGAGCTGTTCCGTGGCGACCGGCTGCACCTGACGGACGAGGGCTACCGGCTGTGGCAGTCGATCGTGGCGCCGCACCTGCCGATGCCGCCGGCGGCGCAGCCCTGAACCTCTTTCCATGGCGTGAAGCTCGCGCGATTCAGGATTCAGTCGCGAGACACCGCAGAACCGGCTTTGCCGGGCTGCAGGTGTCGCCCCCGGCAGAGGGAAGGAGAAGCGACACGAAGTGCGCGGAGCCTGGGGGCGAGCTCCTATGCCCGGGCGGGCTCCGAAGGCACATCGTCCGCCGGCGGCGGCACGTCGGCGCCGCGCGTGAAGCGCGCCACGAAGTACATCCCCGCGAACACCGCCGCCAGCAGCAGGCCGTCGCCCCACCAGGGCCGCGCGAGCTGGTTGTCGCCGTAGAAGGCCAGCACCAGCAGCACCGCCACGAGGTGCGCACAGAACACCGGCAGCGAGGCCGAGCCCATGGCTTCGAGCCAGTGCAGGCGCGGGATCTTGCGCATCAGCGCCGGCCCGAAACCTACCGCCAGGATGCCCAGCGCCACGAGGTTGACGATGCGCAGCGGACCGAGCTGCCACTTATCGAACAACAGGTTCATCTCGACGTCGCCGCCGAACGGTGCCTGCCCGTTGATGCCGGTGTGGCGCCAGTAGAAGCCGTAGAGCGCGATGCCCGCCGCCGCCGCCAGCAGCCAGGCCGGAAAGCGCAGCGGCCGGGCGTCGGGCGCATTGCGGCTGGCGCCCAGGCACAGGCCGGCGAACCACAGGAACTGCCAGGCGTAGGTGTTGAAGGCACCCATCTCGTGGAACGGCACCGGCACGCCGAGGTAGCGCACCGCCAATCCGTAGACCCATTCGCTGAGCCCGAACTGCGCCATCGCCCAGACCGTGGCGCTGGCCACCATCACGAGCGTCCAGCCGTGGCGCATGGCGAAGGCCAGCACCCAAGGGCTCATGAGCATGAAGAAGATGTACATCGGCAGGATGTCCAGCAGCGGCGGCTCGTAGATCAGCAGCAGGCCGAAGAGGAAACCGTCGCGCGGCTCCGCCAGGTAGTACGACACGAGGTTCTTGACCGCCGGCTGGTCGATGTGCACGCCCAGCGCCGCAATCACGGTGAACAGGAACAGCAGGATCGCCGCCTGGCACAGGTAGACCTTGAGCACGCGCCGCCAGAAGGCCTGGCGCATCGAGTCGACCCCGCGCACGTGGCCGATGCGGCTGTAGACCAGGCCGGCGACGAAGGCCGACAGCAGCACGAAGCCCTCTGCGGCCGACACGAAACCAAAAGGTTGGCCCAGCGGATCGGTCAGTCGCGTGGGCAGGTGGGTGACGGTCATCAGCACGAGCATCAGCCCGCGCAAGGCGTCTATTTCCCAGTAGCGTTTCATCGGTCGGCGGCGAGGTCTTGAAGGCGGTCCGCGCGGCGCACGCACGAGGTGAGCGATTGTAAGAAGACCGGCGTACGTCCACGGAATGCGCGTGCGAAGCACGGACGGCCTATGACGCTTGGCACTGCCGGCGCGCCATGTAAATCGGCTACGCTGCGCGCTGCCTCAAGGTGGAGAACCCCGTGAACCGTTTCATTCCGACATTGCTCGTCGCTGCCGGCGCCCTCGCCGCAGGACCGGGCTTTGCACTTCAGATCACCAGCCTGACCCCGCAGGGCGAAGTGGCGCGCGTGCGCCAGGTCGTCGCCAAGTTCGACCAGACCGCGGTGAATTTCGGCGACCCTAAGGCGCCCGCGCCGATGACCGTGAGCTGCTCCGACGCGCAGGCCGGCAAGGGCACCGGCCGCTGGACCGACGCCAAGGCCTGGGTCTACGACTTCGAGAACGACCTGCCGCCCGGCGTGCGCTGCTCGGTCACCCGCGTTCCCACCTTCAAGCCCGCCGGTGGCGGCGAGTTCACCGGCCCCGAGCGCTATCAATTCAATAGCGGCGGTCCGTTTGTCCGCAACTACATGCCGGGCACCTACGCCCGCATCGACGAGCAGCAGATGTTCGTGCTCGAGCTCAACGGCGCGGCCACGATCGAGAGCGTGCGCCAGAACGTCTGGTGCGCGGCCGACGGCGTCGGCGAACGCATTCCGGCCAAGCTGCTCGAAGGCGAGGCGCGCACCGAACTGCTCAAGGCCTTCCACCGCGAGCGGGAGGCCGCAAAAGACCCGCTGCGCTTCATCACGATGCAGTGCAACCGCACGCTCACGCCGGGCGCCAAGGTGCAGGTCGTCTATGGCAAGGGCGTGGCCACGCCGTCGGGCGTGGCCAACGCCACGGAACGCCGTCTCGATTACCAGGTGCGCGAGCCCTTCGCCGTGTCCTTCACCTGCGAGCGCGAGAACGCGCAGGCGGCCTGTCTGCCGCTGCGCCCGATGCAGCTGCAGTTCAACGCACCGGTGACGCGCAAGGTGGCGTCGCAGATCGTGCTCAAGGGCGACGGCAAGACGATCAAGGCCAAGCTGGAGAACGACGGCGGTTCGCAGAGCGACGACGACGTGGTCAACAGCGCGAGCTTCGGCCCGCCGCTGGCCGAGAGCTCGCAGTTCACCATCGAGCTGCCTTCCGGCTTCCAGGACGCCTCGGGCCGCGCGCTGGGTTCGCCCGGCAGCTTCCCTCTGAAGGTCGCGACCGGCGCGATGCCGCCGCTGGCCAAGTTCGCGGCCTCGCCCTTCGGCGTGATCGAGCGGCTGGCCGAGCCCGACACCCCGGCCATGATGCCGGTGACCGTGCGCCGCGTGGAACCGCAGCTGATGGTGCAGGCGCTCACGCCCGGCAAGGTGAGCGACCTCAACCCGAAGACCGACGCCGAGATCATCGCGTGGTACCGCAAGGTGCGCCGCTACGACAGCTACACGATCGGCCGCGACGTCGCGCGCCGCGACGTGAAGGGCGCCCTGCCCCCGGTCATCGACAAGAACGAACGCACGCACGTGCAGACCCGCATGGTGTCGCTGCTCGGCGGCCAGCCGGGCGTGAAGGCACTCGACATGCCCAAGGCCGAGAGCGGCGATCCCCGCCCCTTCGAGGTCATCGGCATCCCGCTGACGCCGGGCTTCCACGTGCTGGAAATCGCCTCGCAGAAACTCGGCGAAGCGCTGCTCGACGAGCGTTACAACGCCGGGCGCACGATGTACGTGCGCACCACCGCGCTGGCCACCAACCTGGCCGTGCACTTCAAGCTGGGCCGCGAGAACTCGATGGCCTGGGTCACCACGCTCGACAAGGGCAAGGTGGTGGCAGGCGCCGAGGTGCGCGTGTCCAGCTGCGACGGCAAGGCCGTGGCCAACGGCGTCACGGACGCGAACGGCATCGTGATGCTCAACGGCGTGTCGCCCGATGCGCCCAGCTGCAACGGCCCGAACGAATACGAGACCAGCGCCTGGTTCGTGAGCGCGCGCGCCAAGGACGACAAGGGCGTGGAAGACCTCGCCTTCACCTGGAGCGACTGGCAGCGCGGCATCGAGCCCTGGCGCTTCAACGTGCCCACCAGCCTGGACGTGCGCCCCGACGGCATCGCCCACACCATCTTCGATCGCACGCTGCTGCGCGCCGGTGAAACGGTGTCGATGAAGAGCGTGCTGCGCACGCAGACCAGCAAGGGCTTCGGCCTGCCCGAAGACCGGCCCGACACGCTGGTCGTCACCCACATGGGCAGCGGCCAGCGCTTCACCCAGCCGCTCACGTGGCGCAAGACCGCCACCGGCGGCCTGAGCGCCGAGAACAGCTTTGCCATTCCGCCGGCCGCCAAGCTCGGCGTGTACCAGGTCGAACTGCGCAACGGCGAGAAGGACGGCGACGAAGGCTACAGCCGCACCTTCTCCACCGGCATCTTCCGTGTCGAGGAGTTCCGCCTGCCGGTGCTCGAAGGCCGCATCGCGCCCACCGAGAAGAAGCCGCTCGTGGCCGCCACCTCGGTGCCGACCGACGTGCAGATCAACTACGTGGCCGGCGGCGGCGCCGCCAACCTGCCGGTGCGCGTGTCGGCCATGGTGCGCGGCAAGGGCCTGAGCTTCTCCGACTACGACGCCTTCAGCTTCACCCCGCCGCGCGCCGCCGGCGACGGCAGCCAGGCCGCCACGGCCGCCGACACCAGCGCCGGCGAGGAAGACCTCAACAGCGTGGACGACACCCGCGTGATCGCCGACAAGCTGCCGCTCACGCTGAACAAGGACGGCGCCGGCAAGGTCACGATCGACAAGGTGCCGAAGGTCAAGGCCGCGCGCGAGCTGCTGCTCGAAGCCACCTACGCCGACCCGAACGGCGAGGTGCAGACCATCCGCAGCACGCAGACGCTGTGGCCCGCGTCGGTCATCGCCGGCATCAAGACCGAGGGCTGGGTCTCCACCGCCCAGAAGCTGAAGTTCCAGGCGCTCGCGCTCGACCTCACGGGCAAGCCCCAGGCCGGCGTGACGCTGAACGTGCGCGCCGTGGCGCGCATCACCACCACCAGCCGCAAGCGCATGGTGGGCGGCTTCTACACCTACGACAACAAGACCGAGACCAAGGACATCGGCACCGTCTGCACCGGCAAGAGCGATTCGCGCGGCCTGCTGCTGTGCGAATCGGAACTGAAGGAAGCGGGCGAGGTCGAGCTGATCGCCAGCGCCACCGACAGCGACGGCCGCAGCGCCAGCGCCGTGAGCTCGGTCTACGTGACCAAGCAGGGCGAACTGTGGTTCGGCGGCGAGGACAACGACCGCATCGACGT
The DNA here is from genome assembly GCF_003581445.1 of Acidovorax cavernicola. NCBI lineage: Bacteria > Pseudomonadati > Pseudomonadota > Betaproteobacteria > Burkholderiales > Comamonadaceae > Acidovorax > Acidovorax cavernicola. The sequence continues at coordinate 70,441 of NZ_QXMN01000025.1, read as the reverse complement.
GCTGCCCGAGAAGAAGAGCTACCAGCCCGGCGAGGTCGCCAAGTTCCAGGTGCGCAGCCCGTTCCGCTTCGCCACCGCACTGGTGGCCGTGGAACGCGAAGGCGTCATCGAGACGCACGTGGTGCAGCTCGACGGCAAGGACCCGACAGTCTCGCTGCAGGTCAAGCCCGAGTGGGGACCGAACGCCTACATCAGCGTGCTCGCGCTGCGCGGGCGTCTGCGCGAAGTGCCGTGGTACAGCTTCTTCACCTGGGGCTTCAAGGCGCCGCGCGAGTGGTGGACCGCCTTCTGGTACGAAGGCAAGGAATACGTCGCGCCCACTGCCATGGTCGACCTGAGCAAGCCCGCCTACCGCCTCGGCATGGCCGAGATCCGCGTCGGCACGCGCGCGCACCAGATCGACGTGACCGTCACCAGCGACAAGCCCAGCTACCCGATCCGCAGCAAGGCGCAGGTCACCATCACCGCCAAGCTGCCCGACGGCAAGCCGGCCGCGGGCGCCGAAGTGGCGCTGGCCGCGGTCGACCAGGCCCTGCTGGAGCTCATGCCCAACGACAGCTGGAACCTGCTCAACGCGATGCTGCAGCGACGCAGTTGGGGCGTGAGCACCTCCACCGCGCAGATGGAAATCGTCGGCCGACGCCATTACGGCCGCAAGGCCGTGCCCGCGGGCGGTGGCGGCGGCAAGGGCCAGACGCGCGAACTGCTCGACACCCTGCTCGTGTGGAACCCGAAGATCGTGCTCGACGCCAACGGCCAGGCCGTGGTGACGGTGCCGCTGAACGACGCGCTCACCACCTTCAAGATCGTGGCCGTGGCCGATGCGGGCACCAGCCTGTTCGGCACCGGCCAGGCCAGCATCCAGGCCACGCAGGACCTGCAGATCATCAGCGGCCTGCCGCCGCTGGTGCGCGAGGACGACCAGTTCCGCGCGCAGATCACCCTGCGCAACACCACGCAGAAGCCGATGAAGGTGGAAGCCACGCCGCGCGCCACGCTGCTCACGCTCGAAACGCAGACCGTCGACATTCCGGCCGGCGAATCGCGTGAAGTGGCATGGAACGTGACCGCGCCCGCGCAGCTCGCGCAGACGCGTGCCGAAGCGATCCTGTGGGAGATCGAGGCGAAGGACACGGTCGGCGGAGCGCGTGACGCGCTCAAGGTGCGCCAGCGCATCGTGCCTGCCGTGCCGCTCACGGTGCAGCAGGCCACGCTGGTGCAGGTCGATGGCCCGTTCACGCTCGACGTGGCCCCGCCCGCCGACGCCCTGCCCGGCCGCGGCGGCCTGAAGATGTCGCTGCAGCCCAAGCTGGCCGAAGGCCTGCCGGGCGTGCGCGACTGGTTCGCGAACTACCCCTTCAGCTGCCTCGAACAGAAGACCAGCAAGTCGGTCGGCCTGCGCGACGCGAAGATGTGGCAGGGCGTGCTCGCCACGTTGCCCACCTACCTGGACAGCGACGGCCTGGCCAGCTACTTCCCGCCGCGCGACGGCGAAGCCAACCGCGGCAGCGACATCCTCACGTCGTACCTGCTCGCGGCCACGCACGAAGCGGCGCAGCTCAACCCCGCCTTCGCGCTCGCCGACGACGCGCGCGCACCGATGGAATCGGGCCTGATCGCGTTTGTCGAAGGCCGCGTCACGCGCGAGTTCTGGAGCCCGCGCAAGGACCTGGACGTGCGCAAGCTCGCCGCGCTCGAAGCGCTCTCGCGCTACGGCAAGGCCAAGGGCAGCATGCTCGGCAGCATCACCATCGCGCCGAACCAGTGGCCCACCAGCGCGGTGATCGACTGGCTCAACATCCTCAAGCGCGTGAACGACGTGCCGCAGCGCCAGCAGCGCCTGGACGAGGCCAACAACGTGCTCAAGGCGCGCCTGTCGTACCAGGGCACCAAGCTGATCTTCAGCACCGAGCAGGACGACTACTGGTGGTGGCTCATGACCAACGGCGACGTCAACACCGCGCGCCTGCTGCTCAGCGTGATGGACGACCCGAGCTGGAAGGACGACATCGGCAAGCTCGCCAACGGCTTCATCGGCCGCCAGCAGAACGGCGCCTGGCACACCACCACCGCCAACCTGTGGGGCGGGCTGGCGCTGGAGAAGTTCAGCAAGGTGTTCGAGAGCACCCCTGTGGCTGGCGTGACGGCCGCCACGCTGGGCGCGATGAAGGCGCAGGTCGACTGGAGCAAGGTCGAACGCGTGAAGGCCAGCGACCCGTCCGGCGCCCCGAACCAGACCACCATGTTCGGCGCGCCCGCCTCGCCGGGCAACCTGCGCAACAACACCATGTTCCTGCCGTGGGCGGCATCGCCTTCCGGTGCACCAGTGCGCGACACGCTGCTGGTGACGCAACAAGGCACCGGCAAGCCGTGGCTCACGCTGCAGTCGCTGGCCGCCGTGCAGCTGAAGGCGCCGTTCGCAGCGGGCTACGCACTCAAGAAGACCATCACGCCGGTCGAGCAGGCCGTGGCCGGCAAGTACACGCGCGGCGACGTGCTGCGCGTGAGCATCGAGGTCAACGCCAGCACCGACATGACCTGGGTCGTCATCAGCGACCCGATCCCGGGCGGCTCGACCATCCTCGGCAGCGGCCTGGGCCGCGACTCGCAGATCGCCACGCAGGGCGAGAAGAAGAGCGGCTCCGGCTGGCCAGCGTTCGAGGAACGCAGCTTCGAGGCCTTCCGCAGCTACTACGAGTACCTGCCCAAGGGCGTGGTGAAGATGGAATACACCGTGCGCCTGAACAACGTCGGCGACTTCGCGCTGCCGCCCAGCCGCGTGGAAGCGATGTACGCGCCCGAGATGTTCGGCGAGACGCCGAATGCGCGGGTGAAGGTGGAGGCGGCGAAGTAGCGAGGTCATGGCGAAGGCGGGCCGTCATCCCGCCTTCACCGCTCCTCGTCAGCATCGCAGCGAACCAACTACCGGAGAACCCCATGGGCCTGGCCATTTCCGTCGGCATCCTCGCCGACCTGATCGAGAACGATCCCGAGAGCGCGCAGCACTTCGAGGCCGATTTCGCCGCCGCGAACCGCAAGCTCGCCGAAGCCGGCCTGCCGCCGCACGTGGAGCCCCGCACGCTGCCGCCACTCGAATCCCGCGCGCCGCTCGACGGCCTGCCCTATTCGTTCATCCACTACCTGCGCCGTGCCTACGCGCACCGCGTGACCACGCCCGGATGGATCGCGACCCCGCTGCCCGAAGACACCGACCCCACCGAGGACGAGACGCTCGAAGACGTGGCCGGCATGTTCGAAAGCCATCTGCTGTGCCACTCCGACGCGGAAGGCTTCTATCTGCCGGTGGACTTCGAGGAAGTGATCTTTGCCGAAGAAGACGACACCGACCTGCCCGGCGGCATGCTCGGCTCGTCGTACCGCCTGCTCGAAGAGCTGGTGCTCGTGGCGCCCGCACTTGGCATCGCGCTCTCGGACGGCGAGCTGTCGGACGAGGAAGCGGCGCGGATCGCCGACAGCATGGGCGACGACGAAGGTCTCTATCGGGAGATCGAGTCGTGGCTGCTGCTGTACGAATCGGCACGGCTGAGCATTGCGCACAAGACGGCGATTGTTTTCACCTGAGAGAGACCAACAAGCCCGATTCGATCGGCTACCGGAAGCAGAGGCGATGTTCGAGACCACCATCCACTGGGTCCGCGGCATACCGCCACATCGGCTGGGCCTGATGGCACGCCCGCGCGGCGGTGACTTGCTGCGCAAGGAAGTGGCGTCCTGGCAGCGTGCCTCGCTGAACATCGTGGTCTCCTTGCTCGAGGCGCAGGAAATCAGGGAACTTGAGCTCCAGGAAGAGCCTGCGCTCTGCGCTGAACACGGGATCGTGTTCCGGCATTTCCCGATTCCGGACCGCGGCATCCCGGCATCGCAACGGGACGCGGAGGCCTTCATTTCCGAGTTGGGCGTCGAACTGGCGAGCGGAAAGGCCATCGCCATTCACTGCCGCGCAGGCATTGGCCGCACGGGCCTCATCGCGGGCAGCCTGCTCCACGGGCTCGGCGTTCCGGGCCAGAACATCTTCCACCTGCTGAGCCGCTCTCGGGGCATCGACATGCCCGATACATCGGAGCAGGCGGAATGGGTCGCACAGTACGTGTTCGGCAACCGCCGCCCACCGCCTTGATAAACCGGCTCAGACAGCCTTGCTCCGTGACGCACGCGTGGCGGCGCCAGGCGCCGCGGGCTTGCGCTTGTCGTTCACGGGGCTAGCGCCAAGCCCGACGAGCAGGCTGCCGATCAGTCCCTCGACAAAGCCCGCGTCGAGCGGCGCGTGCCCCATCAGCAGCCGGAAGAACAACGGCCCGTAGATCTGGTCGAGCACGATCTCGAGGTCGGCATCCGGCCGGATCTCGCCCGCCTCGGCCGCTTGCTGCAGCAGCACCCGCCCTTCGTCGCGGCGCGACAGGATGAAGTGATTGCGAAAGGCCTTCGACAGCTCGGTGTCGGGGTCCGCGGCCGCGATGATCGTCGTGATGTTGCGTCCCATGTTCGACGACAGCGTGCGCACCACCGTATCCAGCTGCTGCGACAGCGCGTGCAGCGCTGAAGTCGCGGCGCGCGACGGCTTCTTTTTCTCCTGTGCGGGCGAAGCCATCAGTGCGTCCATCGTCACTGCGTGCCGGTTCGGCCACCACCGGTAGACCGTGGGCTTGCCGACGCCTGCCTTCGCCGCCACCGCCTCCATCGTCACACCCGACGGCCCGACCTGCGACAGCAGCTCACGCGCCGCGTCAAGCACGGCCTGCCGCAATTGCAGGTTGCGCGGCCGGCCACGGGCGGCCACAGGCGCGACAACCTCCGGCGTCTCTTTGACAACAGATTTCATTTATGGAACGATGCGTAACGTAATTAAATTCTAGACCCACAAGGACACCCTGCCCATGCGTACTTTTCTTCCCGTTCCAGCGCAGTGCCTTGCGCCCTACCTCATTGTTGCCGACGCACCCGGCGCAATCGATTTCTACCGGCGCGTGTTCGGCGCCGAAGAGCTGTTCCGGCTCACGGAGCCCAGCGGCAAGGTCGGGCATGCCGAACTGCGCATTGGCGATGCCAAGCTGCTGCTGGCCGACGAGTACCCCGACTTCGGCGCGCTGGGCCCGGCGCGCGTGGGCGGCACGCCGGTGTCGATCCACCTGTACGTCTCGGACGTCGATGCCACGCTGGCACGGGCCGAGGAAGCCGGCGCCACTGTCATGCGCGCCGCCAAGGACGAGTTTTTCGGCGACAGGTCGGGCATGCTGCTCGACCCGTTCGGCCACCGCTGGCAGGTGGCCTCGCGCATCGAAGAGGTCAGCCCGCAGGAGATGCAACGCCGCTGGAACACCGCCATGCAGGGGTAGCCTGCACGCGGGTTGTTACGGACACTGCGCGGCGTTGATTCGGCGCGGCTGCGCATTGCGCACAAGACTGTCATCATCTTCGGCTGTCCCCATTTTGTTCACCAGATTCCTGCATGCCCGCCCACGACATCGACTTCCTCTCTCACAACCGCGCAGCCTGGGACCGCCAGGCTGCCGAAGCGCGCGAATGGTCGCGCCCCGTCAGCGCCGAGCTGATCGCCGCCGCGCGCCGCGGTGACTGGTGCGTGCACCTCACGCCGCGGCCGCTGCCCGACGGATGGCTCGGCGACGTGCGGGGGCTGCGCATCCTTTGCCTCGCCTCGGCCGGCGGCCAGCAGGCGCCCGTGCTGGCGGCAGCCGGCGCGCAGGTCACGGTGTTCGACCTCTCGGACGAGCAGCTGCAACAGGACCGCCGCGTCGCCGAGCGCGACGGGCTCACGCTTGAGACAGTGCAGGGAGACATGCGCGACCTAAGCGCTTTCTCCGACGCACAGTTCGACCTGGTCTTCCACCCCATCTCCAACCTCTACGTGCCGGACGTGCGCCCCGTGTGGCAGGAGTGCCACCGCGTGCTGAAGACCGGCGGCGCCCTGCTCGCGAGCTTCTACAACCCCGTGGTCTTCATCGGCGACCGCGATCCGGCACTCATGAAGGAGGGGCTCGTGCGTCCGCTGTACAAGCTGCCGTATTCCGATCTGCGCGACCTCTCGCCCGAAGCGCTCGACAAGAAGCGCCAGGGCGGCGAGGCCGTGGTGTTCGGCCATTCGCTGGGCGACCTGATTGGCGGGCAGATCGCCGCCGGCTTCGCCATCGAGGGCTTCTACGAGGACGACCAGCCACATCCGCGCTTCCTGCTCGACCGGTTCATGCCCACCTTCCTTGCGACGCGGGCGGTGAAGCGATAGGGTGAACTGGTACTCGTGCCACTAGAGCAGATACGGGACAACGTCACCCCCTGTGGCTGGAGGCGGGATATCCTCCGACCCACATGGTCCTCCTTCTCCCGCTTGTCTTCATGATCGCCGCGGTGGGCATCGTCTTCTTCGGCGGTTACCTGCTACGCGCTGTGCTGCCCCCGGAGCACGCCCTGCAGGCGCGACTGACCGATGAGGCCATGTCACGCTACGTCGCCTTTGTCACAAAGAACGCCAAGGGTCTCATGGTCTGTCTCCTGGTTCTGTACTTCACTGTGGTGACGTTTCTCTATTCGTAGCCGAGGGCAAGAAGCCGGCCGGTAGTTTTCCCCGTCCTCGTACACCACGCGCTGTAACAAAAGCCCTCATGACCCGCCTCATCGAAATCCGCACCTACCGCCTCAAGCCCGGCACCCTCGACGACTTCCACCGCGCGATGCATGACCGCGCAGTGCCGATGCTGCGCAGCAAGGGCATGGACGTGGTCACCTACGGTCCCTCGGACCACGAGGAAGCCACCTATCACATCGTGCGCGCCTACGCGAGCCGCGAAGCGCTGGAGGCCGAGCAGGCGGCGTTCTATGGCTCGGCCGAATGGCGCGAGGGGCCGCGCAGCGCGCTGGTCGACCGCATCGAGACCTACCTGAACACGCTGCTGTGGCTCTCGCCCGAGGGTGTCGACAGCCTGCGCACGCTCAACGACCCTGCGTCCTGAACTTCGGCCTGCGCGCACTGGCCGGCGGCCCGCCCCGGGCCTACACTTCCGCCTCGGTCTTCTTCCCCCTCCCCTTCACAGGAGCAATGCATGAACACCCAGGAAATCGCCGCGAAGCTCGTGGCGCTGTGCAAAGCAGGGACCTTCGACGAAGCGCAGGCGCTCTACGCGCCCGAGGCCGTCAGCGTCGAAGCCAGCGCGCCGCCCGGCATGTCGCGCGAATCGGTAGGCCTTTCGGCGATCCGCGCCAAGGGCGAATGGTGGGTCGCCAACCACGAGGTGCACTCGTTCCAGGTGGCCGGCCCCTGGCCGCACGACGACCGCTTCATCGTCGGCTTTCGCTTCGACGTGACCATGAAGCCCACGGGCCAGCGCTTCACGATGGAAGAGATGGCGCTGTACACCGTCAAGGACGGCAAGATCGTGCGCGAAGAGTTCTTCTACGAAGGCGACTGAGCGCAAGTCAGGCGGCCTCCGGCAGGCTTTTCCACGGGCGCTGTGAAGAACACGCGCTTTCGCTAGACTGGCCTGCGCGGCTCCCTCAGCGCCGCGCCTGACCGGAGCATTCGCCATGTGCCGCAGCATCAAGACCCTCTACAACTTCGAGCCCCCTGCCACCGAGCAGGAAATCCGCGCCGCCGCCCTGCAGTTCGTGCGCAAGCTCAGCGGCTTCAGCGTGCCCTCGCGCGCCAACGAACAGGCCTTCGAGCGTGCGGTGGACGAGGTGGCCGCCACGGCCGCGCGGCTGATCGACTCGCTCGTCACCACGGCCGAGCCACGGGACCGCGACGTCGAGGCCGAGCGTGCCAAGGCGCGGGCCGCGGTGCGCTTCGGTCGCGCGCCCGCACTCGCGCCGGACGCATGACGAAGACCTCGTTCCGGGGCTGAACGCCCACCTTTCCTCACCCGCACATCACCCGCATTCCAGGAGCACCCGTCCCATGCCCATCGAACTCTGGCTCGCCTTCGTCGCCGCGTCCGCGCTGCTCTTGATCATCCCCGGGCCGACGATCCTCACGGTGATCAGCTATTCGATGTCGCACGGCCGCCGCGCCAACCTGCCGCTGATCGCCGCCGTGGCGCTGGGCGACTCGACCGCGCTGGTGGTGTCGCTGCTGGGCCTGGGCGCGCTGCTGGCCACGTCGGCGTTCTGGTTCACGGCCGTGAAGTGGGCCGGCGGCCTGTACCTGCTGTACCTGGGCATCCGGCTGCTGCGCGCGGGCATCGTCGCCGGTCCGGTCGCGCCGCCCGCCGCGCCGGCCTCGCGCTGGCGCCTGTTCGCCAACACCTACCTGGTGACGGCCCTGAACCCCAAGGGCATCGTGTTCTTCGTGGCCTTCCTGCCGCAGTTCATCAGCCCCGGCGCCGACGTGTCGCACCAGATGTGGGTGCTGGCCCTGACCTTCGTGGCGCTGGCCACGCTCAATGCCACGCTCTACGCGGTGTTCGCGAGTTCGGCCGGCCGGCTGCTCTCTTCGCCGCGCGCGCAGCGGCGTTTCCACCTGGCGGGCGGCTCGCTGCTGAGCGCGGCGGGCCTGTGGGCGCTGATGGCGCGCCGCACGGCCTGAGCACAGGCGCACGGCGCACAAGAAAAGACCGCGGGGCTGTGCGCCTCGCGGTCTTTTCGTTGGGGGGCGTCAGCCCCGACGTCAGTAGCGATTGGGGTTGTTCGGACGGCGGTCGTAGCGATTGGGCACCCCGTCGTTGTCGCGGTCACGGTCATAGCGGTTGGGCACGCCGTCACGGTCGCGGTCGTAGCCATGGCCGCGCGGCGGCGGCCCGCGGTCATAGGGTGCGACCACGCAACCGGCCAGGATGGCCGAGGCGGCCAGCAGCAGCGCGAGTGTTTTCGTCATGCGAGTTCTCCTTGGGTGAGGCTGTACGGTCGGGCGCGCCTGCTGCGAGCCCGTACCGTATTGAAGACCAGCCGCGTTCGCATCGGGTTTCCAGATGCAGGCCCTTGTGTGAAGTTCGTTACCGGATGTGGAACCTTCGTTCGCTTGAGCGGGCCGGTCGGGCATGGCACGATCCGGCCGATGACCCGCAGCCCCTCTGCCGCGCAGCCCCAGCCTTCTTTGCCCGACCTCGCCCGACTGCGCCGCGTGCGTGACCGCATCGACCGCGAGTACGCGCAGCCGCTGGACGTGGAAGCGCTCGCGCGCGACGCGAACATGTCGGGCGGGCACCTCAGCCGCCAGTTCCGGCTGGCCTACGGCGAGTCGCCCTACGCCTACCTGATGACGCGGCGCATCGAGCGCGCGATGGCACTGCTGCGCCGCGGCGACCTGAGCGTCACCGAGGTCTGCTTCGAGGTCGGCTGCGCCTCGCTGGGCACCTTCACCACGCGATTCACCGAGCTGGTGGGCATGACACCCGGCGTCTACCGGCGCGAGGCGGCGCAGGCCACGGCGGGCATGCCGGCATGCATCGCCAAACAAGTGACGCGGCCGATCAGGAATCGAGAAGCGCGAGACACCGCGTCGACCTAGCATGAGCGCCCGACACAACTCCGGACGACCATCGCCATGAACCTCAGCATCCATTCGAGCTTTCTTCCGCACACCGACCCGCAGGCCTCGCTGGCCTTCTACCGCGACACGCTCGGCTTCGAGGTGCGCAACGACGTCGCCTATGGCGGCATGCACTGGATCACGATCGGGCCGGCCGGGCAGCCCGGCACCTCCATCGTGCTGTACCCGCCGGCCGCCACGCCCGGGCTCACCGACGACGAGCGTCGCACCATCGCCGAGATGATGGCCAAGGGCACCTTCGCCTCGCTGCTGCTGGCCACCCCCGATCTCGACGGCACCTTCGAGCGGCTGCAGGCCGGCAGCACCGAGATCGTGCAGGAGCCCACGAAGCAGCCCTACGGCGTGCGCGACTGCGCGGTGCGCGATCCGGCGGGCAACCTGATCCGCATCCAGGAACAGCGCTGAGCCGGCGCTCGATCCGCACGGGGGCCGCCGCCGTGGCGGCCCTCTTTCCCTTCCAGAGAAAGACACGATGAGCAGCAAGGCCCCGAAGAAGGACTCCCCGCCCGCAACCGCGCGGCACGCCGCCGACCACCACGACCTCATCCGCGTGCAGGGCGCACGCGTGAACAACCTCAAGGACATCAGCGTCGAGCTGCCCAAGCGCCGGCTCACGGTGTTCACGGGTGTCTCGGGCTCGGGCAAGAGTTCGCTGGTGTTCGGCACCATCGCGGCCGAGTCGCAGCGGCTCATCAACGAGACCTACAGCGCCTTCGTGCAGGGCTTCATGCCGACGCTGGCGCGGCCCGAGGTCGACGTGCTCGACGGCCTGACGACCGCGATCATCGTGGACCAGGAGCGCATGGGCGGCGACCCGCGCTCCACCGTCGGCACCGCCACCGATGCCAACGCGATGCTGCGCATTCTCTTCAGCCGACTGGGCAAGCCGCACATCAGCTCGCCCAGCGCCTTCGCGTTCAACGTGCCTTCGGTGAAGGCCACCGGCGCCATCACGGTGGAGCGCGGCACCGCCAAAACAGTGAAGCAGACCTTCAGCCGCACCGGCGGCATGTGCCCGCGCTGCGAAGGCCGGGGCGCGGTCACCGACTTCGACCTCGCGGCGTTCTACGACGACAGCAAGTCGCTCAACGAAGGCGCGCTCACGATCCCCGGCTTCAGCATGGAGGGCTGGTACGGCCGCATCTTCAACGGCTGCGGCTTCTTCGACCCCGACAAGCCGATCCGCAAGTTCACGAAGAAAGAACTCGACGCCCTGCTGCACAAGGAGCCGACCAAGATCAAGATCGACGGCATCAACCTCACCTACCAGGGCCTCATTCCGCAGGTGCAGAAGTCGTTCCTGGCCAAGGACGTCGAGGCGATGCAGCCGCACATCCGCGCCTTCGTGGAACGGGCCGTGACCTTCACCACCTGCCCCGAGTGCGAAGGCACGCGGCTGAGCGAAGCGGCGCGCTCTTCGCGCATCAAGAAGCTCAACATCGCCGAGGCCTGCGCGATGCAGATCAGCGACCTGGCCGCGTGGGTGCGCGGCCTGAATGAGGCCTCGGTGGCGCCTCTGCTGGCCAAGCTGGGGCACACGCTCGACTCTTTCGTCGAGATCGGCCTCGGGTATCTCAGCCTCGATCGCCCCTCGGGCACGCTTTCGGGCGGCGAGGCGCAGCGCGTGAAGATGATCCGCCACCTCGGTTCGTCGCTCACCGACGTCACCTACGTCTTCGACGAGCCGACCATCGGCCTGCATCCGCACGACATCCAGCGCATGAACGAGCTGCTGCTGCGGCTGCGCGACAAGGGCAACACGGTGCTGGTGGTGGAGCACAAGCCCGAGGCCATCGCCATCGCCGACCACGTCGTCGACCTGGGCCCCGGCGCAGGCGCGGCGGGCGGCATGGTCTGTTTCGAGGGCAGCGTCGAGGCGCTGCGCGCCAGCGGCACGCTCACGGGCCGGCACCTGGACGACCGGGCGGCGCTCAAGAAGAAGGTGCGCCAGTCCACGGGCGCGCTGCCGATCCGCGGCGCCAAGGCGCACAACCTGCGCAACGTCGATGTCGACATTCCGCTGGGCGTGCTGGTGGTCGTGACCGGCGTGGCGGGTTCGGGCAAGAGCTCGCTGGTGCACGGGTCGATCCCCGCCGGCGCGGGCGTGGTGTCGGTCGACCAGGGCGCAATCCGCGGCTCGCGGCGCAGCAACCCGGCCACCTACACCGGCTTGCTCGACCCGATCCGCAACGCCTTCGCCAAGGCCAACGGCGTGAAGCCGGCTCTGTTCAGCGCCAACTCGGAAGGCGCCTGCCCCACCTGCAACGGCGCGGGCGTGATCTACACCGACCTGGCGATGATGGCCGGCGTGGCCACCGTCTGCGAGGAGTGCGAGGGCAAGCGCTTCCACGCCTCGGTGCTCGATCACCGCTTCGGCGGGCGCGACATCAGCGAGGTGCTCGCGATGCCAGTGACCGAGGCCGCGGCCTTCTTCGGCGCCGGCGCGGCGCGCGTGCCGGCCGCGCACGCCATCCTGGAGCGGCTCGCCGACGTGGGCCTGGGCTACCTGAGCCTGGGTCAGCCGCTCACCACGCTGTCGGGCGGCGAACGCCAGCGCCTCAAGCTGGCCACGCACATGGCCGAGAAAGGCGGCGTGTACGTGCTCGACGAGCCGACCACCGGCCTGCACCTGGCCGATGTGGAACAGCTGCTCGGCCTGCTCGACCGGCTGGTCGATGCGGGCAAGTCAGTCATCGTCATCGAGCACCACCAGGCGGTGATGGCGCACGCAGACTGGCTCATCGACCTGGGCCCCGGCGCCGGTCACGAGGGCGGGCGGGTGGTCTTCGAGGGCACGCCGGCCGACTTGGTGGCCAAACGCAGCACGCTCACCGGCCAGCACCTCGCGGCCTACGTGCGCCCCTGATGCGGTCCTGCGCGTGCCCCTGAAGGCATGGCGGAGAATGGACCGTCTCCGCTTTGCCCGCCGCCGTGCGGCCCCGTCTGCTGCGATGCCTCTTGCGTCTTCGTCTTCATTTCCCTTCACCGTCCGGCGCACCCTGACCCTGGCCGTGGTTCTGCTGGCAGCGGCCAGCGCCCCGGCGGCCTGGGCGCTGGCCAGCTTCGAGGAGGTGAAGCGCGACTTCCGCTCTTCCGAAACCGCCGTGCTCGACCGGCAGGGTGAACTGCTGCAACGCGTGCGCACCGACCCCACCGTGCGGCGCGGCCAGTGGACCGCGCTGGCCGACGTGTCGCCCGCGCTGCGCGCGGCGATGGTGCTGAGCGAGGACAAGCGCTTCTACGAACACAGCGGCGTCGACTGGCGCGCCGCCTCGGCCGCCGCCTGGGGCAACCTCTGGAACACGCGCACGCGCGGCGCCTCGACCATCACCATGCAGCTGGCGGGCCTGCTCGACGACGACCTGCGCCGCGCGGCGGGCGGGCGCAGCTTCACGCAGAAGATCGGCCAGACCGTGGCGGCCACGCAGCTGGAGCGCCGCTGGCGCAAGGACCAGATCCTCGAGGCCTACCTGAACACGGTGCCCTTCCGCGGCGAGATCGTCGGCATCGATGCGCTCTCGCGCACGCTCTTCAACAAGGCCCCGAGCGGCCTGGACGCGCGCGAGGCCGCCGTGGCCGCCGCGCTGGTGCGCGCACCCAACGCGCGCCCCGCACTGGTCGCGCAGCGCGCCTGCGAGGTGCTGCGCGTGATGGAGCCCGGCGCGAAGACCGACTGCGAAGCGCTCGACATGTTCACCAGCGCGGTGGTGCAGCGGCGCGCGTTCGAACCCAATGAGGGCATCGCGCCGCATGCCGCGCGGCGGGTGCTGCGCGAGCTGCGGGATGCCGCGAGCACCGCCGGGACCGACAAGGCCCCCGCCCCCACCTCCGTGCGCACCACCCTGCGCGCGCCGCTGCAGCGCTACGCGCTCGACAGCCTGCAACGCCACCTGCGCGAGCTGCGCGACCGCCACGTGGAAGACGGCGCGCTCGTGGTGCTCGACAACGCGAGCGGCGAAGTGCTGGCCTGGGTCGGCTCGTCGGGCCCGCTGAGCCAGGCCGCCGAGGTGGACGGCGTGATCGCGCTGCGCCAGCCCGGCTCCACGCTCAAGCCGCTGCTGTACGCGCAGGCGATCGCCGAGAAGCGCATCACGGCGGCCTCGCTGATCGAGGACTCGTCGGCGCAGATCAGCACCGCCAGCGGCCTCTACATTCCGCAGAACTACGACCGCCGCTTCAAGGGGCCGGTGTCGGCGCGCACCGCGCTGGCCGCCTCGCTCAACGTGCCGGCCGTGCGCACGCTGGTGATGGTGTCGCCCGAAGCCTTCGCGCGCGAGCTGCGCGCCGCCGGCCTGCCGCTGCGCGAAAGTGGCGACTACTACGGCTACAGCCTGGCGCTGGGCAGCGCCGAGGTGTCGCTGCTGTCGCTGGCCAATGCCTACCGCATGATGGCCAACGGCGGACGCTTCGGCGCCACGACGCTCACACCGCGTCCAGTTGCACCAGCCAGCAAAGCGAAGCCTGCGGAAGCCGCGCCCCTGCTCGACCTGCGCGCCGCCTTCATCGTCGGCGACATCCTTTCCGACCCGAACGCGCGCACGCGCACCTTCGGCCTGGACAGCATCCTCTCGACCCGCTTCTGGACCGCCGTGAAGACCGGCACCAGCAAGGACATGCGCGACAACTGGGCCGTGGGCTGGTCGCAGCGCTACACGGTGGGCGTGTGGGTCGGCAACGCCAGCGGCGCCTCGATGTGGGACGTGAGCGGCACCAGCGGCGCCGCGCCGGTGTGGGCCGAAGTGATGCGCTTTCTTCACGCGCGCGAACCCAGCCGCGCGCCCGCGCCACCGGCCGGACTGGTCGAGGCACGTGTGAGCTTCGGCCCGGGCGCCGATGGCAGCCCGCTCGAAGCGGCACGCAGCGAGTGGTTCCTGCAGGGCACCGAGCAGCCGCTGTTCGCGCTCGACACCGGCATGGCGACCGACGCAGCCTCCGCGCGCATCACGGCGCCGGCCGACGGCACGATCCTGGCGCTCGACCCCGACATCCCGCCGCAGCGCCAGCGCGTGCGCTTCGAATCCGAGGGGCGCGGCGTGCAGTGGCGCATCGATGGCAAGTTCTTCGCGCGCGGCAACAGTGCGCAGTGGCTGCCGTGGCCCGGGCGGCACCTGATCGAACTGGTGGACGCCACCGGCAAGGTGGTCGACCAGCGCCGGGTCGAAGTGCGCGGCGCGGGCGTGGTGACGAAGAACGCACGGCGCTGACGACGGTTGGACAGCAAGAAAGAAAGGGAGTCCTGGATGAATGGTCGCCGATGGCCGACAGCGGCGATGGTGTGGCTGCACCTGTTGTGCACGGCCTGGCTGGTGTGGGCCCTGCCCGCGCAGGCCAAGCCCGTGCCGGTGCCCGCCCTGTCGTCGCGCGTGGTCGATCTCACGAAGACGCTGAAGCCGCACGAGGCCGACGCGCTGCGCGCCGACATCGCCGCGCTGCAGGCAGAAACGCAGGCCCAGCTCGCCGTGCTGCTCGTGCCGACCACGGGCGAGGACTCCATCGAGCAGTTCGCCACGCGGGTCTTCGCGCAATGGAAGCTCGGGCGCAAGGAGGCGGACGACGGCGTGCTGCTGCTCGTGGCCCTGAAAGACCGGCGCATGCGCATCGAGGTGGGCACCGGGCTCGAAGGCACGATCACCGACATCCAGGCCGCGCGCATCATCGACCGCGAGATGACGCCGCGCTTTCGCGAAGGCGACTTCGCGGGTGGCATCCAGGCCGCCGTGCAGGCGCTCTCTGCCTTGATCGCCGCGCCGGCGATAGCGGCGCCGGACACCGACGTGCAGGCCTCGGACGCGCTGCCGGACACCATGCCCGACGAGCCTGCCCGCAGCGGTGGGGGCGGCGGCAGCATCACGCCCGAGGGCTGGGCATTCTTCGGCGTGCTGGCGTGGAGTTTCGGCGTGGGCGCGTGGTACGCGCACGGCATCGCGGGCCATGCGCGCGAGCGCGCGGCGGTGCAACAGTCCGGCCGCAGGCGCCAGGGCCGCCGAAAGGGCAAACCCGTGAACAGGCGCCCTGAGCCCTGGGCCGACGCGGTGGCGGCCATCGAGCCCCCGACGCCGCGGCGCAAGCCCGATTGGCGCCTGGCGCTCGGCCTGGCCGGCGCCGGCCCGGTGGGTGCCAGCGCGGTGCTGCTGAACCCGGTCCTGGCACTGGCCCTGGCGATGCCGGCCGGCTTTGCCTACGGCATCGGCTACGCCAGCGGCCGCTGGCGGACGATGCGGTATGTGGTGGGCGGCATCGTGGCGGTCATCGCGGCGCTGGTCGCCACCGCGTGGACGGTCGGCGCCGACCGCTTCTGGTGGGGCTTCCTGTGGGCGCTGGGCATCGGCGGCGCCACGCTGTTCGCGGTGGTGATCGTGCGCTGCATGGTCAGCACCTTCCAGCGCAGCGCGACCAGCTTTCTGGTGCGGCTGGTCATCGTGGCGGGCATCTGCGGCTTCGTGATCTCGGAAACCTCGCCCGGACCGGTGCCGGACACCTCGTGGATTCCCACGGCACTGGCGGCGTTCTTCTCGCTGCTGTTCGGCTTCCTGCCGCCCGGCGTCATGAGATCGGGCAGCGGTGGCAGCGACGACGACAGCGACAGCGGCTGGAGCAGCAGCAGTTCCTCTTCGTCGTCTTCTTCGTCGTCCTCGTCTTCGTCCTCCTCCTCGAGCGGCGGCGGTTCGAGCAGCGGCGGCGGCGCCTCGGGCAGCTGGTGACAGGGTGGTGACGGGGGCGGGCGGACACCCGCCGCGCCGCCTTCATGCCCCTGCCGTTGACCGCGTCTTTTCAGGAATGCTTAAATTCGTCCAATCATTCAATGAATAAGCCGCCCGAATCCATGCTCGTCCAACCGCCCCGCACCTCCCTGGCCGACGCCGCCGCGAACAGCATCCGTACCGAGATCGCCGCGGGCCGCTGGCCGATCGGCTCGCGCATTCCCATCGAGCCCCAGCTGGCGCAACTGCTGGGCGTGAGCCGCGGCACGGTGCGCGAGGCGGTGAAGACGCTGGTCTCGCGCGGCCTGCTCGAGGTGCGGCAGGGTTCGGGCACGTACGTGCGCTCGGGCTTCGACCCCTCGGCCAGCCTGCAGAAGCTGCGCCTGGCCAGCCTGCGCGACCAGTTCGAGGTGCGCCGCGCGCTGGAGGTCGAAGCCGCCCGGCTCGCCGCCGTGCGCCACACGGCAAAGGACCTGCGCCGCCTGCACACCCTGCTCGACAAGCGCGGCCAGCCCGACATGGCCGACGACGGCGCAGCCTTCATCGAGCGCGACCTGGCCTTCCACCTGGCCATCGTCGATGTATCGGGCAACCTGGCGCTGGTCGAGACCTGCCGCTTCATCACCGGCTACATCAAGGAAACCATCGCCAGCACGCTGAACGCCAACCTGCCCGAGCCCGACGAGGCGGCGCACCGCGCCATCGTCGAAGGCATCGCCAGTCGCGACCCCGAGCGCGCCGCCGCCGCCGTGCGCGAGCTGATGGCGCCGACGATGCACGTCCTGGCACTGGGGACCGCATGACCTCCATGACTTTGCCCACGGGTGCCGCCACAACCGCGCGCACCCAGGCCGCGCCATCGGGCACCGAAGAACTGCTGATCGACGCCGAGGTCGACAGCCTGCCCGCGCCCCGACCGACGCCCACGCCCAGCCGGGGCCGCCGGCTGCTGCTGGGCCTGACCGTGGTGCTCATTGCCTTCAACCTGCGGCCGGTGTTCGCGAGCCTGTCGGTGGTGCTGCCGGAAATCATCCGCGCCACCGGCCTGTCGTCCACCGCCGCGAGCCTCCTGACCACGCTGCCCATCGTCTGCCTGGGCGTGTTCGCGCCGATGGCGCCGTGGCTCGGGCGCCGCTTCGGCACCGAGCGCACGCTGCTCGGCTGCATGGTGCTGATCCTGGTGGGCACGCTGCTGCGCGGCACCGGGAACATCCCGCTGCTGTTCCTGGCCTCGGCCATCGCGGGCAGCGGCATCGCGGTGTCGAACGTGCTGCTCTCGGGCCTCGTCAAGCGCGACTTCGCGAAGCAGGCCGCGCTGATGATGGGCCTGTACACCATGGCCGTGTGCGGCGGCGCCGCCAGCGCGGCGGGCCTCACGGTGCCGCTGGAACACGCGCTGGGCGGCGGCTGGACACTGGCGCTCGCCATGTGGGCCGCGCCGGCCGCGCTGGTCACGCTGGTCTGGGCACCGCAGGCGCTGCCGCTCAAGCCGGTGGCGAGCGAATCGGGCTTCACCGTGCGCGGCCTGTGGCGCGACCGGCTGGCCTGGCAGGTGACCTTCTTCATGGGGCTGCAATCGGCCCTGGCGTACATCGTGATGGGCTGGCTGGCGCCGATCCTGCGCGAGCGCGGGCTCAGTGGCGAGACGGCCGGCTACGTGGTGTCGCTGTCGGTCATGACGCAGGTCGTGACCTGCCTCGTGGTGCCGGCGCTGGCCGTGAAGCTGCGCAACCAGCGCGGCCTGGCGGTGGTGCTGTCGGCGATGACGGTGGCGGCCATGCTGGCCATGCTGTTCGCGCCGGTCGACGCGCCGGGCGGCATGTGGACCTGGGCGGTGCTGCTGGGCATTGCGCAGGGCGGCACCTTCGCGCTGGCGCTCACGATGATCGTGCTGCGCTCGCCCGATTCGCACATCGCCGCGCACCTGTCGGGCATGGCGCAGGGCGTGGGCTACATGGTGGCGGCCTTCGGTCCGCTGCTGGCCGGGCTGCTGCACGGCTGGACCGGCAGCTTCCGCGCCTCGGCGTGGCTGTTCGTCGGGCTGGGCGTGGCGCTGGTGATCGCCGGGCTGGGCGCGGGGCGCACGCTGCACGTGGGGGCGGTGACGGTGCCCAGGCACTGAAGCCGGGCCGATCTACTCCAGCCCGCCGTCGCAGAAGTTCGCCTTCTGCGTCGTGTCCTTCGTGAAGTTCACGCTGGTGCGCTTGTTGCCGGCTGGCCCCGTGTGTGCCGGCCACACGCTCTGCAGCCACGTGTAGCGCCACACATAGGACTCGCCGGCCTTCTTCGGTTCGTCGTAGGTGATGCGCAGGCTGCCGCGGCTTTCGTCGTGGCAGTGCTTCGAGCTGTTGTATTCCTTCTCGCTGAAGCAGGCGCGGATCGACCGCGAGCACCAGTACGGAATGTTCTCGTGGACGGCCTTGGCGGGCTGCCCCGACGGGGTGTCCAGCGGCAAGAAATCGGCGACGACGGCGGATGCGCCGCCACCCGAATAGCTCTCGGATTCGCGCTGGGTCACCGCCACGGCCCAGCGTCCTTCGGCCAGCGGATACAGCGCCGGCGCGAGGCCCACGTACAGCTCGCGGTCGTCGCTCGTGCGGTCGCGCTGCATCGAGGCCACGTAGGTCGAGAAATCGTGCAGCCGTTCGAGCTTCCAGGTGCCCGCGGCCGCGTCGCGCGTCAGGCGCGCCATGGCCAGGGGCTTTTCCGAAGTGACCATGTAGTCGTCGGGCGCGCCGCCGCGCGGGCGGTGCAGATCCAGCCCGCGCGCGTCGCAGGGCTGGGGCAGCAAGGCGCACAGGTGGGCGCGCCATTGCGCATCGATGGATTCGGGCGTCTTGACGTCCACGAACACCTGCGCGGCGGGCGCGGCAAGCACGGGGCCGGCCAGCAGCGACGCGAGAAGACTCCCCAGAAGCAGCTTTTTCATGGGCCCGGATGGTAGTCCGGTCGCGCGACAGTGGCCGAGAGGGCATCGGGGCCTCTGTAGCCGCCCCGGGGCCAGCCGGGCGACAATGGGGGGTTTTGGCGAAAATCCTTTTCGCCCAGTGAAATTTCAGCCACCTCGACAACCCAGAACCTACGGAAGCAAGCGCATGAGCACGAAGCAACCCACCATCGTCTACACCCTCACCGACGAGGCGCCCCTGCTGGCGACCTACGCCTTCCTGCCCATCGTGCGCGCCTTCACGGCTCCGGCCGGCATCGACGTGACGACGAGCGACATCTCGGTGGCCGCCCGCATCCTGGGCGAGTTCCCCGAATTCCTGAGCGACGACCAGAAGGTGCCCGACAACCTGGCCGAACTGGGCAAGCTCACGCTCAAGCCCGACGCCAACATCATCAAGCTGCCCAACATCAGCGCCTCGGTCGCCCAGCTCAAGTCGGCCATCAAGGAACTGCAGGGCAAGGGCTACAAGATCCCCGACTACCCCGAGAACCCGACCTCCGACGAGGACAAGGACATCCGCGCGCGCTACAACAAGTGCACCGGCAGCGCCGTGAACCCCGTGCTGCGCGAAGGCAACTCCGACCGCCGCGCACCCCGCGCCGTGAAGGAATACGCGCGCAAGAACCCGCACAGCATGGCCGAGTGGAGCCAGGCCTCGCGCTCGCACGTCTCGCACATGCACGGCGGCGACTTCTATCACGGCGAAAAGTCCATGACCCTGGACCGCGCGCGCAACGTCAAGATGGAACTGCTGACCAAGAGCGGCAAGACCATCGTGCTCAAGCCCAAGGTCGCGCTGATGGACCGCGAGGTCATCGACTCCATGTTCATGAGCAAGAAGGCGCTGCTGGCCTTCTATGAAAAGGAAATCGAGGACGCGCACAAGACCGGCGTGATGTTCTCGCTGCACGTCAAGGCCACCATGATGAAGGTCTCGCACCCCATCGTGTTCGGCCACTGCGTGAAGATCTTCTACAAGGAAGCCTTCGAGAAACACGGCAAGCTGTTCGACGAGCTGGGCATCAACGTCAACAACGGCATGGTCGACCTGTACAACAAGATCGCCACGCTGCCCCAGAGCACGCAGGACGAGATCAAGCGCGACCTGCACGCCTGCCACGAAGGCCGCCCCGAGCTGGCCATGGTCGACTCGGCCAAGGGCATCACCAACTTCCACTCGCCCAACGACGTGATCGTCGATGCATCGATGCCCGCCATGATCCGCAACGGCGGCAAGATGTGGGGCGCCGACGGCCGCCTGAAGGACGTGAAGGCCGTGATGCCCGAATCGACCTTCGCCCGCATCTACCAGGAGATCATCAACTTCTGCAAGTGGCACGGCGCCTTCGACCCCAAGACCATGGGCACGGTGCCCAACGTCGGCCTCATGGCCCAGAAGGCCGAAGAGTACGGCTCGCACGACAAGACCTTCGAGATCCCCGAAGACGGCGTGGCCAACATCACCGACCTGGACACCGGCGAGGTGCTGATGAGCGAAGACGTGGAGCAAGGCGACATCTGGCGCATGTGCCAGGTCAAGGACGCCGCGATCCGCGACTGGGTGAAGCTGGCCGTCAACCGCGCGCGCAACTCCGGCATGCCGGTGGTGTTCTGGCTCGACGCCTACCGCCCGCACGAGGCGCAGCTGATCACCAAGGTCAAGATGTACCTGCACGAGCACGACACCACGGGCCTGGACATCCAGATCATGAGCCAGGTGCGCGCCATGCGCTACACGCTGGAGCGCGTCGTGCGCGGCCTGGACACCATCAGCGCCACCGGCAACATCCTGCGCGACTACCTGACCGACCTGTTCCCCATCATGGAACTGGGCACCTCGGCCAAGATGCTGTCCATCGTGCCCCTGATGGCCGGCGGCGGCATGTACGAGACCGGCGCGGGCGGCTCGGCCCCCAAGCACGTGCAGCAACTGGTGGAAGAAAACCACCTGCGCTGGGATTCGCTGGGCGAGTTCCTCGCGCTGGCCGTGAGCCTGGAAGACCTGGGCCTGAAGGCCGGCAACGCGCAGGCCAAGATCCTGGCCAAGACGCTCGACGCCGCCACCGGCAAGCTGCTGGACAACAACAAGAACCCCTCGCCCAAGACCGGCCAGCTCGACAACCGCGGCAGCCAGTTCTACCTGGCGATGTACTGGGCCCAAGAACTCGCCGCGCAGACCGACGACAAGGACCTGGCCGCCAAGTTCAAGAAGCTGGCCGAGACGCTCACCGCCAACGAGAAGAAGATCGTCGACGAACTCGCGGCCGTGCAAGGCAAGGCCGTGGACATCGGCGGCTACTACCTGGCCGACCCGAAGAAGTACGAAGCCGTGATGCGCCCGAGCGCCACGCTGAACGCGGCGCTGGCATCGGCGGCCTGATTCCGCTGCGCCTGCGTCTTCCGGGTCTGATCAGGCCCTGAAGCGTCCACCCCGACGGCCTGTCGCTTGCGCGGCAGGCCGTTTGTCTTTGCGTCTGCCGCCACGCCGCGAGAAACTAGACTTCGACGTTTTCCCGCCCACTGCAAGAGAAAAGAAAGGCAGGCCCCTCATGAAATTCCGTCTGCTTGCTACCGCTGCCACCTGGACCTTGCTCACGGCCGCCAACAGCGCCCATGCCCAGAGCAACTGCGAAACACTGCGCGCCCAGATCGAGGCCAAGATCGCCGCGTCGGGCGTGACCAACTTCAGCGTCGTCACCGTCGATACCGCCACCACGGCGAGCGGACAGGTGGTGGGCAGCTGCGACCTGGGCACGAAGAAGATCGTCTACCAGCGCGAAGGCGGCGCGGCCTCGCCGGCGCCTGCCGCGACGTCGGCACCGGCACCAGCGCCGCGTGGCGAGCCGATGCTCACCGAGTGCAAGGACGGCTCGGTGTCCATGGGCGGCAGCTGCAAACCCTGAGGCAGGCCAGGCACACGCCCGCATGTCGTCCCTGGTCCTTCGTCCGCCCGCCACGCTCGCGCCCTACCTGGACTGCGGCATCGCGACCCGGCTCGAGGCCGGCCCCACCTTCCTGCCGGCCATGATGCGGCCGATGCTGGTGGTCTTCCGGCGCGGGCGCACGATGGTGGCCGGTGCGCAGGGGCAGGTCGAGGCGACGTCCGCGGCCTATGTCGAGGGGCCCTGTCTCGTCGCGCGGCGTTTGCTGGTGCAGGAGCCCACCGAATTCGTCTCAGTCCTGGTCACGCCCGGTGGCTGGCAGGCGCTCTTCCCGATGCCGGCCGCCGAGCTGGCCGGCCAGCGCGTGCCGCTGGACGCCTTGATCGGCGAGCGGCTGGCCGCGCAGTGGCTCGACGAAGTCGGCGGCGCGCCCGACCTGCGCACCGGCGGCCAACGGCTCATGCAGGCGCTGGGCCAGTTCGCGCGGCAAGGCGCGCAGGCACGGCGCACGCAGCTGCTGCGCCTGCCCCGGCCCGACGGGCAGTGGTCGGCCCGCACCCTCGCCGAGACCCTGGGCCTGAGCGAGCGCCAGTTCGAGCGGCGCAGCCTGCAGGCCTACGGCTTGGCGCCGCGCGAGATCCGCAAGCTGCTGCGCTTCAGCGCGGCGATGGACGGCATCGTCGCGGCCGAGGGCCGGCTGCGGCTGGCCGACATCGCGCTGGACAGCGGCTATTTCGACCAGGCGCATTTCAGCCGCGACTTCCGCAGCATGACGGGCCAGACGCCGCGCGCCTTCCTACGCCAGATCGTCGAAGACCCGGCGCTGTGGCCGGTGCGCCTGCGTCTGCGCGATGTCGGATCCATACAAGACGCCGCACAGGACGCTGCCTAGACTGCCCCGCAGCAGAAGAACGAAGGGCGAGCCCCGCGGCGGCGGGCTCCACGCTGACGCGTGCCGCACCCCTCCGGACTTCCCGCCCTTCCCCGAGCCAGCGCACACCTGACGCACGGCCTGCTCCAGGCCGGCGCGCGCGTGCGCCTGCCCGGCCCGTCCTGTCTCTGTTCCGAACGACCTCGATCTGCATGAAAGACCCCGCCATGATCCCGTGCGGCCGCACGCACGCACTTTCTCCCGTTGCCACAGCCGCGACGCCCTCCGTTCCCGGTGCGCCCCGCATGGCGCGCCGCAGCCTGCTGGGCTGGCTCTCGGGCGGCGCCGCGCTTGCCAGCCTGCCGGCGGCCCTGGTGGCCTGCGGCGGAGGTGGAGGCGGCGGGGGCGGCGGCCTGCCACTGCCTATCGGCCAGGGCCAGGGCCCGGCCACGCCACCCGCGACGCCGGACACACCCGGCAATCCGCCGGATGCCCCCATCTCCGACGCCGAACGCCTCGACACGCTGCGCGACGTCACGCGCAAGGGCTTCGAGCTGCGCACCGGCCGCACGCGGCTGGCGTTCGTGGAGGCGCTGGCCGCCTACATGGCCACGCTGCCGGCCTACCGCGAGACCGGCGTCGACACCGAGACGCTCACCGCCTGGGGCCACTTCCGCGACGGCCGGGTGCACCTCGTCTCGGCCAACCGCAACATGGCCGCGCCCGGCGCCGTGCCTGTTTCTGCGGACGCGGCCCGCCACGACGCGGCCTTCGCCGCGGCCGCCGCACCGATCGAGCTGCCCTCGACCGAGAACGCGCGCGTGTTCCATGCCTTCGGCCTGAACCTCGACCGGCAGCAGACCGTCGCGGTGCTCGGGCGCATGCTCACCGACGGCGGCTACCTGCTGCGCGACGGCACGCGCGGCGACGCGCGCATCTCGACCTTGCGCGAGGTCTCGGGCGACGGCTTTTTCTACATCAACACCCACGGCGGCGCCTCGGCCCGCGTGAGCGACCGCGACGATGCGGCGCCCGAGATGTACTCGCTCCAGTCGTCCACACAGGTGAGCGAAGTGCTCGAGGCCATGCCCGACTTCAAGGACGACCTGGACCACTGGCGCCTGACCTACTACACCGCCGACATCTTCGAGCTCGAAGGCTACGGCGAGGGCGACCCGGTGAAGCAGACGCGCTACGGCATCACGGCCAAGTTCGTGCACAGGTACTGGAGCTTCCCGGCCCACAGCATCGTGTTCATCAACGCCTGCAGCAGCGCGCGCACCAGCGAACGGCGCTGGTCGGGCACCTTCATGGACGCCTGCCACGCCAAGGGCGCGGCCGTGTACCTGGGCTGGAACGAGACGGTCTCCACCGCCGGCGCCGACACCGCGCCGCGCTACTTCGTGGACCGCCTGCTCGGCGCGAACAAGGAGCTGCGCGAATCACCCGAGCAGCGCCCCTTCGCCTGGGACCTCGTCATGCAGGACATGAAGAAGAAAGGGCTGACCATCGACCCCGAGACGCGGGCCGAGCTGCTGGCCAAGCCGCGCGCCGGGCAGCCCGCCACCCACGTGCTGGCACCGACGATCCGTCGCCTGCAGGTCTCGGAGTACGCCGACGAGCTCACGCTGTTCGGCGGCTTCGGCAGCGTGCCGGGCGAGGTGGAGATCGACTCGACCGTGCGCACCGTGAAGTCGTGGGCGCATGACCGCATCGTGTGCGACCTTCCCCGCACCGGCGCGGGCAGCGGCGGCGGGGTGTTCGTGCGCGTCGGCCGGCGCCGCAGCAACGTGCGCCAGCTCACGGTGTGGAAGATCCCGCTCACCACGCAGTGGGTGCACCAGATCTACCCCGCGCTGAAGGTCGACGGCAATGGCCTGCTGCGCCTGCGCGCCGACGTCGGTCCGCACCGCGAGCTGCCCGGCGAAGTGCCACGCACGCCCGAGGTCCATGCCATCGGCACGCGGGACTCGACCTTCCACCAGGTGGCCTCGGGCAGCCAGCCCAAGGACGCGAACTGCAGCATCAGCTGGAGCGGCACGCAGGACTTTCCGGGCATTCCGGAGAACGGCGCACCCGAGCCCGCGGCGGTGATCATGTGCCACCTGAAGATCGACACCCGGAATCACGATGCCTGGCTCGGCCTGGCGCTGGGCTTGCGCGATCCGAAAACCTCGGGCCTGAACGAATCGGACTGCGGCCACGCCGACAAGGTGGTCGCGCCCTTCGGCCTGCTCGACGGCACCGAGGACTTCGCGCGGCCCGACATGCCCGAAGCCGGCACGCCCTACGCGATCCCCGCGCTCGCGCTGAAGCTGGGCAGCGGCTTCGAGTCGCCCGCGCACACGCACCACGACGACGAACTGACGCTGCACATCGGCGCCTGCACGCCGCAGTGGCCGCCGCTGCCGGACGCCGCGGTCTGACCACGACCGCGCCGGTGCGATTTCGCAGGATCAGGCAAAAACCTCGTTCGATCCGGATACCGCCTCAGGCCCCTCCGGCCCGAGACTCATCCCCATGCCCGGCGCACCCTTCGCGCCATGGCGCATCGACCCGCATGAGGAGTTTTGTATGAGTGCAATCCAGGACACAGTGGTTCTCGTCACCGGCGCCAGCAGCGGCATCGGCGAGGCGACGGCGCGGCGGCTGGCGCGACGCGGCGCCCATGTGGTGCTCGGCGCGCGCCGCACCGAACGGCTGGCGGCGCTCGCGGCCGAGATCAACGCCACCGGCGGCTCGGCGAGCTTCCGGCGGCTGGACGTGACGCACCGGCCCGACATGGAGGCCTTTGCCGAGTTCGCGCTCGACACGCACGACCGCATCGACGTGCTGGTGAACGCCGCCGGCGTGATGCCGCTGTCGCCGCTGTGGCAGCGCAAGATCGAGGAGTGGGAGCTGATGATCGACGTCAACCTGCGCGGCATGCTGCTGGGTGTGGCGGCCGTGCTGCCCACGATGCAGGAACAGGGCTGGGGTCACATCGTCAATGTCGCGCCGGTGGCCATGGGCGGCGCCACGCCCGACTCGGCCGTGTACCACGGCACGCAGTACGCGGTGCAGGCCATCTCCGAGGGGCTGCGGCGGGAACACGCGGGGCGCCTGCACGTCACGCTGGTGAGCCCCGACGTGGCCGAGGCGGCAGACCCGCTGGCCGAGCACATCGCCGCGAGCTACACCTTCGAGCGCATGCGCACGCGGCGGCGCCTGAGCACACCGGTCGACGGCGTGGCGCGCGCCATCGCCGGTGCGATCGAAGGCGCCAGCTACGGCATCGCCAGCCCCGGCTGGCGCTCGGCCCACACGCCGCGGCCGAAGCCCGCGGCGCCGGTGTGCTGAGGCGTGTCAGGCCGCCTCAGTAGCTCTTGTACGGCAGGAACTTGCCCGACAGCACCACGTTGACGCGGTCGCCCTTCGGGTCGGGCTGGCGCTGGATGTCCATGCTGAAGTCGATGGCGCTCATGATGCCGTCGCCGAACTCCTCGTGAATCAGCTCCTTGATAGTCGTGCCGTACACGCTCACCACTTCGTACCAGCGGTAGATCAGCGGGTCGGTGGGCACCGGCGTGGGCAGCGAGCCCTTGTACGGCACCACCTGCAGCCACTTCTGCTCCTCGGGCGTGAGGCCGAAGATCTTGCCGACGATCTTCGCCTGCCGCGCATCGAGCGTCATCTGGCCGAGGCAGGCGGCGGTGGTCCACTCCTTCGAGAGCCCCACCTTCTTTGCCACGTCGGCCCATTGCAGGCCCTTGGACACCTTCACGGTGATGATCTTCTCGGTGACGTCGTTGCGGTTCATGTCGCTGGCTCCTGGGGATGAAAGGGATGCGACATGACAAGCAACAGGCATGCCCAGCGGGCTGGTGCCCTCAGCGCTCCCACCGCAACTTGCGCTGCGCCTCCGCTATCGGCTGGTCGTTGATGCTCGCGTAGCGCTTGCGCATCAGGCCGTTCTCCGCGAACTCCCAGTTCTCGTTGCCATGGCTGCGAAACCACTGGCCCGCGGCGTCGTGCCATTCGTACTCGAAGCGCACCGCGATGCGGTTGTCCATGAAGGCCCACAGCGTCTTCTTCAGGCGGTAGTCGTGCTCGCGCTCCCACTTGCGCGAAAGGAATTCGACCACCTGCTCGCGGCCATTGACGAAGTCCGCCCGGTTGCGCCACTCGGTGTCGGGCGTGTAGGCCAGGCTCACGCGCACGGGGTCGCGCGAGTTCCAGGCGTCTTCGGCGGCCTGGACTTTCCGCAGGGCGGATTCGAGGGTGAAGGGCGGCAGCGGCGGGCGGGATTCCAGGGATTCCATGGCGGGCTTTCAATCGGAAGATGAAGTGATGAAGGCCCGCAATGTGCCACGAGTAGACAGACCTGTCTACATGCCTACAATCGCCGCATGGACATCTCTGCAC
The DNA here is from genome assembly GCF_003581445.1 of Acidovorax cavernicola. Classification (NCBI taxonomy): domain Bacteria; kingdom Pseudomonadati; phylum Pseudomonadota; class Betaproteobacteria; order Burkholderiales; family Comamonadaceae; genus Acidovorax; species Acidovorax cavernicola. The sequence goes on along the minus strand of NZ_QXMN01000025.1, from coordinate 43,119 downwards.
TGCCCGCGCGCGAGCGCATCCTGCTCACGGCGCACGAGCTCTTCTATGCCGACGGCATCCGCGCCACCGGCATCGACCGCGTGATCGCGGCGTCGGGCGTCACCAAGGTCACCTTCTATCGGCACTTCCCGTCGAAGGACGACCTGGTGCGCGCCTTCCTCGACCATCGGCACGGCGTATGGATGGCATGGTTCGTCGATGCGCTGGGCCGGCGCGACGCGCAGCCACGCATCGCGCACGGGCAGGCGCTGCCGGTGCTGGCCGACGTGATGGCCGAGTGGTTCGCCGACCCGGCCTTTCGTGGCTGTGCCTTCATCAACGCGGTGGCGGAAGTCGGCGCCAGCGTGGACGGCGCCGCCGACATCGCGCGCGAGCACAAGCGCGAGATGGTCGAGGTGATCGCCGGCCTGCTGCCCGACGGCCCGCAGCGCATGGCCATTGCGCAGGCGGCCGCGCTCGGGGTCGATGGCGCCATCGTCAAGGCCCAGATGGGCGACACGGCCGACACGGCCCTGGCGCGCGAAGCGGTCGACGACCTGCGCCGGCTGCTCGAAGCGCTGGCCGCCCTTCGATAACATCGCTCACTCCCTCCAGAAACACATGGCATCGACGCGACTCCCCTCGACCCAGGGCCTGCAGGCCTTCGAGGCCGTCGCGCGGCTGCGCAGCGTGAACCTGGCGGCGGAGGAACTCAGCGTCACGCCCAGCGCCGTGAGCCACCGCATCCGCCAGCTCGAGACGCTGCTCGAACTCAAGCTCTTCGCGGGCAACGACTTCGGCCTGAGCGCCGACGGCGTGGCCTACCTGGCGCGCGTGCGCGAGGCCATCGCGGCGCTGCAGCAGGTGCCGGGGCGCGAGCCTGCGTCGCAGGTGCGGCGGCTGCGCGTGGCGGTCACGCCCACCTTCTCGCGCCAGATGCTGCTGCCCCGGCTGGCCGAGTTTCGCGACGCCTACCCGACCATCGAGCTGATGCTGCAGGTGACCATGCCGGTGCGCAACGCCACGGCCGAGGAAGCCGACATCGAGCTGCGCTTCGGCACCGGCCCGTTCCACGACCGCGAGTTCTGCCAGCTGCTGGCCGACGATGTCTCGCCGGTGTGCAGCCCGGCCTACCTGGAACGCCACGGGCCCTTCGACGACCACTTCTCGACCGACGCCGAGGTGGCGCGGGTGCAGCTGCTGCGCACGCCGCTGGAGTCGTGGCGCATCTGGTTCAAGGCCTGCGGCATCGGCCTGCCTGAACCGGCCACGGGCCACCAGTTCAACGACCTGGGCCTGGCGCTGGACGCCGCGGCGGAAGACTTCGGCGTGGTGCTCATGCACCTGCGGCTGGGCCGGGCCTGGCTCGACAACGGCCGGCTGGTGCGGCTGTCGCCACACAGCGCGCCCTCGCCCAACGCCTATTTCCTGTGCTGGCGCCCCGGCACCATGGAGCGCTGGGAATGCGCCACCTTCGTCGAGTGGCTGCGCCAGGCGCTGCGCGATGGGGACTGAATGGGGACTGAATTAATTTCAGATGGGGTCCCGGCTTTTTTCAGGTAGGCAGCCCGATTCCCCTGCAGACTCGACCCCCGGCGGCGACGTGCCCCATCCCCCATAAACAGACAGCCAGGAGACCTCCCCCGTGCCCGACCTTTCCAAGATCACCTGCATCGAAGACCTGCGGGCGATCGCCAAGCGCCGCGTGCCCAAGATGTTCTACGACTACGCCGACTCCGGCGCCTGGACCGAGGGCACGTACCGCGCCAACGAGAGCGACTTCCAGAAGATCAAGCTGCGCCAGCGCGTGGCCGTGAACATGGAAGGCCGCTCCACCCGCACCACCATGATCGGCCAGGACGTGGCCATGCCCGTGGCCATCGCGCCCACGGGCCTCACGGGCATGCAGCACGCCGACGGCGAGATCCTGGGCGCCCGCGCGGCCAAGGCCTTCGGCATCCCGTTCACGCTGTCGACCATGAGCATCTGCTCGCTGGAAGACATCGCCGAGCACACCGACCGCCACCCCTTCTGGTTCCAGCTCTACGTGATGAAGGACCGCGACTTCATCGAGCGCCTGATCGACCGCGCCAAGGCCGCGAATGTCTCTGCGCTGCAGCTCACGCTCGATCTGCAGATCCTCGGCCAGCGCCACAAGGACATCAAGAACGGCCTGTCGACGCCACCCAAGCCCACCATCAAGAACCTCATCAACCTGGCGACCAAGCCGCGCTGGTGCATGGGCATGCTGGGCACCAGCCGCCGCACCTTCGGCAACATCGCCGGCCACGCCAAGGGCGTGAAGGACCTGTCGTCGCTGTCGTCATGGACCGCCGAGCAGTTCGACCCGGCGCTGAACTGGGGCGACGTCGAATGGATCAAGAAACGCTGGGGCGGCAAGCTGATCCTCAAGGGCATCATGGACGCGGAAGACGCGCGCCTGGCGGTGGCCAGCGGCGCCGATGCGCTCATCGTCTCCAACCACGGCGGGCGCCAACTCGACGGCGCGCCCTCCTCCATCGCGGCGCTGCCGGCCATCGCCGATGCCGTGGGCAGCCAGATCGAGGTGTGGATGGACGGCGGCGTGCGCAGCGGCCAGGACGTGCTCAAGGCCCGCGCCCTCGGCGCGCGCGGCACGCTCATCGGCCGCAGCTTCCTCTACGGCCTGGGCGCCTACGGCCAGGAAGGCGTGACACGCGCGCTGCAGATCATCCACAAGGAACTGGACGTGACGATGGCCTTCTGCGGCCGCACGCAGATCGACGACGTGCGTTCGGACATCCTGCTGCCGGGTACGTTCTGACGGGCGACTCAAGACCTCGTTAGGGGCAGGCCGATGCGGCGTCGGCTGACACGCCACCCCCGCATCGCGGCGCAGAATGGTTTGGCCACAACAACAGGCCCCCGGGCCACAGAAGGCACACCATGAGCGCAGTCACCGCTACACAGGGAGGCCTCGCGGCCTCCTCGCCTCCCCCGCACTACACGGCCGAAGAAAAACGCCACCGCGTCTTCGCGATCATGGCGGCCTCTTCCGGCAACCTGGTCGAGTGGTTCGACTTCTACGTGTATGCCTTCTCGGCGCTGTACTTCGCGCCGGCCTTCTTCCCCAAGTCGGACCCCACCGCGCAGTTGCTGAACACCGCCGGCGTGTTCGCGGCCGGCTTCCTGATGCGGCCCATCGGCGGCTGGCTCTTCGGTCGCGTGGCCGACCGGCTCGGGCGCAAGACCTCGATGCTGATCTCGGTGACCATGATGTGCGGCGGCTCGCTCGTCATCGCCTGCCTGCCGACCTATGCGCAGATCGGCGCCTGGGCGCCCTTCCTGCTGCTGGTGTGCCGCCTGTTCCAGGGCTTGTCCGTGGGCGGCGAATACGGCACCACCGCCACCTACATGAGCGAAGTGGCGCTGCGCGGACAGCGCGGCTTCTTCTCGTCGTTCCAGTACGTCACGCTCATCGGCGGCCAACTGCTGGCGGTGCTGGTGATCGTGGTGCTCGAACAGCTGCTCACCGAAGCCGAGCTCAAGGCCTGGGGCTGGCGCATTCCCTTCGTGATCGGTGCGATCGCCGCCGTGGTCGCGCTGCTGCTGCGCCGCACGCTGCATGAAACGCAAAGCGCCGAAGCCAAGGCCAACAAGGAGGCCGGCAGCATGGCCGGGCTCTTCAGGCACCACACGCCGGCCTTTCTCACGGTGCTGGGCTACACGGCCGGTGGCTCGCTGATCTTCTACACCTTCACCACCTACATGCAGAAGTACCTGGTGAACACCGTGCACCTGCCGATCAAGACGGCGAGCTACGTGATGACCGGTGCGCTCTTCGTCTACATGTGCATGCAGCCGCTGTTCGGCGCGCTGTCGGACCGCATCGGGCGGCGCAACAACATGCTGCTGTTCGGCGGGCTGGGCGCGCTGGCCACCGTGCCGATCCTCACGGCGCTGCAGCACACGACGAGCCCGGTGCTGGCCTTCGTGCTGATCATCGCGGCGCTGGCCATCGTGAGCTTCTACACCTCGATCAGCGGCATCGTGAAGGCCGAGATGTTCCCGCCCGAGGTGCGTGCGCTCGGCGTGGGCCTGGCGTATGCCGTGGCGAATGCGATCTTCGGTGGATCGGCCGAGTACGTGGCGCTGGGGCTCAAGTCACTGGGGCACGAGTCGGCGTTCTTCTGGTACGTGAGCGCGATGATGGTGATCGCCTTCCTGGTGAGCCTGCGGCTGCCGCGACAGGCGAGCTATCTGCATCACGACCATTGATTCAAGCAGTACCGCTGCGGGCGCATGAAACATGCGCCCCCTATGATCCCGAGGAGGCCACAACGGTCCGACAGGGAGAGCCGACATGACAGTACCGCACACCATCAGTTCGCCGGCCGAGGCGATCCGATGAACACCGCCTTGCGCTTGCTGTGGAGCGTGCTGACGTGGGCCGTTTCGATACTGGCTCTCAACGTCCTGCTTCCCGCCCTGGAGCGACGCCAGGTCCTGACATTGACAGGGCCTGCCGTTGCTTTCATGGTCGGCGCCCTGCTCCTGTGGGCAGGATGGATCTACTGGCGACAGGTGCCAGCCGCCCGTGGCATCGGCGGGCGCATCGTGTATTTCATTGCGTACCTCACCGTCATGGCCCTGCTGGGACTGATGGCTGTGTGGGCGGCCTTCTGGATCAACGTGCTCATCTACGGACTCTGAGCGCGACAAGCGCCGCGCACCGCGCTCAGTCCGCGTACACCCCCGCCGCCTTGATGATCGGGCTCCACTTGGCGATCTCCGCTGCCACGAACTTCTTGTGGCCCTCTGGCTCGATGCGACCGTCGGTGGCGACCACGGCGCCGAGCGCTTCTTCGCGCTTGATGAAATCGGCGTCCTTCAGCGCCAGTTTGAGTGCGTCGCTCAGTTTCTTGAGCACCGGCGCGGGCGTGCCCTTGGGCGCGTACAGGCCGTGCCAGATCGTCACCTGGAAGTTCTTCAGGCCGGCTTCGTCGAGCGTGGGCAGGTCTTTCAAGAGCGGCGTGGTCAGGCGCTTGGGCGTGGTCACGGCATAGGCCTTGACCTTCTTCGCCTCGATCTGCGGCGATGTGTTGGTGCTCTGGTCGCACAGCAGGTCGATCTGGCCGCCGATCAGGTCGGTGATGGCGGGCGCCGTGCCCTTGTAGGGCACAGGGGTCATCTCGGTCTTCGTGGCGCTCTGGTAGAGCAGGCCGCACAGGTGCGAGGCCGAGCCGATGCCCGCGTTGCCGAGATTGATCTTGCCCTTGTTGGCCGCGATCCAGGTCGTCAGTTCCTTGTAGTTGGTGGCCGGCAGGCTGGGCTTGGCGATGAGCGTCATCGGCACATCGTTGACGATGCCCAGGTACTCGAAGTCGGTCTCGACCTTGAACGGCACGTTGCGCACCAGCGTGGGCACGGTGGCCATGGCGATGTGGTTGAGCAGCAGCGTGTAGCCGTCGGGGTTGGCGCGCGCGACCTTGGCCGCGCCGATGGAGCTGCCCGCGCCGGGCACGTTGTCGATGATGACGCTGGCGCCGCCCAGCGGCTTGCGCAGCGCCTCGGCGAGGTCGCGCGCGACGCGATCGGTCGGGCCGCCGGCCGCGAAGGGCACGACGATGGTCACGGGCTTGCCCGCGGGAAATTCTTGCGCGTGGGCGCACACGGCCAGGGTCACCGCCGCGAGGGCGAGCATTTTTTTCATGGAAGTCTCCGTCAAGGTCAAAAAGAAGAATCAGGGGGCGCGCGATGGCACGCGGCTTTCGAGCGCTGGTGGCTGCCATCCCGGCTGGATGTGGCAGCCGTTCTTGCCGTCGGTGTCGTAGCGCGGCATGAGCGAGGCGCAGCGTTGCGCCAGGCTCTGCGGCGTGGGCTTCTCGCCCTTGTCGATCCAGTCGAGCAACGCGCCGAAGAGCGCGGGGTATTCCGAGTCGCTCAGGTAGCTGTGCTCGCGCTCGGCGCTGAAGCTCTGCACGAGGTGACCGCCGGTGCCGGCCGCATCGCGGATGCGGCGGTAGGCATTCTCGAGTTCGACGAAGGCCGTCGGGTCGTCGATGGCATGCAGGCCCACGGTGGGCAGCGAGGTGCGACCGGTGGGCTGGCTGTCGGCCGCGAGCGCGCCCTGGGCCTGCGGGTCGGCCGCGTAGCGCAGCACGCCAGCATTGAGCGCCGCATCGTCGGTCGATCCGCTGTAGACCACGCCGATGTTGCCGAAGGGGTTGCGCCCGTCCAGGCGCTTCTGCACGAGGTCCTGGAAGAGCCACGTCGCCCAGTTCAGGTGGCCCTGCAGCGAGCGCTCGGGAATCTTCACGACCGAGAGAATCGTCTTCAGCCGCGCCGCCTGCTCGGGCGTGCGCTGCGCGGCCGGCAGGCCGACGCCGGTGCAGGCCTTGACGCGCGCGGCGAGGTCGGCGCGCGTGAGCTTCGCATCCATCGGCAGGCCCATCCACAGCGGGTACTGCGGTTCGTCGGGCTGCGGATGGTTGCGGCAGACGTACTGGTACACCACGCGCAGGTCGAGCCGGAAGTCGTAGGCGCTGTTGCCGCCGCCGAGCACGCCGCTGGTGAGCAGCAGGCCGTCGTACGGCGTCTTCGCATCGCCGACGGGTGCATAGAGTTCGGCCGCCTTCGCGGCCACGCCCGCGCCGTAGCTCTGGCCGTGCAGCAGCGTGCGCTTGGGTTGGCCGAAGTGGCGCACGACGATCTGGCGCAGGCGCTCGGTGTCCTCGGCCGCCATCGTCACGCCGTAGCCGCCGCGCCGGTAGGTGGAGCCGGCCCAGGCATAGCCGGCCTTCACGGTGATGGCCCAGCGCTTCAGGTCTTCCTCGCTGCGCGCCAGCTTGGGCGGGCCGGTCTCGGGACCGCCGTGCGCGTGCATCACGAGCACGCGGTTCGAATCCTTGGCCCAGTCCTTCGGAAGGGCGATCCAGTAGAAGGCGCCCGCGCCGTCTTCGCCGGTGTAGCAGCGCGCCGTGTCGGGCACGGGCGACGGACAAGCCGTGGGCTTCGGTGCGGTGGTTGGTCCCGCGTGCGCGGGCAGCAGGGGCGCCGCACCCAGCAGGGCGAAGGCGGCGAATCGGGTCAGGTGTTGTTTCATCAATGGCGTACTCCGAGGTCCAGCGCCGCGTTCGCTCCGTCGGTGGAAACGAAGGCCATCACGCCGCTGTTGAAGATGAAATGGCCCGGCCGGCCGGCGCCGGCCTGCGCCACGCCGAGCACCGGGGTGTCGTAGCCCAGCGTGGCGGCCGCGCCGCCGAGGTTGAAGGCGGTGCCGGCCACGGTGGCTTCGCGGCTCTCGCCCTTCACGCTGGCCATGGCATAGCTGCCGTCGGCCGCGCCGGACATGAGGGTCTGCTGCACGGCGAGCAGGCGCAGGCCCGGCTGGATGACGGTGGCCGCGCCGCTGCTGGTGTCCCCTGCCGGCACGGCCGTGGCCACGCGCCGCAGGTACAGCGGCGTGGACACGCCGTTGACCAGCCCGATCACCACCGAACCGGTGAGCGTGCCGCCCGTGGTCTCGGCGGTGCCGCTCGACGAGGTCGAGGTCGTGTACATGTCGAAGGCGCCGCGCGGCGTGTTGTAGGCGAGGTAGCCCTTCTCGGTGTTCTTGCAGGTCTGGTCGTAGGTCATGAAACTGTTCGACGCCGGGCTGCGGCAGAACTGGAAGGTGCCCGCATTGCGCAGCCGCCCCGCCGACGAGAACGCCGCCGTGGCCCCGGCGCCGACCTGTTCCACACCAGCCGCATTGAAGATCAACGACACCGAGCGGAAATCCGTCGACGGCGACACATTCTGGAAGGTGTTCTGGAAAGCCACCAGCGGCGAGAAGCCGGCGCCGCTCGGCGGGTTCACGCCGCCCAGCAGCACGCCGCCGGCCCCGAAGCTGAACACCGCCCCGCTCTCGCCGCTCGAATAGCTGCAGCTGCCCTGCGACACCAGCGAACCGCTGCGCTGCGTGCCGACCCGCGTGGGTTCGTGGCTGGCGTCGATGGTCACGGTGTAGGCCATGGTGGACGGGTCGATCTGCACGCGCAGTTCCTCGCCGAAGCTGTTGCCGCCCTTGTAGCTCGTCACGCTCGCCGGCAGGTTCGGGCAAGCCAGCGGGTCGCCGACCTCGGTCACGCAGCTGAAGTTGACCGCGGCATCGAGGCTGCCGCTGCCGCGGTACTTGGGCCACGACGGAAACTGGCACAGCGGTCGCGTGCGGCCGTAAGTGCCGGGCACGGCGTCCACCGCCACGGGCGTGGCAGGCGCCAGGCCACCCTCGACCCAACCTTCGAGCGCCGCAAGCGAATCCCAGTTGGGAATGAAGCTGCCAGTGCCATGGCCCATGCCGGGCACGGTGTAGAAGCGCACGTGCTGCGTGACCGTGGCCTGGCCCAGCGTGGCGACGAGCTGCTGGTAGTAGTCGATGGTCGAGTTGGGGCTGATCACCTCGTCGGCCAGACCATGCAGCATGAGGAGCCGGCCGCCGCGCGCGAAGAACGGCGCCAGGTTGGCATCGGTCGCGTCGGTGAGCTTCGACACCTCGGTCACGCGCGCCGCATAGGTGCCCGGGTTCTGCGGATCGAAGGTCAGCGTGTTGAAGTCGGCATCGCGCGTGACGAAGAACTTCACCCACTGGTCGCCCGTGACGTACATGTTGGCGTCGGCCGAGGTGGCGGGGTTGCCCGGCGCCTTGCGCGTGCCGAGGTCGCGCGTGGTGTAGGGGCCGGCGACGAGCGCGCCTTCGAGAAGGTTGTAGCCACCCGCGCGCTTCACGCCGTTGGCCAGCGAATAGCTCGTGAACGCCAGCGGCGATTCGATGGCGCGCACCGTGTCGAGCTGCGCGTCCGACAGGCAGGTATCTGCCGTGTCCGCGCCGCCGGGGCAGCGCAGCGACGCAAGGACCTGCGCGTTCAGTTGCCGGCAGCTTTCGACGTTGCTCACGATGTTGTCGAGCGCGCCGTCGAGTTTGTCGCAGGCCTGCATCGCGGCCTTCTGCACCAGCAGCGTCTCGGTCAGGTTGAGCCAGCCCGCGCCGCTGTTGTTGTAGAGCGCGCGGCCCACGGCCACGTTTGACAGCCGCGTGCCGGTGTAGTTGAGTGCGGGCTCGTTGGCGATCACGCCGTCGTAGTCCTGCGGCCAGCGCTGGATGTAGCTCAGCGCGTCGCGCCCGCCGGTCGAGGTGCCCAGGAAGTAGGCGTGCCTGGGTTTCACTGCATAGCGCGCGAACACGAGTGCCTGCGCCACGTCGCGCGTCTTCTTGAGCGCGTTGCCGCCGTAGTTGGCGAGTTGCTCGTCGTTGGCCGCGAACCTGCCGTCGGTGATGCTGCTCGACTGATGACCCGAGTCGTCGCCGTAGGTCGCGTAGCCCAGCGCCAGCGGCGCGGGCTTGCCGGCGGGGCCGAAGCGGATGACCTCGGTGCCGTCGATCAGCACGCCGTCGAAGCCGCCGCCGCCGAAGTGGATGGTCTTCTGGTTCCACTGCTCGGGCAGGTTGACCGCGAAGTGGATGAGCTGCGAGGCTGGGTCGACCGGCGCGATGGTGCCGCGCACGCGGCAGTAGTCGCCGAGCGTGTTGCCCGCGTCGCCGGCCGCCACGGGCGTGGCGCTGGTGACGGTCGCGCCCTGCGTGGGCAGGCTGATGAGTGAGGCGGGCAGGCTCTTGCCGGCCAGATCGGCGCAGGCCACCACCGGCACCACGGGCGGAGGCGGTTCCCCGGCGGGATCGTCCACGGGCGGGTTGTTGCCACTGGCGGGCGGCGTGGTCGGCAGGAAGAAGCCGGGGCTCCCGCCTCCCCCGCTGCCGCCGCCGCAGGCAACCAGGACCAGCGGAACCAATGAAACGCCGATCAGCGCAACGACGGCACGAAACTTCGAGGCAGGGCGCGGTGTGCGCATGGATTTGTCTCCGGCATGCAACCTCGGTGGGCTGCTTTTTGAATGGGCGGCCGGACGATAGATTCCGTGTGACCTAGGGTCAAATAAAATAACAAGGCCTATTCAATACAAAAAACATATGGATATACGCGCCCTGAGGTACTTCGTGGCCGTGGCCGGCACCGGCCACATGACGCGCGCCGCCGAGCAGCTGGGCATCCAGCAGCCGCCGCTGAGCCTGCAGATCAAGGCGCTGGAGCGCGAGCTGGGCGTGCTGCTGTTCAAGCGCCATCCGCGCGGCGTGGCGCTCACCGATGCCGGCCGGCTGTTCCAGGCCGAAGCGCTGCGCATGCTGCAGGACATGGAGGCCATGAAGCAGCGCATGGCGCGCGTGGCCCAGGGCCAGACCGGCACGCTCGCGGTCGGCTTCACCAGCTCGGCCGCGGCGCACCGCTTCATGCCCGAGGCGCTGCGCGCCTTCCGTCGCGCGCACCCCGGCGTGGAACTGCAGCTGCGCGAGGACAACGCCGCCGAGCTGACCGAGGCGCTGGCCGCGGGCCGGCTGCACTGCGGCTTGCTGCGCGTGCCGGTGGCGCGGCCCGAGGGACTGGTGTTCGAGACGCTGCTGCGCGAACCGGTGTGGGTCGCGATGCCGAACGACCACCGCTTCGCGCCCGCGAACGGCAAGCAGGCCGCGCGGCCCCTGTCGCTGTCCAAGCTTTGCGAAGAAGGCATCATCCTCGTGCGCCGCCCGGGCGCGCCCGGCCTCTATGCCGAGCTGCTCGCACTGTGCCACGCACAGGGCCTGCGCCCGCGCGTGGTGGCCGAAGTCGATCGCATGATGACCAACCTGAACCTCGTGGCCGCGGGCGTGGGCCTGTCGGTGGTGCCGACCTCGATGACCGGCGTGCACGCGCACGCCATCGCCTACACGCGGCTGGCCGACGGCGGCAAGCTCGATGCGCCGCTCACGCTGGTGTCGCGCGCCGACGAGGACAACCTGCCGGCGCGGCACTTCGCGGCACTGCTGCGCGGGCTGGCCGAAGGAAAGCCTGTCGCATGACCGTGACCGTGCCGCTGTCGCGCCGCCGCGTCCTGCAACGCTTCGGCGTGAGCCTTGCGGCCGCGTGCGCGCTACCGCATCTGTCCCACGCCGCCACGCCCTGGCCCGGCCGACCGGTGCGCCTGATCGTCGTCTACCCGCCGGGCGGCGTCAGCGACGGCATGGCGCGCGCGCTGGCCGAGCCGCTGGCGCAGTCGCTGGGCGTGCCGGTGCTCATCGAGCACCGTGCCGGCGCGGGCGGCAGCCTGGGCATGGACGCGCTCGCGCGCGCCACGCCCGACGGCCACACGCTGGCCTTTTCCGCCATCAGCCCTCTCACCCTGCACCCGCTGCTCGCGCGCGCACCCTACGACCCGCTGCGCGCCTTCGCGCCCGTGGCCAGCGTGATGCGCACGCCGGTGCTGGTCGTGGGCACACCGGCCTTCGCGGGTCGCGGCTTCGGCGAGCTGATTTCGCTGGCGCGCCGCCAGCCCGGCGCGGTGCGCTGGGCCACGTCGGGCGTCGCGACCATCGGCCACATGGTGCTGGCGCAGGTGCGCATGCAAAGCCGCACCGACATCACGCACATCCCCTACCAGGGCGGCGGCCCGCAGCTCAACGACGCGCTCGGCGGACAGTTCGAGGTGCTGTCGACCAACGTCGCGGCGCAGCAGCTGCAGTACATCGAGAGCGGCCGCCTGCAGGCGCTGGCCGTGGGCGCGCCCGCGCGCATCGAGGCCCTGCCCGCCGTGCCCACGCTCGCCGAGCTGGGCTACGAGAAGGCCAATCGCGATTCGCTGTTCGGCATCTTCGCGCCGGCACGCACGCCGGCGGCGGTGGTGCAGCGCCTCAACGCCGAGATCAACCGGCTGCTGCAAGGCGACACGCTGCGCGCGCGCCTGCGCGAGGCCTACAACCTGCCGGCCGGCGGCAGCATCGAGGACTTCGCGCAGGAGATCGCGGCCGACCGGCGGCGCAACCGCGCGCTGGTGGCGGGGGCGCGGGCGCAATTCGACTGATCAGGCCTTGCGCGCCTAGTCTTCGTTGGGCTCGATCGTGCGCAGCCAGCGCCACAGCGTGGACCGGCTCACGCCCAGGTAGCGCGCCGCCTCCTGTCGATTGCCTCCAGCCAGGCGCATCGCCTCGCGCACCCGCTCTTCCAGGGGTTGCGAATCAAGCGCCGCGGCCGGCAGGCCCTCGAACAGCTCGGGGCAGTCGTGCCGCAGGTCGTCGTAGCGGATCTGCTGCGGCGTGTCGAACTGCATCAGGAACACGGCGATGCGCTCCGCGATGTTCTCCAGCTCCCGCACATTGCCCGGCCAGTCGTGCGCGACGAGGCGCGGCAGCAGCGGGGCCAGGGCCTCCCGCGCATCGATGCCTGCCTGCAACCGCTGCAGGCATTGCGCCACCAGCGACTGCGCCAGCGGCGCGATGTCTTCCCTGCGCTCGCGCAGCGGCGGCAGCGTGAGCCGCAGGGTGTTGATGCGGTAGTAGAGGTCCTGCCGGAAGCGGCGCTCGGCAATCATGTCCTGCAGCGGCTGGTGGGTGGCCGCGATCACCCGCACGTTGACCGGAATGGGCGCGTTGGAGCCGAGCCGCGTGATCTCGCGCTCTTGCAGCACGCGCAGCAGCCGCGTCTGCAGCGCGAGCGGCATGTCGCCGATCTCGTCGAGGAACAGGGTGCCCGTGTGCGCCGCCTCGAACAGGCCGCGCCGTCCGCCACGGCGCGAGCCGGTGAAGGCCCCCTCTTCGTAGCCGAAGAGTTCGCTCTCCAGCAGCGCCTCGGGAAAGGACGCGCAATTGACCGCCACGAAGGGCCGGCTGGTGCGCGCGCTCTCGTTGTGGATGGCCTGCGCGAAGAGCTCCTTGCCCACGCCGCTCTCGCCCGCGATCAGCACCGTGAGGTCGGTGTGCGCAAAGCGCTGTGCCGTGGCGACCGCGCGGCGAAAGCTTTCGCTCGCGCCGATGAGGTGTTCGAAGCGGTAGCGCGCCGTGCTCTGGCGCAGGCGCTGCTGCATGCGCAGGCTGGTGTCCGCCTCCTGGATGCGGCGTGCGTCGTACAGCGTGAGTGCCGCGCCCACCACCTGCCCGTGCTCGCGGATCGGCGTGCGGTTGACGATCCAGTCGCGCTGGCCGAAGCGCTGCACCGCGGCGCGCTCCTCGGTGCCGCTGTCCAACGTGGCCTGCAGCGACAGCTCGGGCTCCACCGCGTCCAGCCGCTGGCCGAGCAGCGAGCCCGCCACCGGGCGCATCAGCTGCCGCATCGGCGGGTTGGCCGCGATGATGCGGTGGTCCTCGTTGACGGCCAGCACCGCCTCCTGCAGGTTGTGCAGCACGCCGTTGAGCTGCTCGTAGCGACCGGCCTCCAGGCGGGCCACGCGCGCCAGTTCCATCGCGTCCTCGAAGCCCTTGCGCACGCTGGCCAGCGAATAGGCCAGCAGGCCGTGCAAACCGGCTTCCTGGGCCAGCTCGACCACCAGGCTGGAGCCCACGATCACCTCGAAGCCCTGGCGCCGCAGCAGCTCGAAGCGCTGGCGCGCATCGTCGGGCGTCTGGTAGGCGTACTGGACGATCTCGATGTTCAGCAGGTCCTTCACGGCGTCGAGCTCGGGGATCGTGGCGCCGTACATCACGATGCCGACCCGGCTGGCGATGCGCCGCGCCTCGATGAGCGCCTGCAGCAGGTCGAAGCCGCCCAGCTGGATCGTGGCGACCGGCGCCTCCAGCCCGGCGCGCAGGATGCTCGCGTTGGAGCCGGCGCTGACGAAGGCGTCGACCACGCCGCGGTCGATGCGGTCGCGCGCGATGGCCAGCGCGCCGCCGAAGGTGCCGTCGACCACCTCGATGTCCGCGCGCTGCGCGTACTCGGCCACCACCGGCATCGCGAATTCGCGGATCTGCCGGTAGCTCAGAAAGCAAAGCCGTGGCAGGGCGGGAGAACGTGCAGCTTTCATGGGAGGCCAATGTCGCAATGAAACATTGAATTGTTTCATTGAAGTCTCATGGGACGTCAACCTGTCTTCATAGAAATGAAAAGTCCAATGAAATCAACGACTTGAATATTTCGAGCAGGCTGGCACGTCGCGTGCAAACGGTGAAGCGCAACCGTTTCATGGAGACTGACTTGGCCCTCGAACACATCACCGTGCTGGACCTCACGCACATGCTTTCCGGCCCCTACGGCACCATGCTGCTGGCTGACCTGGGGGCCAGGACCATCAAGGTCGAGCCCCCCGGCACCGGCGAAGGTACGCGCCGGCTGCTCGAAAAAGACCCCGACTACGCCCGCGACGGCATGGGCGCGTACTACCTCACGCTCAACCGGAACAAGGAAAGCGTGTGCATCGACCTGAAGAGCGACGCCGGCAAGGCGGTCTTCCTGGACCTGGTGCGCCATGCCGACGTGGTGTTCGACAACTTCAGCGTCGGCGTGACCGAGCGGCTGGGCATCGACCACGCGGCACTGTCGCGGGTCAACCCGCGCATCATCACGTGCTCGGTCACCGGCTTCGGCCAGAGCGGGCCGGAGACCCAGCGCCCCGCCTTCGACCAGGTGGTGCAGGCGATGGGCGGCGGCATGTCGATCACGGGCACGAGCGACTCGGGGCCCACGCGCAGCGGCATCCCCATCGGCGACCTGGGCGGCGGCCTCTTCGGCGCCATGGGCGTGCTCGCGGCCATCGCCGAACGCGAGCGCACCGGCACCGGCCAGCACGTGGACGTGTCGATGCTCGACGCGCAGATCTCGATGCTCAACTACATGGCGACCATGCACCTGATGTCGGGCCATGTGCCGGGCGGCATCGGCAACGGCCACTTCGTGCACGTGCCCTACAACAGCTATCCCACGGCCGACGGCCACATCATCGTGGCCTGCATCGGCGACGGCTTCTTCGAGCGCTTCGTCGAGTTCATCGACCTGCCCGCACTGCGCGACCCGGCCTACCGCCAGCAGCCCGTGCGCTTCGCGGCCCGCGCGAAGATCGATGCGATCGTGGCCGACGAACTGCGCAAGCATCCCACCGCCCACTGGCTCGAACGGCTGCGCGCCGCGCGCATCCCCTGCGGGCCGGTGAACAACTTCGAACAGGCCCTGAACGACGTGCAGGTGCGCGCGCGCGACATGGTGGTGGAGGTGCCCCTGAAGACGGGCGAGACGGTGCGCATGCCCGGCAATCCGATGAAGCTGTCGGCCGCGAAGCCGCGCGCCTTCACCTGCCCGCCCGCGCTGGGCGAGCACACACGCGAGGTGCTGGGGGAGCTGGTCGGCTACTCACCGGAAAAGCTCGCCGCGCTGCAGGCGCAAAGCGCCATCGCCTGAAACGCCGACGGAGACACCCACGATGGAACCCATCCACATCACCGACGTTTCGCCGCGCGACGGCCTGCAGAACCAGCAGATCCACCTGGACACCGCGGCCAAGCTGCAACTGATCCGCCTGCTCGCCGCAGCCGGCGTGCGCAGCGTGGAAGCGACGAGCTTCGTCTCGCCGAAAACCGTGCCCCAGATGGCCGACGCGGCCGAACTGGTGCCGCAACTGCGCACGGCGCTGCCCGCGCTGCGCACCTCCGTGCTGGTGCCGAACCTCAAGGGCCTGGAGCGTGCGCATGCCGCGGGCGCGCAGGAGATCGCGGTCGTGCTCTCGGCCACCGAGACCATGAACCGCAAGAACATCAACATGGGCCTGGACCAGGCCATCGACGTGAGCGTGCAGACGCTGGCCGCCGCGCACGCGCTGGGCCTGCGCACGCGCGCCTATGTGGCGGTGGCCTTCGACTGCCCCTTCGAGGGCGAGACGCCGCTGGACCGCGTGGTGGCGCTCGCGCGGTGCATGCACGAAGCCGGCGCGGGCGAGATCGTGATCGCCGACACCATTGGCTCGGGCTCGCCCGGGCAGGTGAAGGAGCGCATCGGCGCGCTCGCCGACGCGCTGCCGGTGGCGCAGCTGGCCGTGCACCTGCACGACACGCGCGGCATGGGCGTGGCCAATGCCTGGGCCGCGCTGGAAGCCGGCGTGCGGCGCTTCGACGCGAGCGTCGGTGGCATCGGGGGCTGCCCCTTCGCGCCGGGCGCCGCGGGCAACCTCGCCACCGAGGACCTGGTGCTGATGGCCGAACGCAGCGGCTTCGCCACCGGCATCTCGCAGGACGGCCTGCTGGGCGCCATCGACTTCGCCGAAGCAAGGCTGCAGCGGCCGCTGGGCGGACGCGCGATCCAGTGGCTGCGCCGGCAGCGGGACAAGGCCCGCGAGGCGCACGTGGACGCACCGCAGCAGGCCGCCGCCTGAAGCCACCCCCACGCATTCATCGAAAACACAAGAGACAACGGAGACCAGAGACATGCACATTCCCCATCCCTCGCGACGCACCTTCCTGGGCACATCGGCCGCGCTGCTGGCCAGTACCGGCTGGAGCGCCTGGAGCGCCACCACCGCGGACGCCCCGAAATTCCCGACCAAGCCCGTCACCCTCGTCGTGCCCTACGCCGCAGGCGGCGGCACCGACATCGTGGGGCGCCTGGTGGCGCAGCGCCTGTCGGAGCTGTGGGGCCAGTCGGTCGTGGTGGACAACCGCACCGGCGCCAACGGCGTCATCGGCTCCAGCTACGTGGCCAAGGCGCACCCCGACGGCCACACGCTGCTGCTGGTGGTCGGCTCGCACGCCATCAACCCGGTGCTCATGAAGAGCCTGCCCTACGACACGCTCAAGGCCTTCACGCCGGTGACCAACATCGCCAGTTCGCCGATGGTGCTGGTCGTCTCGGCCAAGGGCCCCTACAAGACGCTGCCCGACGTGCTCGCCGCCGCGCGCAAGGAAGAACTGGCCGTGGGCTACTCCGAAGGCCAGACGCGCCTGACCGGCGAGTTGATCCGGCAGGCCGGACAGCTCAAACTCAGCGGCATTCCCTACAAGGGCGGCGCGCCGATCATGGTGGACATCATCGGCGGCCACCTGCCGCTGGGCGTGACCAGCGTGCTGACGGCGCTGCCGCACGTGCACTCGGGCGCGCTGCGGGTGGTGGGGGTGGCGGCCGACCAGCGCATGGCGATCTTCCCCGACGCGATGACCTTCAAGGAGGCCGGCCTCTCAGGCGTCGAATCGCTCAGCTGGTATGGCCTGTTCGGGCCGGCCGGCATGCCGGCCGCGGTGGTGGCGCAGATCAACCAGGGCCTGAAGACCGTCACCGCCGACGCGGCGGTGGCGAAGCAGATGCAGGACCAGGGCGCGCAGCTGGTGCTGTCCTCGCCCGAGGACTTCCGCCGCTTCCTGGTGGGCGAGACGCAGAAGTGGACGACCGTCGCGCAACGCGGCGGCATCAAGGCCGAGTAGACCAGCGGCCTCATCGCGATGACGACGACAAGGACAAGAACGGAGACACCCATGCGCATCCCTTTCACCACCGCACGGCGCCGCACGGCCCTTGCACTCATGCTCTGCGGCCTCGCCCTGCCCGGCCTCGCGGCCGCTGCCTCTGCCGTGGACGACTATCCGAACAAGCCGATCCGGCTGATCGTGCCCTTCTCGCCTGGCGGCGTGACGGACACCGGCGCCCGCGTGGTCGCCGAGCGCCTCGGCCAGCGGCTGGGCCAGCAGGTGGTGGTCGACAACCGACCCGGCGCCTCGGGCAACATCGGCACGCAGATGGCCGCCACGGCCGCGCCCGACGGCTACACGCTGGTGGTGGGTTTCGACGGCACGCTGGTCATCAACCCGCATGTCTATGCCAAGGTGCCCTTTGACCCCGTGAAGGACTTCGCGCCGGTCAGCAAGATCGGCGACGCAGTGCTGATCATCGTCACGCACCCGTCGGTGCCGGTGAAGACCTTCCAGGAGCTGGTGGCGTATTCCAAGACGACCCCGGGTGGCGTCTCCTACGGCAGTGCCGGCACCGGCAGCACGCCGCACCTGGCAGGCGAACTGCTGCGGGTGCGCACGGGCGCCAGCTTCACGCACATCCCGTACAAGGGCGGCGGGCAGGCGATGGCCGACGTGGTCGGCGGCACGCTGCCGATGCTCTACACGGCGGTCGCCGGCGCCGCGCCCTTCGTGCAGAAGGGGCAGATCAACGCCATCGCGGTCTCCAGCAGCCAGCGCCTGCCCTCGCTGCCGAACGTGCCGACCGTGGCCGAGTCGGGCGTGCCGGGGTTCGAATCGAACTCGTGGATCGGCATCCTCGCGCCGGCGAAAACGCCACCGGCCATCGTCGATCGCCTGCAGCGCGAGTTGAATGCGGTGGTGCACATGCCCGACATCCGCGATCGGCTCGCGTCGCTGGGCATCACGGCCTCGGGCAACTCGCCGGCAGAGTTCGCGCAGCAGATCCGCTCGGACCTGAAGAAATACGCCGAGGTCGTGAAGACCGCGAACATCAAGGTCGATTGAGCATCGGCCCCGCCCGGCGCTCTGGCCCCCGTCAGCTCTCCGCGGCCCAGAGTCGCGGATAGTCGCGCACGAACCCATCCGCCGTCACGCCCAGCACTTCCGCATAGTCGAAGCGCTTGGCCTCGTACGCATACGAGTTTTCGTCGCGCCGCTCATAGCGCTGCATCAGCTCGCTGAGTCCGCCGTCTTCGATGTCGAGCCATGCGGCCGGTGCGTCGGCGCCTTCGCCGGGCGCGAGGTTCAGGCGGCGCAGTTGCAGCAGGTTGGTGGCGGGCGTGAAGCCGAGGTCGAGGTCGACGCAGTGCGACATGTCGGACACGGCTTCGTCGTTGAGCTTCCAGTGGCCGCGCGCGTCGCGCGTGATCGACAGGTCGACCGCCGACTCGCCGAGCCAGCCGCGCACCGTGCCCCATTGCGTGTGCCAGAGCAGGTCGCAGCGCACGCGGTAGTGCAGTTGCGCGATGCGCCCACCTTCGGTGCGAAACACCGCGGCGCCGTCGAGTTGCCAGGCCGAGGCGTTGCGTTCGAGGCGGCAGGCATCGTGGCCCGGTGCATCGAGCCTGCGCCAGAGGATGGAGGCGACGGTTTGCATATGGCGCGGATCATGGCACCGGCAGGCAGCGGCACGCAAGCGGCATCGCGCAAAATGCCCTGCATGTCGAAAGCCCTTTCCGCGTCGCGCTCCGCCCTGCTTGCCCTTCTTTCCCTTCTGGCAGCCGGTTCCGGCCACGCGGCCACCGCCTTGAAAGACGGCGACATCATCTTCCACACCTCGCGTTCCGCGCAGAGCCTGGCCGTGCAGCGCGCCACCGGTTCGCGCTACAGCCACATGGGCATCGTGCTGATGCGCCAAGGCAAACCCTACGTGTTCGAGGCGGTCTCGACGGTGCGCTACACGCCGCTCACGCAATGGACCGCGCGCGGCAACGGCGGGCGCTATGTGGTGAAGCGGCTGCGCGACGCCGACTCGCGCCTCACACCCGGCGCCGTGGCGCGCCTGCATGCGCGCACCTCGGACTTCGCAGGCCGCCCGTACGACCTGACCTTCGAATGGTCGGACCAGCGCATCTACTGCTCGGAACTCGTGTGGAAGCTCTACGAGCGCGCGCTGGGCGTGCGCATCGGCGAGCTGCAGAAGATCCGCAGCTTCAACCTCGCCGACCCCGCCGTGCGCGCCAAGATGCGCGAGCGCTACGGCGACAAGGTGCCGATGGACGAGCCGGTGATCTCGCCGGTGGCGATGTTCGACTCGCCGCTGCTGGTGACGGTCGAGTCGCGCTGACGACCCGCTACCGCACCGCCGCCAGCACGCTGTCGAGAAACTGCTTCGCCGACGCGCCGAAATCTTCCGGGACATAGCCGCGCGGGAAGTCGTGCGCAAACGTCGCCTCCAGGTCGTCGTGCGAGCCGAGGTAGTCGGCGATCTCGGCGCGCAGCGCGGCCAGTTCGGCCTCGGTGCTCGACTCGCGGTACGAGGCCATGATCTCGGCGCCGGTGTCGCCAAACAGGAGGTCGGCATCCTGGCCGAAATAAACCGTGGTGAGGTGGTCGATCAGTTCGAATCGCATCGTGGGTCGTGAGAAAGGGCCGGTGCATCCGGCTGTTCGTCGTCTCGGCACGGGGCTTGAAATTTCGCTTCATTCTTGCACGCGACTCCGGCGCAGGCGAACATGCGCCGAGAGCGAGACAATCGTCACCGTGAGTTCCCAGCCCGCGCCGTCCCAGGCCCCCACCATCCGCCGCATCGCCCACCTCGACATGGACGCGTTCTACGCGTCGGTCGAACTGCTGCGCTATCCACAGCTCAAGGGGCTGCCGGTGGTGATCGGCGGCGGCCGGCGCCGGGTCGACGAGGCCATCCGCGCGCTGCCCGACGGCGCCACGCTGGCCGACATTCCCGTCGAGGCGTTTCCGCTCCTGAAGGACTACACGGGGCGCGGCGTGATCACCACCGCCACCTACCCCGCGCGCCAGTACGGCATCGGCTCGGCCATGGGGCTCATGAAGGCGGCCAAGCTGTGCCCGCAGGCGCTGATCCTGCCGGTCGATTTCGACGAGTACCGCCGCTTCTCGCGCACCTTCAAGAAAGTCATCCTCGACATCGCGCCGCTCATGGAAGACCGTGGCGTGGACGAGGTGTACATCGACTTCACCGACGTGCCCGGCGGCCAGCGCGAGGGCGGGCGCGTGCTCGCGCGGCTGATTCAGAAATCCATCTTCGACGCCACGGGCCTGACCTGCTCGATCGGCGTGGCACCCAACAAGCTCATCGCCAAGATGGCCAGCGAGTTCGAGAAACCCAACGGCATCTCGGTGGTCTACGAAAGCGATCTCGAAACCCGTATCTGGCCGCTGCCCTGCCGCAAGGTCAACGGCATCGGGCCGAAAGCCGACGAGAAGCTCAAGCGCTTCGGCATCGAGACCGTGGGCCAGCTCGCGGCGCGCGATCGCGGCTGGCTCGTCGACACCTTCGGCAAGGCCACCGGCGCGTGGATGCACGAGGTGGCCTGGGGCCGCGACAACCGCCCCGTGGTGACCGAGAGCGAGCCCGTGTCGATGAGCCGCGAGACCACCTTCGAGCGCGACCTGCATGCGGTGCGCGACCGCGCCGAGCTGGGCGCGATCTTCACGCACCTGTGCGAGAAGCTGGCCGAAGACCTGCAACGCAAGGGCTACGTGGGCAAGACCATCGGCATCAAGCTGCGCTACGACGACTTCAAGATCGCCACGCGCGACCAGACCATCGACCGCTTCACCGACGACGGCAAGACCATCCGCCAGATCGGCGGCCAGTGCCTCAAGCGCGTGCCGCTGGAACGGCCGCTGCGCCTGCTGGGCGTGCGCGTGGGCGCGCTGGCCAAGGCGGGCAGCCCCGAGGCGCTGGCGCCGGCCGGAGGCGCTCGCGCGGCAGAACCTGTGGCGACCACCGCTTCGCTCTTCTGACATCCGCATGATCCGACGCTGGCTGCGGCGCATCGCATTCACCCTGCTGGGGTTGCTGCTCGCCATCGCGCTGTATGTGGGTGTGGCCTGCGCGCTGGTCTTCTGGCCGGCGAATGCGAAACCATCGCCCGAGCCCTCGGCCGTCGAGGCCTGGGTGCTGAGCAACGGCGTGCACACCGACCTGGTGTTTCCGGTTCGATCGGCCACCATCGACTGGCAGCAGCTCTTTCCGCTGTCCGATTTCAAGGCACCGCCGCCCGATGCCGAGTTCGTCGCCATCGGCTGGGGCGACCGCGAGTTCTACCTGCACACGCCGACCTGGGCCGACCTCACGGCAGCGCGCGCCTTCGGAGCGCTGTCGGGCGGCAACCGCTCGCTGCTGCACGTGACCTATCTGCAGCGAGCGCAACTGCGGCGCGGAGCCTACCAACTGTCGCTCTCGCAGGCGCAGTACGCGCAGCTCGTGGCCCATGTGCGGGCCACGCTGCCTTCAGGTCGCGCGACGCCGATCGCAGGTGCGCACTATGCGAACGACGATGCCTTCTACGAAGCCATCGGCAGCTACCACCTCTTCGAGACCTGCAACACCTGGACCGGGCGCGGCCTGCGGCAGGCGGGCGTCACGGTGAGCCGCTGGACGCCCTTCGACTTCAACGTGACGTGGCACCTGCAACCGGTGCTGGTGCCGCCGCCTTGAGGCGTCTCAGGGCTTGGGCACGCCCGCCGACCAGGTGGGCCAGTTCTTCACGATGTGATCGACCACGCGCGTGCCCACCAGCGCGATGTTCTCCACCGTCTCGGCAAAGCCGCCCGCCGTCTCGCCCGGTGCGGGGTCCAGGTGCTGCAGCGTGGTTTCCTTGGGGTTGCCCTGGTCGAAGTTGACTGCGCCGCGCAGGCTCATCACGCGGTCGGTGCCGTGGGTGCGCTTGATCACGAGGGTGATGGCGGCGGCCTCCATCTCGGTGATCACGTAGTCGTCGGCGCCGTAGAGCTTGGCGATGTACTGCGCCTGCTTCGACATGCCGGGGCCGTGGAAGAAGGTGTCGCCGGTCATGTGCGTGCCGGTGCCCACGAAGGGTGCGCGGCGCGCCGCAGTGTCGGGGTAGCGCAGACGGTATTTGCGGGCCGACTCCGAGTCCTTCAGCGGCGTGTCGGCCGACAGCTTCATCGCCCAGCCGACGAGGTCGGGATTGAGCTTGAAGCGGCGGTAGTCCTCGTAGCCCTTGCGCGGCATGAAGGTGGGTTCGCCGGGCTTGTTCTCTTCGGGCGCCCAGCGGTGGCCGAGGTCGTAGTCCACGAGCCACGTCGCCCAGCTCACCTCGCCGATGGTGCCGCGCTGCGGCGGCGTGCCGGCCACGCCGGAGATCACGTAGTAGGCCTGCGAGAAGTCGAACTGCGGATTCAGCAGGATGGCCTGCATCGACGACGACGAGTTGACCTTGCCCATGCCCAGCACCGCGCCGCACACGCCGTCGGTGTTGCAGTACACGGGCTGCAGCGCGCCGGGCACGGCCATGGGCTTGGCGCCCTTCCAGTAGCGCTCGTACCAGTGCTGGAACTCGCCGGCGCGGTCGCCGGTGTTCTGGCCGATCTCGAACATGGCGGCGACGAACACCTTCACCTTGACGGGGGCGCCGACGGCTGCGGCGGTGCGCGAGTCGGCCGTGGGCGACGTGGAGGCGCAGGCCGTGGCGAGCAGCACGGCGCCGCACAGGACCAGCCCGCGGGCGCCAAGGGAGAAGCGACGGGAGTTCAGGAGAGACATGGGTGGAATCCGAGGAGGAGAAGAAAGGAAAGGGAAGCGCGCCTTGGCAACAGCGTGCGGCGTCCTACACCGCGCGATTGTCGATGCTGGCACAAGCGCGGTGTCATGCCTTCGATGCAAACCCCATGCCGGCCCGCGCCGGCGCCTGCCCTGCCCCTGGCCCACGGCCTGGTCTACGTGAACCCCGGCATGCCGGGCATCCGCCGGCTGAAGTGGGGCGACGGTTTTCGCTACCGCGACGCGCGCGGTCGCTGGCTGCGCGATGCCGAGACGCTCGCACGCATCCGCAGCCTGGCGATTCCGCCGGCCTACACCGAGGTGTGGATCTGCCCGCTGCCCGAGGGGCACCTGCAGGCCACCGGCCTGGACGCGCGCGGCCGCACGCAGTACCGCTACCACCCCGACTGGCGCGCGCTGCAGGACGGCACCAAGTTCGAGCGCCTGGAGGCCTTCGGGCGTGCCCTGCCCCGTCTGCGTGCCCGCGTGACGCGCGACCTGCGCGCGGGCGCCCGGACACCCGGCCGCGCGCAGGTGATCGCCACGCTGGTGCGCCTGCTCGACACCACGCTGCTGCGCGTGGGCAACGAGGCCTATGCGAGCAGCAACGGCTCGTTCGGCCTGACCACGCTGCGCAACCGCCACGCAGCGGTGCAGGGGTCGGCGCTACGGCTGCGCTTTCGCGGCAAGAGCGGCGTGGCGCACGAGGCGCTCCTGGACGACCCGCGCGTGGCCCGGGTGGTGCGCCAGTGCCAGCAACTGCCGGGGCAGGCGCTGTTCCAGTACACGGACGAGGCCGGCGAGGTGCGCGGCGTGTCGTCGACCGACGTGAACGACTACATCGCCGAAGCCACCGGCATGAGCAACGGCAACGGCGAGAGCGAGCGCTTCACCGCCAAGGACTTCCGCACCTGGCACGGCACGGTGCAGGCGCTGGAACTCACGCGGCTGGCCTGCGCGTGGGACGGCGGCGAGCGCCGCCCGGGTGCGAAAGACATCCTCTCGGCCGTCGCGCGGCAGCTGGGCAACACGCCGGCAGTCTGCAAGAAGGCTTACGTGCACCCAGCCGTGCTGGCGCTGGGCGAGGCGCTGGCGCGCGAGGACGACGCGGCGACGACCGGCACCCTGCTGGAGAAGATCGCGGCGCGCGCCGCAGCCACGGGCCCGGCGCGCGGGCTGGTCGCAGCGGAGCGGCGGCTGCTGGCCTTCCTGCGGACGCAGCGACGGCGGGCGCCTCAGGCCGCCAGGGCGAAGCGCACGGTGTCGGCCTCGAGCACCACGGCGTAGCCCAGGTCTTCGGCCAGGTTCTGCAACGCCACGAGGTCGATGGCCAGCGCGCGCGGCGCACGATGGGCGTCGAGCACCGCGCTCGCGCCGCCCGGTTCACGCACCTGGGCCCGCAGGCGCAGCGCGTCGGCGCCGTCGGCTTCGATGCGGATGGCGCCGATCTCGTCCACGCCGTCGTGCAGGTAGCCCAGCGCGCCAAGGACCAGGTAGCGCAGCGCGGCGGCGTGGGGCCAGAGCGGCTCGTCCTCCTGCGCGGAAAGCGAGTCATCCACCTCCAGCGCCACGCCGTGCAGGTCGAAGGCCGAGCGCATCAGCGTCATGCATTGCGCCACCAGTGCGCTGCGCGTGATGCCGTCGTCGGTGGTGGCCAGTTCCCAGTCGCGCAGCGAGCGGATCGCGCCCACCAGTTCGGACACCTGGTTGTCGATGAGGTTCACCCGATCCTCGCAGGCGGCGGGGTCGACGGGGTCTGCCGCCACCTGGCGCTTGAGCATCAGCACCGCCATGCGGATCACCGAGACGGGCGCCGTCATGTCGTGCCGCAGGGCCGGCAAGGCGCGTGTCAGGAGTTCGTGGCGCACGCCAGCAGCGATCCAGCTGCGGGCGCTGGGGGATGACTTCATTGTGGTGCGGCGGCCCGCAAGGGCGCACTGCCCACGTGACGGGAGGCGGCAGGGAACACGGTCAAGGCAAGCTTCCTGAGGTCGGGAATGAGGCCACGAGTATCGGTCCCGCCCCGCACCCCGGCTGTAGGAGCCGGCCTACTTGCGCCCTTTGCGCCGTCTCAGACCTTCTCGGGCTTGCCGAGGTAGGCGCGCACGTCCTTCACCTCGACCCCGGCGGCCGCGACGGCCGAACGCAACTGCGCCTCGGTCACACCCAGCGTCCGGGTCCAGTAGCGAACCTCGTGGAGTTCATTGACATTGATGCGGGTCGCGTCCTGCGGTCCGCGCTTGCTCAGGTCATCGGCCATGGAAAAGTCTCCTCGGTAGATGCCTCACCATGCAGCGTGGGCGCACCCGCCCCTGGAGGACAGCGGCGCGCCACCGTGCAGGAAAAGTCCGAGGCCGTGCCGGTGCGCGCCCGTTCAGGACACCCGCGCCCGCGCCTGCAGTTCCCGCTTGAGCAGCTTGCCGTTGGCCGTGGTCGGCATCGCGTCGATCACCTCGATGCGCGCCGGCCGCTTGTAGGGCGACAGGTGCTCGACCAGGTGCGCGCGCAAGGCGGTCTCGTCGAGCGCGGCGCCGAGGTTCAGCTCGACGAAGGCGACGATCTGCTCGTTGCCGTCGGCCTCGGGCACGCCGACCACGGCGCACAGGTGCACGCCCGCGAAACGGCCGATCACCGCCTCGACCTCGGCGGGGTACACGTTGAAGCCCGAGCGGATGATCATTTCCTTGAGCCGCCCGACCACGAACAGCGCGCCGTCGGGGTCGAAGCGTCCGAGGTCGCCGGTAGCGTACCAGCCGCCCGGGCGCATCACCTGGGCGGTGGCGGCCGCGTCGCGGAAGTAGCCGAGCATCAGGCCCGGGCCGCGCAGCCAGATCTCGCCGGTGTCGCCGGGCGCGGCTTCGGCGCCCCCGGCCGTGACGATGCGCCCCTCGCCGCCCTCGACCACGTAGCCGGCCGAGGTGTCGGCGCGCGGCGCCTCGGTGCGCGTGAGGAACACCGAGCCCGCGTACTCCGAGAGGCCGTAGCCGTAGTGCAGCGGCTGGCCGAACAGCTGCTCCACGCGCTGCTTGAGCGCCGGGTCGAGCGGCGCGGAGCCCGTGTACACGTAGCGCAGGTCCGGAAAGCGCGGCGTGAGCTGCTGCGCCTCGATGTGCGCGAGCAGCCGCGCATACATGGTCGGCGGGCCGAGCAGGTTCGACACCTGCCCGTGCGCCAGCGCCTCGAGCATGTCGGCCGGCGAAAAGCTGCCGCGCAGCACCAGCGCAGCGCCGCCCGTGAGCGCCGCCATCAGCACGGTGCCGATGCCGAAGATGTGCGTCATCGGCAGGAAGGCATAGACACGGTCGTGCGCGCCGAGCGCGCGCACTGCCGCCGACACGCGGCCGAAATGCAGCAGCCCGCGGTGCGACACCATCACGCCCTTGGGCGTGCCGGAGGTGCCTGAGGTGAAGATGATCGCGGCGGCATCGGCCAATGCCGGATCGGACTCCGGCCGGGCCTCGGC
Organism: Acidovorax cavernicola; assembly: GCF_003581445.1. NCBI lineage: Bacteria > Pseudomonadati > Pseudomonadota > Betaproteobacteria > Burkholderiales > Comamonadaceae > Acidovorax > Acidovorax cavernicola. The sequence continues at coordinate 16,698 of NZ_QXMN01000025.1, read as the reverse complement.
GCGCGCGGCGGTGAACATCACGCCGGGCAGCGTGGCCACCGCCGCCGATGCGCGCTGCGCGTGCGCGCGTGCCGCCTCCGAAGCGTCGGTGGTGAAGCAGCACAGCCGCGCATCGGCGCGCTCGACGATGGCCGCGATCTCGCCCGGCGACATGCGCGCGTTGACGCCGCATGACCACGCGCCCACGCGGCTGCAGGCCAGCAGCAGCGCGATGTGGGCGGCGCAGTTCTCGGCCACCAGCACCACGCGATCGGTCGGCCGCACGCCGGCGGCGAGCAGGTCGTTCGCGGCGGTCTCGACCATGGCCTGCAGCGCGCCGTAGGTGGTGGTGGCGCCGCCGGATTCGTAGAGAAACACCGCGTCCGGCGTACGGGCCGCGCGGTCTTCGAGCAGGTGATGAATGCGCTGTGGCTGCATCGGTTATTCCGCCTCGATGCCCTTGGACGCACTCGCCCAGAGCTTGCGGTCCGACACGCCCTTGGTCGCCAGCACCTCCGGCGCGCCCGACCACACGTCGTAGCCCTGCTCGCGCAGGCGATTGGCGATGTCCTCGCGCGCCAGCATCTTCTGCGCCGCGGCGTTCACGCGCGCGACCAGCGCCGCATCCATGCGCGCCGGGCCGTACAGGCCGAACCAGCCGCCCACGTCGTAGCCGGGCACGCCCGACTCGATCATGGTGGGCACATCGGGCAGCATGCGGTTGCGCTGGCGCGAGGTGACGGCCAGCGCACGCAGCTTGCCCGACTGGATGAAGGGCCGCGAGGTCGCGATGATGTCGAACATCATCGGCACCGTGCCCGCCATCACGTCGGCCAGCGCCGGCGCGCTGCCCTTGTACGGCACGTGCGTGAGCTGCACGCCGCTCATCTTCTCCAGCAGCGCGCCGCTCAGGTGGTTGGACGCACCCACGCCCGCCGAGCCGTAGAACAGCTTGCCAGGCTTGGACCTGGCATAGGCCAGCAGCTCGCCCACGGTGCGCACCGGCAGGTCGTTGTTGACCACCAGTACGTTGGTGTAGTCGACCAGCGGCGCGAGGGGCGTGAGGTCCTTCATCGGATCGAAGGGCATGCTGCGCTGCACGTTCGGGTTGATGGTGATGGTCGGGCTGGCGCCGAAGAAGAGCATCGCGCCATCGGGCGGCGCCTTGGCGACGGCATTGCCGCCGAGCGAGCCCGCAGCCCCGGGCCGGTTGTCGACGATCACCTGAGTGCCCAGCTCCTGGCCCAGCGCGGGCGCGAGCAGGCGTGCGGCGCCGTCCACCGGCCCGCCGGCGGAATAGCCGACGACGAGCTTGATGAGCGGCGGCAGCGGTTGCTGCGCGGAGGCGCGGTGCGGCAGTGCGGCCAGCGCCGCGCTGCCTGCCAATGCAGCCATGAGCTGGCGGCGCGAAAGTTCGAGGGATGGCATGAGCGTTGTCTCCTGTTGTTTATCTCTTCGGCGGCTCACATCGCTCAGGCCGGCAAGTCCAAGACTTGCCGCGCGAGGATGTTGCGCTGGATCTCGTTGGTGCCGCCGTAGATCATTGCGGCGGTGGAACCGATGAGCGGCGAGAGCACGTTGAAGCTCTGGCCGTCGAGCACCTGGTCGCCCGCGACCGCGCCCTGCTCTTCGCCGGCTTCGACCAGCATCGCGCCGATGCGGTGGTAGGTCTCGCTGGCCCAGATCTTCAGCAGCGACACCGACGCCGGCAGCGGCTTGCCCGCGCGCACGATGTTGGCGAAGCCGGTGTACGCGGCCGACAGGTCGAGCACGTCGAGCCGCAGCGCCGCGAAGCGCTGCACGAACACCGGGTCGGCGAACAGGCGCCTCGCCTGCCCGAGCCGCGCCAGTTGGCCCAGCGCGTACTGCGACTGCTTGGGGCTGCCCAGGAAGATGCGCTCGAAGCCCAGCAGCGCCTTCGCGATCGTCCAGCCGCCGTGCAACTGGCCCACGAGGTTGTCGGCCGGCACGCGCACGTTGTCGAAGAACACCTCGCAGAACTCGGGCTCGCCCGCCAGCGTGTGGATCGGCCGCACCGTGACGCCCGACGTGCGCAGGTCGCACAGCAGGAAGCTGATGCCCTCCTGCTTGCGCGCGCCCTTGTCGGTGCGCACGAGCATGAAGATGTGGTTGGCGTCCTGCGCCAGCGTGGTCCAGATCTTCTGGCCGTTGACGACGAAGTGGTCGCCCTGCGCATCGTGCCCTGCCACCGCCTCGGTGCGCAGGCCTGCCAGGTCGGAGCCGGCGTTGGGTTCCGAATAGCCTTGGCACCACACATGCTCTCCGCTCAGGATGCGCGGCAGGAAGCGCTGCTGCTGCTCGGGCGTGCCGTGCTGGATGAGCAGCGGACCGATCATCACGATACCCTGGTCGGGCGCGCGCGCCACGCCGTGCTGCTCCAGTTCCTCGATCCACGCGATGAGCTTGTCGGCCGGCAGACCCATGCCACCGTGCGACTGGGGCCAGGCCGGCGCGATCCAGCCCTGCGCCGAGAGCGTGAGGTACCACTCGCGAATCTCGCTCCAGCGCGCGCGGTGCGACAGGTAGCGCAGCTGCGCCGGATAGCGCTGCTGCAAGAAGCCGCGCACCATGCGGCGGAACTCGGCCTCGGGCACCTCGGACCAGTCGGTGGTGCGCGCCATGAATTCGCCGCTCCACGCGGCAACGCTGCTCGCCGCGGCCTCGGCCTCGCCGGTCAGCGCGGCATGGCGGCGCTGGTGCGCCGTGACATTGCCCAGCCACGCCGACAGGCACAGCACGCGCTTGTAGAACAGGCTCAGGTCGCACTCCTGCGTGTAGCCGATGGCCCCGTGCAGCTGCACCGCCGCGCGCGACGCCTGCAGCGCGGCAGCGGTGCAGCGCGCGTTGACGCGGCTGGCCTCGGCTTCGAGGCGATCAGCGGGCAATGCGCCTTCGCCTGCCAGCGCCAGCACCTCGTTCAGCGTGGCCTGCGCCACCTCGAGATGGATGAACATGTCGACGCAGCGGTGTTGCAACGCCTGGAAACTGCCGATGGCCTTGCCGAACTGCGAGCGCGTGCGCAGGTAGGCCAGCGTCTGCGCCAGCATTGCCTGCCCCGCGCCCAGCAGTTCCGCCGCCTGCAGGATTTGCCCCGCCGCGAGCGCCTGCCGCAGCGCGTCCTGCGCGGCCGGCCCGCTGGCCAGCACGGCGTCGGCCGGCAGCACGACCTCTTCGAAGCGCAGGTTCGCAGCCTGGCTGCCATCGACCAGCGGCACGAGCGTTTCGCTCACGCCGGCCGTGCCGCGCGGCACCCACAGCAGCACGGCATCGTCTTCACCACGTGCCGACACCAGCCAACCGCTGGCGGCGGCGCCGGGCAGCACCATGAGCTTGTCGCCCTGCAGCAGCACGCCGCCCGCGCTGCCCGGCCGCGCCTCGCAGCCGCAGGCCAGCGGCACGGCACTGAGGTCGCCCGCGCTTTCCTGCCACGCCAGCGCGGGCAGGCTGCGGCCCGCGACCAGGTCGGCCAGCAGCGCGTGCGCGCCGGGCGTGTCGAGCCGGGCCAGCAGCAGCGCGCTCAGGCCGGCCACCGCCAGCAGCGGCTCGGGTGCCGCGTGTTCGCCGGCCGCGCGCAGGATCTCGGCGGCGCCGTCGAGCCCCAGTGCCAGGCCGCCCGCCGATTCGGGCGCCAGCATGCCGGGCCAGCCGAGCGCCGCGATCCCGCCCCAGCCCAGCGCCTCGTCGGCCTGCGGGTGTTCGGTGCGGGCGCGCCGCCGCGCGATGGCGCCGCTGCGGGTGAAGTAGTCGAGCGCCGCTTCGCGCACGGCCAGAAGTGAGTCGGAATCCATCGCGCTGTCTGCCTTTTCTGTTCCGTTGCAATGACGGTTCGCAGCGTGCCCGAAGACCTCGCCGCGGGGCATTCGCAATTTCGGAAGGGAGGGTTTCGCAATCGCAGAGAGTCAGCCGGCGCACGCGGGGCTAGATTCGCTTCCATGACAAAGATCAAGAAATCCCTGCACACCGAACTCGGCCACAGCACGCCCGACAAGATCACCGTGCGCGGTCGCGACCTGCCCTCGGAAATCCTCGGCCACCTCAACCTGGGCGACATGGCCTTCCTGGAACTGACCGGCCGCATCCCGACGCCGCAGGAATCCGTGACCTTCAACGCCATCGTCGTCACGCTGGTGGAGCACGGCGTGACACCCAGCGCGCTGGCCGCGCGCCTCACCTACGCGGGTGCCCCCGAGGCGCTGCAGGCCGCCGTGGCCGCCGGCCTGTGCGGCCTGGGCACCGTGTTCGTGGGCAGCACCGAAGGCGCCGCGAAGATGCTGTACGAGGCCATCCCCTTCGGCGAGAAGCCCGCGCGCCCGCTCGCCGACATGGCGAAGGACATCGTGGCCGACCACCGCGCACGCAAGATCATCGTGCCGGGCCTGGGCCATCCGCTGCACAAGCCGATCGACCCACGCACGCCGCGCCTCTTCCAGATCGCGGCGGAGAACGGGCTCTCCAGCCACTACGTCGCACTGATGCAGGCGGTGCAGGAAGAAGCCGAGCGCGTGTCGGGCAAGTCGCTGCCGATCAACGCCACCGGTGCCATCGGCGCCATCGCTGCCGAGTTCGGCTTTCCGTGGAAGATCATTCGCGGCTTCGGCGTGATGGCGCGCGCCATCGGCCTGGTGGGCCACATCCTCGAGGAGATCGACGACCCGATGGCCGTCGAGATCTGGCAACGCGTAGAAAAGGAAGCCGGCGGCCCCCGCCAGGACTGAGCACGATGACTTCGACCGACACCCGTTTTCCCGACATCCGCGACGCCGTGCGCGACCTGTGCGCACAGTTCCCCAACGAATACTTCCGCAAGGTCGACGAGGCCCGCGGCTACCCCGTCGAGTTCGTCGACGCGCTCACCAAGGCCGGCTGGATGGCCGCGCTGATCCCGCAGGAGTACGGCGGCTCGGGCCTGGGCCTGACCGAGGCCTCGGTGATCATGGAAGAGATCAACCGCTGCGGCGGCAACTCCGGCGCCTGCCACGGTCAGATGTACAACATGGGCACGCTGCTGCGCCACGGCAGCGAGGCACAGAAGCGCCAGTACCTGCCCAGGATCGCCAACGGCGAGCTGCGCCTGCAGTCGATGGGCGTGACGGAGCCCACCACCGGCACCGACACCACCAAGATCAAGACCACCGCCGTGAAGAAGGGCGACCGCTATGTCGTCAACGGGCAGAAGGTGTGGATCTCGCGCATCCAGCACTCCGACCTGATGATTTTGCTGGCGCGCACCACGCCGCTGGCGGACGTGAAGAAGAAGTCGGAAGGCATGTCGATCTTCATCGTCGACCTGCGCGAGGCCATCGGCAAGGGCATGACGGTGCGGCCCATCCTCAACATGGTGAACCACGAGACCAACGAGCTGTTCTTCGAGAACCTCGAGATCCCGGCGGAGAACCTCATCGGCGAGGAAGGCCAGGGCTTCAAGTACATCCTCGACGGCCTGAATGCCGAGCGCACGCTGATCGCGGCCGAGTGCATCGGCGACGGCTACTGGTTCATCGACAAGGTGACGGCCTACACCAAGGACCGCGTGGTGTTCGGCCGCCCCATCGGGCAGAACCAGGGCGTGCAGTTCCCGATCGCCGAGTCGTTCATCGAGGTCGAGGCCGCCAACCTGATGCGCTACGAGGCCTGCCGCCTGTTCGACGCGCGCCAGCCCTGCGGCGCGCAGGCCAACATGGCGAAGTACCTCGCGGCCAAGGCCAGCTGGGAGGCGGCCAATGCCTGCCTGCAGTTCCACGGCGGCTTCGGCTTCGCCTGCGAATACGACATCGAACGCAAGTTCCGCGAGACGCGGCTGTACCAGGTGGCGCCGATCTCGACCAACCTCATCCTGAGTTACGTCGCCGAACACATGCTCGGCCTGCCCCGGTCTTTTTGACTCACCCCCAGGCTTCGCGCACTTCGTGTCGCTTCTCCTCCCCCCTACCGGGGGCAACACCTGAGGCCCGGCAAAGCCGGTTCCTCGGTGTTCCACGAAAGGATCCTTCATGACTTCCGCCACCATCGACCACCCCAGCAAGGCGCTCGCGACCTTCGCGGCCGAGCTGCAATTCGACGCCATCCCCGCGCCCGTGCTGCGCCGCACCGAGGACCTGATCCTCGACTGGCTCGGCTCCGTGCTCGCGGCACGCGCGGCACGGCCGGTGCGCAGCATCGAGCGCTTTGCGCAGATGATGGGCCCCGCCGAGGGCCCGAGCGAAATCCTCACCTCGCGGCGCACCAGCTCGCCACTGTTCGCCGCCCTCGTCAACGCAGCGGCCTCGCACTACGTGGAACAGGACGACGTGCACAACGGCTCGGTGTTCCACCCGGCCGCTGTGGTCATCGCGCCCGCGCTGGCGGTGGCACAGAGCCTCGGTGCCAGCGGCGCGCAGCTGCTGACGGCCGTGGTCGCGGGTTACGAAGTGGGCATCCGTGTCGGCGAGTTCCTGGGCCGCTCGCACTACCGCACCTTCCACACCACCGCCACGGCGGGCACGATCGCGGCAGCCGCCGCGGTGGGCCGCCTGCTCGAGCTGTCGCCGCAGCAGATGCTGCACGCCTTCGGTTCGGCCGGCACGCAGTCGGCCGGCGTGTGGGAGTTCCTGCGCGACGCGGCCGATTCGAAGCAGCTGCACTGCGCGCACGCGGCAGCCAGCGGGCTGATGTCGGCCTACCTCGCGCAGGACGGCTTCACGGGCGCGGCAAAGATCCTCGAAGGCGCGCAGGGGCTGGGCGTGGGCATGTCGAGCGACGCCGATCCATCGAAGCTCGTCGACGGCCTGGGCACGCGCTGGACGCTGGCCGAGACCTCGTTCAAGTACCACGCCTCCTGCCGCCACACGCACCCGGCCGCCGACGCGCTGCTGCAGGTGATGACGCAGAACCAGCTCCAACCCGCCGACGTGGCCCGCGTGACCACGCACGTGCACCAGGGCGCGATCGACGTGCTGGGCCGCGTGACGGTGCCCGCCACGGTGCACCAGGGCAAGTTCTCGATGGGCACGGTGCTGGGCCTGATCGCGGTGCACGGCCGCGCGGGCCTGGGCGAGTTCGACCGCGACTTTCTCTCGCCCGAGGTCTCGGCCTTCCGCGAGAAGGTGACGATGGCGCTCGACGACGAGGTCGACACGGCCTACCCCGCACGCTGGATCGGCAAGGTCAGCGTGCACACCGCCGACGGGCGCACGCTCGCGGGCCGCGTCGACGAGCCCAAGGGCGACCCGGGCAACACCCTGAGTCGCGCCGAGATCGAGGACAAGATGCAGCGCCTGGCGCACTACGGCGAAGGCGCGACGGCCGACGAGGCCAAGGCCCTGTGCCAGCGCGTCTGGCAACTGGGCGAGACGGCGCGCGTGGGCCGCTGGCTAGGCTGAGCGAACGCGGGCCGTTCAGTCGAACAGCCGGCCCTGCCCCGGCGAACGCGCATCGAGCCCGGCCGTGCGCACGAGGTCCCAGAAGCCCGCGGGCGAGCTGGAGACCACGGGCACCTGCAGGCGCGCCTCGACCTCGCGCACCGCATCGAGCGTGACGAGGCCGCCGCACGAGATCAGGATGCCATCGGCGCCGGGCTGGTCCTCGAACACCTTGAGGCACAGGTCGACCAGCACGTCGGTCGACACCTGGCCGACGGCCTGCACGTCGGAGATGGCCAGGCCCTCGAGCGCCAGCGGTTCGAAGTCGCTCTGTTCGAGGTAGCGCCGCAGATGCACGTTGACCTCGTCGATGTAGGCCGTGGCCACCGCCACGCGCCGCACCTGGAGGTGACGCAGGCCCGCGACGATGGCGTCGCTCATCGTCGTGCAGGGCAGGCCCGTGGCCTGTTCCATCTCGCGCTGCAGCTGGCGCGTGAAGGCCAAGCCACGGAAGAAGCTCAGCGACGTGCCCATGAGCGAGACGGCGCTGGCGCCCTCCGCCTTCAATTCCAGCGCCTTGCCGATGACCGAGTCGATCACTTCGGTGTAGCCGCGCGTGGAGATTTCGCCGAGGCCGAGGCCACGTGCCGAGAAGCGGATGCGGTCGCCGTAGAGCAGCGGGCCGTCGACCGGCACCGCGCCCGCTGCGGGAGGGACGATGAGGCCGAGATGCGGTGGCGTCGTCACCTCAATTGCCCTCCGCCACGATCCGCTGGTCCGTGATGATGCGTTTCCATCGCGTCGTTTCTTCCGCCATGTCCTTGCCCAGTTGGGCCGGCGTGGCATAGGCGCGCAGCGTGCCTTGCGCGGCGGCGGCCGTGCCCGTCTCGGGCATGTCGAGCACGGTCTTCACGGCGGCCGAGAGCTTGTCGACCACGTCGTTGGGCGTGCCCGCTGGCGCGAGCAGGAAGATGCGCGGCGCCACGTCGAAGCCCGGCAGGGCCTCGGCCAGCGGCGCGACGCTTTCGGCACCTTCGAGCTTCGCGTTGTTCAGCAGCGCCAGCGCGCGCAGCTTGCCGGCCTTCGACTGCGCCATCGCGGCGGTCGCGCTCACCACGCCCAGCGGCACCTGTCCGCCGACCACGTCGGGCACGATCTGCGCCGCGCCGCGGTACGGCACGTGCACCACGAACGCGCCAGTGGACTGCTTGAGCATCTCGAAGCCCAGGTGCTGCACGGTGCCGACGCCCGACGATGCGTAGGAGTAGCGCCCCGGATGGGCCTTGAGTTCCTTGACGAGTTCAGCGGGCGTCTTGGCGGGAAAGTCGTTGCCCGCGACGATCATCAGCGGCGACACGAAGGCGCCGGCCACGGGCTTGAAGCTGGTCAGCGGATCGATCGCGATCTTCGGCTGCAGCAGCTTGGCGATCAGCAGGGCGCTGTCGCCCATCATCAGCGTGTAGCCGTCGGGCGGGGCCTTGGCGACGAGGTCGGCCGCAATGAGGCCGGTGGCGCCGGTGCGGTTTTCCACCAGTACCTGCTGGCCCAGCACGGCAGGCAGGCGCGCACTGAGCATGCGCGCGACGGCATCGACGCCGCCGCCTGCCGAGTAGCCGACGACGATGCGGATGGGCTTGTCGGGAAACTTCTGCGCCCACGCGGCGGGTGCGGCGGCCAACAGGCCGGCCAGGCCCAGGGCCCATGCGGTCCGCACTGCATGCCGGCGCGAGGGCCGGGCTGCGTCTCTTCTGTCTTTCATCTTGTCTCCGTGGTGGTCGGTGTCGCCGGCCGTCTGCGCGGCCTGGTCGTGGTCGAGAGTGTCGTCGCGCGTCAGGCTTTTCCCTTGCCGTGCGAAGTAGGCAGCTTCGCGAGTTCGCGCACGCGCTCGGCGTTGGGCGTGAAGCCCAGGCCCGGCGCCTCGGGCAGCGTGAGCCAGCCCTTCTCGGGCACGGGCAGGCCGTCGAAGATCTGCTTGAGCATCTGCACCGCGACGTAGTGGTACTCGACCAACCCGCCGTTCGACACACCCGCGTGCAGGTGCATGTTGTGGAAGGGCCAGGCGCCGCCGTTGTCGATGGGCGTGTTGAAGGCCGCGGCCATGCCGGCGATCTTCAGGCACTGCGAGTAGCCGCCCGAGATGGTCACGTTGGGCTGCAGCACGTCGGCCGCCTGGTTCACCAGCAGGTCGCGGAAACGGAAAGCCAGGCCTTCGTTCTGCCCGCAGGCCAGCGGAATGCGCGTGCGTGCGCGCAGTTGCGCCATCTGCCGCACGTCGTTCTGCGTGAGCGGCTCCTCGAAGAAGCTGATGCCGTAGGGCTCGATGCGGTGCGCCAGTTCGGTGGCGTGGAACAGGTCGAGGCCGCAGTTGGCGTCGACATACAGCTTGACGTCGGGACCCACGGCCTCGCGCACGGCGGCGACGCGGCGCACGTCTTCGGCGATGACTTCGTCGAGCGGGCGCGGCTCGTCGCGGCGCGCCAGCGCGTGGTTGCCGACCGTCATCTTCAGGCGATCGAAGCCCTGCGACACCCACAGCCTGGCGGCGTCGGCGAGCTGGTCGCGCTCGAAGAAGCCGAAACCGAAGGTGGCGTACACCGGCACCTTGGCGCGCGCGCCGCCGAACAGGCGCCACAGCGGCTGGCCCAGCGCCTTGCCCTTCAGGTCCCACAGCGCGATGTCGAGCGCGGCGATGGTGTGGCTCGCATAGCCGGTCTGCCCCCGCGGCGAGAGCAGCCAGTAGAGCTTCTCCCACAGGCGCTCGGTGGCCATCGGGTCTTCGCCGATCAGCGCGGGGCCGGCGACCTCACGCACGGCGGCGGCGATGATTTCTTCTTCGGTGATGGCCGTCATGCCATGGCCGACGAGGCCGGTGTCGGTCTCGATCTCGGTGAGGCACAGCGACAGCGAGGTCTGCTTGTTCAGGCCGACCACGTCGATGGTCACGGGAATGTTCAGCGGCGTGGCGCTGACGCGAACGATCTTCAAGGGTGTCTCCTTTGGTTTGCACGCATCTTTGCGCGAGGACCGCGGGAGAACAATTCGTTTTTGGCGGGCGTGAGCCTTCGCGCGGCGCGAAGGCTCGTCGAACGCGCCCTTCAGTCGGGACGGCCGAGGTGTTCGAGCACCGAACGCGCCGCGACCGTCAGGTCCTGCTGCCTGCGCACGCACAGCACGTGGCGCCGCAGCGCCCAGGGTGCGTCGAGCTTGAGGCAGCGCAGCTTCATGATCTGCAGCTGCGGCAGGATCGCCGCATAGGGCAGCACGCCGATGCCCGCGCCCTGCTCCACCATTCGGCAGACCATGTCGAAGCTGCCCACCTGCATGCGCACCTTGAGCGGCATCTGCGCCTCCAGCGCTCCGGAGAGCAGCACGCGATGCAGCGCCGTGCCTTCGCGCACCACGATATGTTCGTAGGCCAGCACTTCCTCCACGCCGATGCGCTTGCGCCGCGCCAGCGGATGGTCGCGCGCGATCACCACGGCCAGTTCATCGGTGCGGTAGGGCAGGCATTCGAGGCCGTCGGCGGGTGTCTGCCCCTCGATCACGCCGATGTCGGCCAGCCCGGCCTGCACGGCCTTGACGACCTCGGTGCTCGCGCGCTCCTGCAGATCGATCTTGAGCACCGGATGCAGGCGCAGGAAGGAGCCGATCTGCGCCGGCAAAAACTGCGCGATGGTCGAAGCGTTGGCCATGACGCTGACCACGCCCGCCACGCCGTTCTGGAAGTCGTCGAGTTCGGCGCCGAGTCGGTCCATGGCCGACAGCACGGCGCGCGCGTGCAGCAGCAGCCCATGCCCCGCCGATGTGACCGTGACGCCGCGCGCATGCCGCACCAGCAGCGGCAACCCGGCGCGCGCCTCGAGGTCGGCGATGCGTTTGCTGGCGGCAGCCAGCGCGATGTGACAGCGCTTGGCGCCTTCGCTGATGCTGCCGTGGTCGGACACGGCGACGAACAGGCGCAGCGACTTCAGGTCGGCGGACATGGCCTCAGACTGCGGTGAGGTGATCGAACAGCTCGCGCGCGGAGGCGGGCAACTGTTCGCGGTCGCGCGCGATGAGCTTCAGCTCGCGCTCCGCCCAGGCATCGCTCAGCGGCACGGTCGCGATGCGCATGGCCATTGCCAGCCGCTGCGCCGACGACGACGGCAGCACGCCGACGCCCACGCCCGCTTCGATCATCAGACAGATGGCCTCGAAGCTGCTGACCTGGATGCGCGGGTTGAAGCCGCGCCCCGCCAGTTCGGCGCGTCGCTGCAGGAAACGATGGATCGCGCTGCCGTGGTGCAACCCCACGTGCTGCTCGTCGAGCGTGTCGACGAAAGCCACCGACGCGGCGCCGGCCAGCGCATGCGTGATGGGCACCACCAGCACGAGGTGGTTGCGGCCGAAGGGACGCGCGTCGAACTCGCCGGTGTGCACATCGCCCGCGAGGATGCCGATGTCGGCCTCGCCGTCGGCCACGGCGCGCACGATTTCTTCGCTCAGGTACTCGCGCAGGTCCACCTGCACGGCCGGATGCTGCGTGAGAAAACCCGCCAGCTTCTGCGGCAGGTACTCGGTGATCGAGGTGGTATTGGCGAACACCCGCACATGGCCCTTGATGCCCTTACCGAAGTCCTGCATGTCGCAGCGCAGGTGCTCCATCTGCTGCATCACGCGCTTGGCGTGGTACAGCACCGCCTGCCCCGCGGCCGTGAGGCTCACGCCCTGGGCACTGCGATGCAGCAGCTTGCCGCCCACCGCCTCTTCCATCTGCTTGATGCGCGTGGAAGCGGCGGCCAGCGAGATGCAGGCCTTCTCCGCGCCGCGCGTGAGGCTGCGAGCGTCCGCCACGTAGACGAACAGTTTCAGGTCGAACAGGTCGAAATGCAGGTTCACCGGGGTGGCACGAAGGAAGCGGGAGGAACGCGCATTGTCCGGCGAACGGCACCGCCTGCCGTCGCCTGCGGGTTTGTCCTCAGACCGGGTCCCAGCTGAACACGTCGGCGGAACGGTCCAGCGGGAAGAAACTGGCGCGCATCGCGGGCATCGCGTGCTCGGCAATGCTCTCGGGCGTCCAGCCTTCGGAGCGGTGAATGGAGCGCACCGGTCGCGGCTGGCTGATGAGCGAGATCTCGTTGTTGCGCACCGAGAAGATCTGGCCGTTGACCGCAGCAGCCGCGTCACTCGCCAGGTACACCGCGAGCGGCGCGACTTTGGCGGGCGTCATCTGCTTGATCTTGTCGACGCGCGCGCGCTGCTCGTCGGTGTCGGTGGGAATGGCGCCGATCATGCGGCTCCAGGCGAAGGGCGCGATGCAGTTGGAGCGCACGTTGAACTTGAGCATGTCCAGCGCGATGGACTTCGACAGCGCCGCAATGCCGAGCTTGGCCGCTGCGTAGTTGGCCTGGCCGAAGTTGCCGATCAGGCCCGAGGTGGAGGTCATGTGCACGAGCGCGCCCGCGTTCTGCTCCTTGAAGTGCGTCGCGGCCGCGCGGCTCACGAAGTAGGCGCCGTACAGGTGCACCTTGATCACCGCGTCCCACTCGTCGACCGACATCTTGTGAAAGAACCGGTCGCGCAGGATGCCCGCGTTGTTGACCACCACGTCAATGCGCCCGAAGCTGTCGACCGCGCATTCGACGATGCGCCCCGCGCTCGCGGCATCGGCCACGCTGTCGGTGTTGGGCACGGCCTGCCCGCCGGCCGCGCGAATCTCCTCGACCACCTGCTGCGCCGGCCCGGCACTGCCGCCCGCGCCGTCAAGCCCCGCGCCGATGTCGTTGACCACCACCTTCGCACCGCTGCGGGCCATCGCGAGTGCGATGTCGCGCCCGATGCCGCCGCCCGCGCCGGTGACCACGACCACTTTTCCTTCAACCATGTGTGCCTCTGCTCTGGAATGTCGCCCGCGGGGTCGCGGACGATTTTCAGAATGCCACAGGGGACGGGCTGCGAGTTCGGGAATTCCGAAGAGGGGCTTCAGGCGATGGCTTGATGACCTACTGCCTTGCCATCCGCGCATTCACCGGCAGCGCCTGCGGCCAGCTCGTTCGGAACGGGTTGATGTCCAGCCCGCCGCGCCGCGTGTAGCGCGCATACACCGCGAGCTTGGTCGGCTGGCACTGGCGCCAGATGTCCGTGAACATGCGCTCGGCGCAAGGCTCGTGGAATTCGTTGTGGTTGCGAAAGCTCACGATGTACGCCAGCAGGCCCGCCTGGTCGATGGGCGGGCCGCTGTAGCGGATCTGCACGCTGCCCCAGTCGGGCTGGCCGGTGACGAGGCAGTTGCTCTTGAGCAGGCGGCTGGTCAGCGTCTCGGTGACGGGGGCCTGGGTGGCGTCGCTGCTCAGCAGCTCGGGGGCGGGCTGGTAGCGGGTGCACTCGATGTCGAGGCGGTCGAGGTCCAGGCCATCGAGTTCGTGCACCGGCTCGCGGTCGAACATCTCGGGCGCGAGCAGCTTCACGCCGATGGTGGCGGGCTGCGCGCTGCCGCGCCAGGCGGCTTCGGACAGATCGGTGCGCAGGCGCTCGCGCACCTCGTCGGCGCTCGCGAACACGGTGTTGTTGAAGCTGTTGAGGTACAGCTTGAACGACTTGCTCTCGATGATGTTCGGCGTCTCGCACGGGATGGTGAAGTGCGCGATGGCCACCTGCGGCTTGCCGCGCGGATTGAGCCAGCTCAGCTCGAAGGCGGTCCAGAGGTCGGCGCCGAAGAAGGGCAAGGCGCCCGCCTGGATGCCCATGGCCTCGCGCTGCGTGGCACGGGCGATGGGGAAGAGCTGCGATGGGTCGTATTTGTCGGCGTAGGCCGAGGCACGGCCGAGCTGCGATTGCTCGGGGGTGTTGGCGGTGATGGGCTTGGTGGGGTCGTGGCTCATGGCGTTTCCTTGACGTTCGCGGCGGCATCGGCCGCATGCGCGAACGGCGCAATGTGGTTGGCGAGGATGGTGCACACCTCGGGCGGCAGGTCGTGGCCCATGCCGGGGATGGCCACGAAGGTCGCGCCGGGAATGCGGCGGGCGGTGTCTTGTCCGCAGGCGATGGGCACGAGCGCGTCGGCGTCGCCGTGCAACACCAGCGTGGGACGCGCGATACGCGCCAGCACCTGCGGCCGGTCGTCGTCGGCGCCGATGGCGAGCATCTGGCGCATCAGGCCGGCGGGGTGATACGCGCGGCGCATGCCGAAGGTGAGGCGCGTGGCCAGCTGCTCGTCGGTCTGCGGGTAGGCAGGGCTCTGGATGAGCCGCAGCAGCCTGATGCTGTGCGCGACCAGCGCGGCCTCGTCATGGCTGCGCGGACGACGCATGAGCATGGCGCCGACCTCGCGGCGCGGGCCCGGCAGGCCGCGTGCGCCGCTGGAACTCATGATGCTCACGAGGCTGGCGGTGCGTTGCGGCGCGGTGGCGGCGATGCGCTGGGCGATCATGCCGCCCATCGAGGCGCCGACGATGTGGGCCTTCGCGATGCCCAGTGCGTCGAGCACACCGAGCGAATCGAGCGCCATGTCCTGCAGGGTGTAGGCGCTGCGCACCTTCAGGCCGATGCGGTGGCGGAGGGTCTCCCACACGAGGTTGCCCACGCCGGCATGATCGAAGCCCTGGCTCAGGCCGATGTCGCGGTTGTCGTGGCGCACCACGCGAAAGCCCGCATCGACCAACTGCTGCACGAAGCCGTCGGGCCAAGCGACCAGCTGCATGCCCAACCCCATGATCAGCAGGATGACGGGGCGCCCTTCGCCGCCGGTGTCGTCGACTTCGATCTGCAGGCCGTTGGCGGTGACTTTCATCGGTTCCTTGATGTTGTTTCTTCTACTTGAACTCGCGCTCGCGCAGCCACTTGGTGGCGACCCATTTTTCGCCCGCGAGCACCGGCGCGCCGCCGTGCAGCGTGCGGGTGGCGGGGTCGGGCCGGTCGTAGCTGAAGAAGACGCCGCAGCCGCGCGCCGGGGCCACTTCGAGTCCGATGTCGGGGAAGGTGGTGGCGCCGCCCTGCTCGGGCTCCTGCAGGTACATCACGAGCGTGGCCACGCGCTGGCCGCCGCGCTTGAGGATGGTGGGCGTGCCGGGCTCGTTCGGGTCGAAGTAGTCGTAGTGCGGGCGGTACTGCGCGCCGGGCGCGTAGCGCAGGATCTGCAGGCCCTCGCCGTATTCGAGCGGCCAGCGCAGCAGCATGGCCAGGCGCTGTTCGAGGCGCGCGACGATCTCGTTCTCGCCGCGCTCGAAGAACATGCCGTCGCTGGTGCGGTCGACGTTGAGCACCTCGCCGCCGGTGCGGGTCTCGACGGTGAGCGAGCGGGCCAGCCGCACGCGCGCGGCGGCGATCAGCCCTTCGCATTCCTCCACCGACAGCAGGTTGCCGAACACCACGACACGCGGATGCCGCACGGTCTGCAGCACCTGCACACGGCGGTCGCCGGCATCGATGTACAGCGGCGCGCCGTCGAGATCGGGGCCGGGCATCTCGGTGCGGGCCGGCGCCAGGGCTGTCTCGGCATCGGCGAAACCGCCTTCGAGCTGGGCCAGCGCGGTGTCGGCCGCGGCATCGTGCCAGCCGGCCGCCCGCATCGAGGCCCGCAGCGCGGGCACCGAATGTCCGGCCGCGAGCTGGGCGACCAGCCATTCGCGCAGTTCCGGACTGATCGCTTGGGACATCAGACTTTCCTCCTGAACACCAGCCTTTCGGCTGTCGATACCTGGGCGTCGAAACCATAACCTTCGAGATCGAATTTTTCCAGCGCCTTGGGCGTGGCCGCCTGGTGCATCACGGCCCAGCGCGCCAGCAGGCCGCGGGCGCGCTTGGCGAAGAAGCTCACGATCTTGTACTTGTCGCCCTTCCACTCCTGGAACACGCATTCGACCACGCGCGCCTTGAGCACCTTCTGGTCGACCGACTTGAAGTACTCCTGCGAGGCGACGTTGATGACCACCGGCGTGCGGTCGGCCGCCAGGCGCTCGTTCAGGTGCTCGGCGATGCGCGAGCCCCAGAAGGCGTACAGGTCCTTGCCGTGGCGATTGGCCAGCGGCGTGCCCATTTCGAGCCGGTAGGGCTGCAGGCGGTCGAGCGGGCGCAGCAGGCCGTACAGGCCACTGAGAATGCCCACGTGGTCCTGCGCCCAGGCGAGTTGGGCGGGCGTGAGGCTGCGGGCGTCGAAGCCGCCGTAGACGTCGCCGTCGAAGGCAAAGGCGGCCTGGCGGGCGTTCTTGTCGGTGCTCTTGGGCGACCAGGCGGCGTAGCGGGCCACGTTGAGGGCCGAGAGCTTGTCCGACAGGTGCATCAGCTCGGCGATGTCTTGGGGCGACTTCTCGCGCAGCAGCTTGATGAGTTCGACCGAAGGGCCGCGCGGGGCTTCGAAATGCGGCTGGGTGACGGGGGTTTCGGG